>JAKSKU010000042.1 GCA_024401565.1 Paludibacteraceae bacterium
TCCCGTCGCCATGCCATTTCTCTGGTTTCATCATATCCTCAATGCCTTGGGCTGATGCGGAGAAAAAGAATATAATGTTAGATGTGAATGCAAGTTGTCGTAGAGACGCGAGACCTCGCGTCTTAATAAATCGTAGTAATTTTCCCATTGTAGATGTGTTTTTCATGAATGTGAGCAAAGATACGTATTATCTCTGTTTATAAAAAAATGGGATGCACTTTTTGAGCACATCCCATTTGATTATTCATTTTAACTCTTAATTCGAATTAGAAGTGTACGCTTAACATCAACTCGTGTGTGTTGGAAGGGAGATTGTTGTATTTTCCGACGTTGAATGTGTATGCGTAGCCGACGCGGAAAAATTTGACATCAACTCCTAAATCAACAGCAAGCAATGATAGATCTCCGAAATTTCCGAAGTCTGGTTTCCAAGTAGCTCCACCCCAAAACATTTTCTGGATAAACAACATCGCACCGATTTCACCTTCGTTGACCTGGTTCTGATGAATGTAAGATACCATAGGAGCCAAGTCAAGCACTTCGCCTAGTGGCACTAAGCAGCGCGCGTATGCGTAGATGTGGCGACCCTTCTTGAATGTAGTTGGTTTTGATTCCAAAAGGTGAGCTGCTGACACACCGATCATCCAATTTTTAGATGTCAACTCAAGTCCGAAATTGAAGTCGGGTGACAATTCTGTTGTCTTGTCCTTGACGTAAGATGAGAAGTCAGGCTCCTCGTCTCTCATGGAGTTGGCGTATGGGTCGAAACTTCCGATGTTAAGACCACCTGACAATCCCATGGACAAGATGTATTTCTCATTCAAGTCGAGATGGTAAGCGTATACAGCCTGCACGTTAGTCTGGCTGTTGCCGATACCCTGATTGTCGTAGTTCGCAGACAGACCGATACTAGAGCGAAGATTCTCGTTGTAGTACGCGAAGTTAAGCAATCCTGTTCTCGGTGTGTTGTCGACACCTGCCCATTGAAGTCTTCCTAGCAAGAATGCGTCAAAATGCTCCATGTTACCTGTTCCGGCAGGGTTGATGTTCATACGAGAAAAAATCTGTTGCGACACCATCAGGTCTTGCTGTGCGTATGAATTGACACTGATCAAAGCAAGAAGCACCGTCAACAACTTTATATATATATTTCTTTTCATTGTCCCTTAATTATGAATTACGAATTAAGCATTACGAATTGTTTTTACTCCATTTTCAAAATCTCTACGCGACGGTTCTTCTGATGCTGCTCCTCAGTTTGCGCGTTTCGGATCACAGGGCGGTCTTCTCCAAGACCCATCACGAACATTCTCGAACGAGATATACCTCTCTGAGCAAGAAGACTTTCGATTTTCTTTGCTCTTTTCAAGCTCAATGCGTTGTTGTATTCGCGAGATCCTCTTTCGTCGGTATGACCGATGATTAGGAATGCGTTGCCTGGATAGAAATTGATGAAGTCGACGATACACTGGATATCCTTCTCGTAATCTTTATTGTTCATTACGTCAGTGTCGTAATCAAAGTAGAAGATTCGTTTGTCGACGCCGGCAACGACGTGTTTAGATGCCATCACCATTGCATCCTGGTTGTCTTGGAACACAGTAGACAAATCTTTTGCTGTGATTGGATACTTGGTTGTGTCGGAATCGTAAGCAAGAGCCTCAAGAATCTTTGCGTTTTCTGTTGGCTCATCCACGTAGTCATCATCGTATTTGATCTCCTTCTCAACTGGCTCGACTGTCTCAACTTTCTTGTATCGTTCAGTCACAGCCATCAATGTGTCTTTCTCAACTAGCTTTATTGTGTCAGGAGTCGGAACAACAGCCACCACTGTGTCAGCCACAGGAGCCGGAATAACTGTTGCTATTTCTGGCGCGTTTCTGTTTACAAAATTCTGCATCAACTCTGGAGCTTGAGTTGTGTTTGTTTTAGAAATGTAGACATTGTAATTGCCGTTGTCTGTAGGTGCGGATGTGTTCTTTCTGTTCGAACAGAATGTGATTTGTCCGTCCTTACGGATGTATGGGAAATCTTCGTCGCCGTCAGAATTCACGCTCTTTCCAAGTTTTCTTGGCTGAGTGAATGTTCCGTTGGTTCTGATGTCAGAAGAATAGATATCCCTGCCTTTTGACCCTTTCAGGTTAGCGGAGAAGAATAGCTGTTTGCCATTCTTTGAAATAGTTGGGTTGCTTACGCGTACGGTATCTTCTGGTTTGTAGTGCCAGCTTGCGTACACAAGTGCTGAATGGACATACTTCTCACGGCCCATGATTGTGCCTGGAATATCGGCAGGGTCAGTCGACTCGATTTTGCCTTTCTTGATTTTTGACACATACATCTTACCATTTTTAGTGTAGTAGTAAGTGTCCTTGCCATCGTATGCGATCTGTCCTTCCGCCTTCAACGAAGTAAGGCTCTCGTCGTACTTGAGGTTGTACACCTTGCTTATGTTGTCGGTGTTGGCAACAAACAGACTGTCAGAACGCTTGATTACGATTGTGGTGTCGTTCAAGTGTGACACGAACTCATGTCCTGTCACGTTTATATAGTTGTTGACGAAGTTACATTCCAAACTTTCCAATGCACCAGCCATAAAGCATGGTGTGAAAAGAAGAATGGCTGAAATTTTCTTTTTCATTTTCGTTTTGACTTATTCTTATTTTCTATACAATTGGATAGTTCCCTTTACTTCTTTTCCGTCTTTCAATGTCAATACGTAGATGTAAACACCTGCGTCTGCAGTCTCACCTTTGTATTTTCCATTCCATCCGTTGTCTGATTTGCAGATCACATCTCCGAAACGGTTGTAAATGACTACTGGATAGCCTGGCATGAAATCGTCGTTTGCTCCGTTCACTTCATGTGGAGTGAAGACGGTAGGAATCTCAATCTTATCTGCGATTGGCTGACCGTTTCTTTCTGGATTGCGTAGGATGATGATGTTAGTCAGATTCTCATCAGTGATCTCTGTGATGCCGTCAAGCATGTTAAGAAGCGAGTAAGCGTCGTCTGCTCCGATTGCGCGGAACAAGTGAGTTCCTTCCATGTACTTTTCTGCGTTCAAAGTGACAGTGTTCATTTCTGTGATGTCTGCCGCAGTGACCCAGTTCACACCGTCCTGGCTTGTCTGGTAAGCATAGTAAGTATATTTGTTTATCGCTGGAGTGGCCACCAAGTCGAATGTGTAGTCGTCAAGTAGCATCTCTGTTGAACCGTCGCCGAATGCCAAAGTGTAAGCTCTGTAGCAGTCGCCATCTCCGATTGTGATCACAACTGAAGCAGTGACACCGCTTTCGTCTTTTGCTTTAGCTGTCAGAGTGACTGTTCCGCTGATTCCGATTGTGTTGGCTGTCAATGTGCCGTCGCTTGCAACCTTGGCAATGATAGTGTTGTCGATTGTCCAATCCAAGTTCTTCTGTGTTGCGTTGCTTGGATTGATGATAGGAGTGAATTTAGTTGATTCACCAAACTTCAAACACTGCTCACCTCCGATTAGAGCGATAGACGATACAAGAACAGGACGGTCTACCAAGATCTCGATTGTCTCATCTTTGTCAACGATCTTATAGTTGCCTGTAAGTCCGTTGCCGTAGTATAGAGTATATGAGTAGTTGGCTGCCTCACTCTGGAACTTGATTTCTCCAAGATCGTTTGTGATACCGTTGTTGTAGAACTCGTTGCCCTTCTTTACGTCTAGCTTCATTCCCTGTACTGGAGTACGGTCGTCGCTGTAAAGAACTATGAACTTCACGTTGAACATGTCCACATCCGAAAGGATAGTGAAGCGAAGATCGTAGTCTGAAACCTCAAAGTCTCTGACAATATCCAAAATACGGATCTGGTATCTTCCTGGCACTAAGTGGTCGCGTACGATACCTGTCGCGTCGGACATCAATCTTGTATGAGTGTTACCGTCATAATCAGTATCTGTCATCAACTCGCCTTCCTCATTGTATTTGTAGATTGTGGCGAACACACCTTGCACGTTAGAACCGTTGGCATCCTTGATCTGCAGCTCGACAGTTCTCTTTACTGGGACAACAATGTAGATCAAAGTATCGTTCTCCGACATTGCGTTTGTTGTGAACTTATGGTACATCTGACCATCATAGTCATAGTCGTTGATGTAGTAGCTTGCGATGAAAGTGTCTGTAGGCAACTCCACTGGCTTGTCGAACACAAACTTGTGGCCTAGACCTTCATAGTTCATATGCTCAGTAGATGAGATATACGCATACTGTGGATTAAGAATGTCTTTCTTGTAGAACGTGAGATTCATCACGCTAGGATAAACGATCTCACCGTCATGCAAGAATTTGAAATAGACGTTCTGAGTATGGTTTTCAGGAATGAAGAAGTATAGAGTTGTGTCTTTTGTAAGCTCCAAACTCTTCTCCTGATCGATAGCGGAGAATGTAAATGAGCCTTTGTTCAACAACAAACTCAAATAACCTTCGTCATTCGTACGCTTTGTGGTTTTGTATTTGTCAATGTACGATACAGCGAACTCTCCGTTAGCCTTTGTAGAGTCGTGGCGCAACACAAAGATTTCAAGTTTATACTTCTCCTCAAACTCAATCTTGACTGTATCGACAGCCTTGTCCTTACTTGTGTTAAAGTTGTTTGAGTAGTAAGTAGAGTTGTACTCATTCATTGGGAATGAGAAATAGTATCTGCCTTCTGTAGTCAAAATTGGCTGTGAGAACTTGTTCAAATTAGATACAGAATCTTTTGTCGGCAACATTGTGCCGTAGTTCAAATATCTGCCACCTTCGATTTTGCTTACAGAGATTCTGTCGATAGTCTGAGGGAAGACTTCAGCACCTTTGTAGAAGAACTGGAAATAAACCTGCTGGAATACAGGGTCTTCGTTGTCGGAACTATCTGGGTCTTCTGGATCAACTGGCTTTAGATTTATACAGAATTCAATTGTTGTGTCTTTTGAGACAACAACATTTGACTTTGTCTCAGAAGGAATTGAAACACTGTAAGTTCCTGGGTTGACCTGGAATACACCTAAACCATTTTCGTCGGTAGTGGTGTATTTGCTTGAACTTCCTGGAACAGCATATCTGCATGCCAGATTTCTTACTGGTGTAGTATCTTCGCAGTTGACTACATGGATGCTTAAGTTTACCAACTCTTTCTCTGTGTCTGGAGTCAAAAGCTCCTGCTCTGGTTCTTTTTCAGGGATCTCGATCTTAACGACGTTGTTTGTCTGTGAGTTCTGCTGAGTCACAAAGAATGATCCTGTCAATACTCCGTAATCACGAGTGTATACAGAATATTCGTATTCGCCAATTGGACAAGAGATTTTCCCATCTGTTTTCTCATACTCGATATAGCTGCTCGCTTGTGTCTCTCCGTGAGCCAATACGACTCCGAAATCACTTGAACTGCCGTTCACTATCTGGCGTACTGAGATGTCTCTTGCATACACACTGATCGGTTTCCCTCCCTTAACGAATTGGAATGAAGTCTTGTATGTCACAAGTTTTGAGGAAACAGATACTGATGTGTTTATGTTTTTGTCTTTTACAACTATATTGTGTTCTCCGTCTGCAGCCACATATGTGTAGTTGCCCTCTGGAACAACGAATAGCACAGCTCCGTTCTCATTGGATGTCTTCTGACCAACCAAAGTACGTGTGCCGTCTGATTCTCTTCTATATAAAGTCACGAAATTGCCGCTTGAAGGCAGTCCCTTCTCATTCTTGAAGTTGATGCCCACACGACGGTAGTCTAGATTGACCCATGTCGGTTTTCCAGACTCTATAGTGAATGAGCCTGTGTTTAGGTCTCCATAATAGAAACTGTAGGTGTAGTTGCCTACCGGAAAGGCGTCATCCCTGACGCGTCCTTCTGAGTCAGTTCTGAGAGTCTGAATCTCTCCTTTCTCATTTCTGATTCTTACACTTAAATTTGTCAATGGAGCGTTTAGGGTATCGGAAATCTCGATTACCAGTACTCCTTGCGCGAATAGGGATGGTAAAAGGCTTGTTAGCATTATCCAAACCACACCCAATCTCATCAATAGTGATTTCATATAGTTGTTTTATTTTTTATTCGGACAAATAGGCCTAAAAACAATAATTCTATAAGGAGATTATATAGCGACCTGCCCAAAATGAGTGTTGCTAAAAAACAACGTTTGGCTATAGCCTTATTCATCCTCCAACTTGAACCCACAAGGGCGTCTGATAGTAGAGAGTGATTGGACAGTCTTGTATAAAAATCCACCTATAGTTTTCAATTTGCAAAATTAGTCATATTTATTGTGACTTTTTAGATTGATTTGTTTTTAATTCGTAATTTGTCTGTTTTTTTAAGGATTATTAGGAATTCAAAGAGTCAATTATAAATAGATGGAGTATTTCTAACCTAAAAAACGACGTGAATATACACGTCGTCTCCCAAATTATTATAATATAATATTGAATGTCCAGCCGAGCATCATAATCATCAATGCGACGGTGCCGAAGAATATACCAATCAGTTTCCATGTCATTATCTTCTTCAGCATGGTTGCCTCTGGAAGTGATAGCCCGACGACGCTCATCATAAACGATAGTGCGGTGCCGAGTGGAATGCCTTTTGCTACAAACACTTCTACCACCGGCACGATTCCTGCCGCGTTGGAATACATTGGTATAGCTATAATCACACTGGCTGGCACTCCGAAGATTCCTGCCTTCTGCATAAACTCAGTAAAGAATCCTTCTGGCACATAACCGTGGATTCCGGCTCCGATTGCAATTCCTATGATGACGTAGAGCAATACTCCTTTGACAATTCCCAACGCATCTTTTATTATTCCTGGTAGACGTTGCATAAATGTCAAATGGTTGCTTTCATAAGCGTCGTCTGCCTCCATCTGCATTTTTTGCATCTGAATAATCCAAGGTGACAAGTAACGCTCAAGGTTCATCTTTCCAAGAAGGACTCCTCCAATCATTCCTAAAAGAATTCCACAAGCCACGTAGATGGCTGTGACTTTAACACCGAATGTTCCGAGAAACATTGCCACTGCCACTTCGTTGACTAAGGGCGACGTGATGAGAAAGGCGAAGGTGACGCCAAGAGGTATGCCTCCTTTCACAAATCCGATAAACAATGGTATCGATGAGCATGAACAGAATGGTGTGATGGCTCCGAAGATGCTTGCCAATAGGTATTGGAATCCGTACATCTTGTGTGTGCTCAGATAATTGCGTAGTCGCTCAATAGGAAAATATGCGTTGATTATTCCCATGACGACGCTGATTCCAAACAGCAATATGATGATCTTGATTGAATCGTAGACGAAGAAATTGATGGATTCTCCCAGCCTCGACGTCGCATCAAGTCCGATTATATCGAATATTAACCAATCTGCAAATTGTTGTATCATGAATTTTAAATTATAAATATCTTGTTTTTTTTGCTAAGGTGTTACACGCACGTCCGTGCGTCTCTACAAGTTTTGAATTTCTGCATCGTAGAATTCCTGCATTTTCTTCTTGATCTCATCTCTGACGCGACGGAATTCTGGTAGAATCTCTTCCTCGGTTCCCTTGAAAGCATCCGGATCGTCGAACCCGATATGGAGTCGTTTGCCAACTTTGCCAATGAAGATGGGGCAGTTTTCGTTGGCTCCACCACAAACGGTGATCACGTAATCCCACGTCTGACCAAGATATTGCTCGACATGCTTTGGATAATGTTTGCTGATGTTGATGCCAATCTCTGCCATCACCTTGATTCCAAGTGGATGCACCTCCGATGCTGGTTTTATTCCAGCTGAGTGGACATCAAGTTGAGAGTCGATATTTTTTAATATTCCGTGTGTCATCTGGCTTCTGCAACGATTGCCAGTGCAAAGCACTAATATGCGTTTCATAGAATTATGCGATAAAGAATGTGTAACAATAAATTAATCCGACGATGATGAATGCCAAAGCCACTATGCGGTTGAACCATTTTTGTATGACGGATATTTTTCCCAAGAACGAGCTGATCGATTTTACACTGAAGGCAAGAAGCCAAGCTACTATCAAAACCGGAAGTGCTGTGGCAACGGCGTATATCACTGGCAATAGATATCCTCCATTAGCTGTAGCCGACATGGGAATTAACATGCCGAAGTAGAGTAGTCCACTCGATGGACAAAAGGCTAGTGCGAACATCACTCCGAGGATAAATGCTCCGATTGGTCCGCTTAGTTTTTCCGCCCAGCTTCCTCCATTAAAACCGAATCTTCCTCCCAAGTCGACAAACTCACTGATAATCATCAATATTCCAATCAACAGCAATGCCGGACCGATAATCAGTTCTCCCCATTCGCTGATACTCTGTTGGAGATCAAACGTATCGGCTCCTTTACGGATGATATAAATAAGTATGGCTCCAAGAATAGAGTAGGCGAGTGTACGACCGATGGTGTACAAAATGCCACTCCAAAACACTCGTTTACGATTCTCAATACCTTTCGATATGAAACCGATAGCTGTGATGTTTGTGGCAAGAGGGCAGGGACTGAGTGCTGTGAGCAGACCAAGCAGAAATGCTGTGAATGCCGGCACTTGACTATTGTCTAAAAGATTTTGTAGAAAATCCATAACATATTTCTATTTTAGACGCTCGCCCTTGCGGGCTCGCGATATAGGGTGGGTTAGGGCGTTCCGCCCTTAACAATCCTCATTTATTGATGCCAACTTTATTTGATAGCTGCCAAAACTTTATCCCTAATAACCTTCTTAAACTCAGTGGCGTTGCTTCTTGCGTTGGCGAATGCAAAGTTTGTCAGATTTTCCACCGTCTCATTCTTGCCTGGATTAGCCACAAGAATCAAAGAAGAGAAAGATACTTTATACTTCTTCGCAATCTCTTTGCCTTCATCCGTTGAGAAATCCACCACTCTCATCTTCACAATATTTGCCTCTACCTGTTTAGCCAAATCTTCCTCCATCAACGCTTTTGTCTCCGACTCGATAGCAAGACAAGTAGGACAACGCTGTTTGCCATGGAAATAGATCACTTCGACTTGCTCTGCGTTTGATATCGACGTCGCTGCATTCTGGCAAGTCGCATTATTCTTGTTGGCACAACATGGTTTGTTGCTGCAAGATTGAGCTGTCGCCATCATGCTGAAGCCAAGCATAAACATCAAAAGAGTCTTCTTCATAGTCGAAACTTATTTAGTCAACAATGTTTTTACCTCATCGTACGAAAGTTTGCCTTTAGCCACAACCTTTTCGTCGATCACCAATGCAGGCAGAGACATCACATTGTAAGCCATGATGTTCATGATGTCCTCCTCCTTGACAAGGCTGACATTAATACCAAGGTCAGCAACGACCTTCTCAACTGTTGCGTACAAAGCTTTGTATCCCGCGCAACCTGTACCTAAAACTTTAATCTCTTTCATATTTTTATAATTTATTTGTTTGTAATTCGTAAAACTACGAACTTTGTTTGTCAAATAAAAGGGATTAAATCAATCCCCATTGTTAATTGTTTTCGTTTTGTCTTCGTTTTCGTTTTGTCTTCGTCAGCGTTAACGTCAACGTCATTTCTCACAGCAGCTACCTCCCGTTTTGCAGACGCATTGCCCAAGAAATTCACCGAACAGTTCACGAGCCAGACGCCAGTTCTCCTTGTTGATGCAGTATTTCACTTTCGGAGCTTCAATCTCACCCTGAATTAAGCCTGCCTCTTTCAAAGCAGTGAGATGCTGTGACACTGTTGCTTTGGCTATTGGCAACTCCTCGTTGATCTCACCGAAGTAGCAAGTCTCCTGTTTTGCCAAGAAATCACAAATCGCAATTCTTGCTGGATGACCAAGAGCCTTCGCGAATTTTGCTAATAATTCCTGCTTTATCGTGTAATCTGATGTTGCCATTATCTGTCTTTATTGTTTTATGTTCGCAAAATTACGAATGATATTTTGATCTGCAAGAAAAATTTTTGGTTTTTTATTGAGGAATGTTGGAAAACGTAAAATTTTCCGTAAAATGTGTCGTAAAATAAATGAACAATCTCTACTCAATAACGGTCAAATTACACCCATAATGTCATTATGAATTATAAATTTGTATATTTGCCAACATAAACAAATAATACAAACATGATGAAAAAAGAGACTATAGCGTTATTATTCCTTGGAATGGCAACTTTTGCAAGTGCTCAGACAATGAAAGAAGGTTTGTTCAATGCGGTCAAGGGTTGTTACGATTCATGGAGTGGAGAAGGTAAAGAATATGGATCTATTTCATATGACATTCCTAATGGATATGTGAAAACATCTGGAGGTTGGCCAACCTGTGGATGCGGATGCAAAGAGGAGGCTGCCGCGTTCAAAAATGCGAACGGAAAATATACTTATGTAGTTTCGTCTTTTTGGGATTGTAATGATTACGGTAAAGTTTTTGCTAAGCGGGATGGTGTTGACGAAGTTAATGTCCTAGCAATTATGCCAAAGGATTTTGGGTTGGAGTCTTTTGCCGGTTATAAACCTGAAGTTCCGAGCAGGTTTTCTTTTCAAGTCAAGTTCACAATACCAAGAGAAGGCACAGTAATGCCTGTCACCCTTAACGTTTTGCCTATTGGGGCGATACCTAAAGAAGAGAATGGCTTGACTTATGAAACTGCCATGTATCCTGACGGCGGAATGTTAAGCATGGGCCATATAAAATTTATCTCTGAAAAGGTAGATGACAATACACTTCTTTTGTTGGCGAGTGGCAAAAGCAAAGATATTTCCGCTGAAGAAATGGCAATAATTGAAAAGTATAGAGGTGGTGTGACACTTGCATCGTTGTGCTTAGATTTTATGGACTTGAAGTTACTTTATGATATTTATATGTCATTGGATTGTACGGAGATTGATTTAGGTTGGAATAGAATGGAATCAAGATTTGAAATAAAGTCGAAAGGTACAAAACCAACAAAATGTTCATTCAAAGAGTTCTTGACTAAAGTCGTGCAATATGCTTATCAGTCTTGTTAGTATGCAAGGAGATTGATTAATCAAACATGGTAACAAAAAAGAGCACCGTCTTCACGATGCTCTTTATATTAATATGTGTCAGCTTCTTATTTGAATGCTGCTACGATCTTATCGAATGCGGCGTTTAGTCCGTCAACCTTCTTGCCACCTGCCTGTGCGAAGAATGGCTGACCACCACCACCACCTTGGATCTCCTTAGCGGCGTCACGTGCGATAGCTGTTGCGTTCTTGCCTGCTGCCACAAGATCATCTGAGATTGCAAGTGTAAGTGTTGGCTTGCCTTCGTTCTGAGTTGCTCCAACGAATACAAGATTCTCCTTTACTGTGTTGCGAACCTGGAATGCGATGCTCTTTGCAAAGTCGGCATTGTACTCACCCTTAAGCACAACCAACTTGTAGCTGCCAAGTGTTGTTGCCTGCTCGATCATCTTGTCCTTCACAACCTGAACACGCTCCTGTAGGTATTTCTCTACCTCTTTCTTCAAACTTGCGCTCTCATCGATTGTCTTCTTTACTGAGTTTACAAGATTTGGTGTTCCAGGGAACATCTCCTTCAATGCTGTGACCTCGTCGAATGCACCGTTGATATAGTTCTCTGCTGCCTCACCAGAAACGGCCTCGATACGACGTACACCTGCTGCAACTGAGCTCTCAGACAAGATCTTGATCATTCCGATCATACCTGTGCTCTTTACGTGTGTACCTCCACAAAGCTCAACTGATGGACCGTACTTAACCACACGTACCTTATCTCCGTACTTCTCACCGAACAATGCGATAGCTCCCATTGCGCGTGCCTCGTCGATTGGCATGTTTCTTGCCTCCTCAAGCGCGATATTCTCGCGAACCATCTTGTTGGCAAGTTTCTCTACCTGACGTAGCTCTTCTGGAGTCACCTTCTGGAAGTGAGAGAAGTCGAATCTCAAAACCTCACTTGATACCAATGAACCCTTCTGCTCAACGTGGCTTCCAAGAACTGTGCGTAGAGCGTAGTCAAGGATATGTGTTGCTGTATGGTTGCATGCTGTATTCTGACGCTTCTCTGTGTCAACGTATGCGTGGAATGATGCTGTAGGATCTGAAGGCATCTTTGTTGCCAAGTGTACAGACAAGTTGTTCTCCTTCTTAGTGTCGATGATCTCAAACTTGCCCTCTGCACTCTCGATGTAACCAGAATCACCCATCTGACCTCCCATCTCTGCGTAGAATGGAGTGCGGTCGAATACGATCTGGAACAACTCCTTATTCTTCTGCTTGATCTTTCTGTACTTCAAGATCTCGACGTCGGCATCAAGGAAATCGTAACCGATGAACTCACTCTCGCCAGCCTTAAGCTCAACCCAGTCGCCAGTCTCAACTGCTGCTGCGTTTCTTGCTCTCTCCTTCTGCTTCTGCATCTCAGCGTTGAACTCATTCTCGTTGACTGTCATGCCGTTCTCACGAAGGATAAGCTCTGTAAGGTCAAGAGGGAATCCGTATGTATCGTAAAGTGTGAATCCTTCAACACCTGAAATCTCAGTCTTGCCTGCAGCCTTAGTGTCTGCCATCACCTTGTCAAGTAGACGGATACCAGTCTCAAGTGTTCTCAAGAATGCGTCTTCCTCCTCCTTGATAACCTTAACAACCAACTCCTGCTGAGCAACCAACTCAGGATATGCCTCACCCATGCTGTCGATTAGAGCAGGGATTAGCTTATGCATGAACGACTGACGCTGGCCAAGGAATGTGTAACCGTAGCGAACGGCACGACGCAAGATACGGCGGATAACGTAACCAGCCTTTGCGTTTGATGGCAACTGGCCGTCAGTGATTGAGAATGCGATTGTACGGATGTGGTCAGCGATTACACGCATTGCCACGTCTGTCTCCTTCTTCTTTCCATACTCACAAGAACAGATCTTGCCGATCTCCTTGATAAGTGGCTGGAAGACGTCTGTATCGTAGTTAGACTGCTTGCCCTGAAGAGCCATACATAGACGCTCGAATCCCATACCTGTATCGATAGCCTTTGCGGGAAGTGGCTCAAGAGAACCGTCGGCCTTACGATTGAACTGCATGAACACAAGGTTCCAGATCTCGATTACCTGAGGATGATCGTGGTTTACAAGATCACGTCCTGAGATCTTAGCACGCTCCTCGTCAGAACGAAGGTCGACGTGGATCTCTGAACAAGGACCACAAGGACCTGTATCACCCATTTCCCAGAAGTTATCGTGCTTGTTACCGTTGATGATTCTGTCGACAGGAAGGACCTGTGCCCAGTAGCCAGCAGCCTCGTCGTCACGATCAAGACCATCCTCCTTGCTACCCTCGAATACAGTAGCGTAAAGACGGTTTGGATCAAGCTTCAAGACGTCTACTAGATACTCCCAAGCCCAAGCGATAGCCTCCTTCTTGAAATAGTCGCCGAACGACCAGTTTCCAAGCATCTCGAACATTGTGTGGTGGTAAGTGTCGTGACCAACCTCCTCAAGGTCGTTGTGCTTACCTGAAACACGAAGACATTTCTGAGAGTCCGCGACGCGAGGGTACTTTCTTGGAGTGTTACCAAGGAAAATGTCCTTGAACTGGTTCATACCTGCATTGGTGAACATAAGTGTCGGGTCGTTTTTCACAACCATCGGAGCCGAAGGCACGATAGTGTGACCCTTGCTAGCGAAGAAGTCGGTAAACGACTTGCGAATCTCTTTAGCTGTTTTCATGTTTTTATTTTGAATATGTATTTACAAATTTATTACGGGACGCAAAGATAATGCTTTTTATTTATATATATGTGATAAGACGCGAGTTTTTGGGTTGTTGTTGAGAATTTGTATCTGAGAATTAAAAAATGGAAACTGTTTGAATGGAAAAATGATGGCATAGATTACGAATTGAGAGGATTGTTAAGGGCGGAACGCCCTAACTCCTTCCGATCTGCGAGCCCGTAAGGGCGAGCATTGAAATTAAGCGAATGCCAAGAGCAAACCACAATTTTTAAGTATTCGTAAAAAAAGATGAAAAATATTTTATCGGTTTGAGAAAATTTTCTACTTTTGCACCCGAATTATTATCCAACGTTAAAAAGGCGAAGATGTTTGCCCGAACATTTAGCCAAATTGAAGATTAATTAATAAAAGTTTTTAAAGTGGATACTTTAAGTTTTAAAACCATTTCTGCCAACAAGAACACTGTAAAAAAGGAGTGGGTTGTTGTTGACGCAACAGATCAGGCGCTTGGACGTCTAGGATCTAAGGTGGCTAAGCTACTTAGAGGTAAGTACAAGCCAAGTTTTACTCCACACGTAGATTGTGGTGACAACGTAATCATTATCAACGCTGATAAGGTTAAGTTGACAGGTCTAAAGATGACAGATCGTATTTATTTGAGCTACACTGGTTACCCAGGTGGACAGAGAGAGACAACTCCTGCAGTTCTTTTGGCTAAGGATCCAAAGAAGTTGTATCGTAAGGTATTGAAGGGAATGTTGCCAAAGAATCGTCTTGGTGATGCTCTTCTAAACAATCTTTACATTTTCGCTGGTCCAGATCATGATAAGCAGGCTCAGCAGCCAAAAGTTATTGATTTAAACTCACTTAAGTAAGATTATGGAAGTTATTAACGCAATCGGTAGAAGAAAGGCAGCTGTTGCTAGAGTTTATTTGTCAGCAGGTACAGGTGCAGTTACTATTAATAAGAAAGAGCTTGCAGCATACTTCCCATCAGGCTTGCTTCAGTACGTTGTATTGCAGCCATTGAACGAGCTAGGTGTACAGGGTAAGTTTGATATCAAGGCTAACCTAGACGGTGGTGGTATCAAGGGTCAGGCAGAGGCTTTGCGTTTGGCTATTGCCAGAGCATTGGTTAAGCTTGATGCAGAGAACAAGGCAGCTCTTAAGTCTAATGGATTCTTGACTCGTGACTCTCGTGAGGTTGAGCGTAAGAAGCCAGGTCAGCCAAAGGCAAGACGCAAGTTCCAGTTCTCAAAACGTTAATACTTGGCATTGCAGCTTAATTGCAGCATAAGTATACGTTTAGTATCTAAATGGGGTAGACCTATAATTATAGCTACTATCTCATTGATTTAATTAAAAGAAGGTAAACGATTAAAAAGACAAAACAATGTCAAGAACTAATTTTGATGCATTACTTGAGGCAGGTTGCCACTTTGGACACCTCAAGAAAAAATGGAATCCAGCTATGGCTCCTTACATTTTCATGGAGCGTAACGGTATTCATATTATTGATCTTCACAAAACTGTAGCTAAGGTTGATGAGGCTGCTGCAGCTTTGAAACAGATAGTAAAGTCGGGCAAGAAAGTCCTTTTCGTAGCTACTAAGAAGCAGGCTAAGCAGATCGTAGCAGACAAGGCAACTGAGGTTGGTATGCCATTCATCACTGAGCGTTGGGCTGGTGGTATGTTGACAAACTTCCCTACAATCCGTAAGGCTGTTAAGAAGATGGCTTCTATCGATAAGAACATCGCTGACGGTACATTCGATAACTTGTCAAAGCGTGAGAAACTTCAGATTTCTCGTCAGAGAAACAAGTTGGAGAAGAACCTAGGTTCTATCGCTGATCTAAGCCGCCTTCCATCTGCTCTTTTCGTTATCGACGTTATGAAGGAGCATATCGCAGTTAAGGAAGCTAAGCGTCTTGGTATTCCTGTATTTGGTATCGTTGATACTAACTCTAACCCTAACTCTGTGGATTTCGTAATCCCAGCTAACGATGATGCAACTAAGTCTATCGAGGTTATCCTTGATGCTGTTAACTCTGCAATTCGTGAGGGTCTTGAGGAGCGTAAGGCTGAGAAGACTGAGTCTGAGTCAGCTGAGGCAGCAGAGCCAAAGAAGGAGCGCAGAACTCGTTCTGCAAAGAAGAGCAAGCCAGAGGCTGCAACAGAGGAGTAATCCAAAGTTTTAGATTATAAAGAATGAACCTCGAAACGGCTCTTCATTTTTGAGGCTGATTCGAGGTTCTTTTTATTTTACAACATTATAAAAGTATAGAAAGTTATGGCAGTTTCAATGTCAGATATTAAGAAGCTTCGTGATCTTACAAACGCAGGTATGATGGATTGTAAGAACGCACTTACAGAGGCTAATGGTGATATGGAGCAGGCAATCGCTCTTATCCGTAAGCGTGGTCAGGCAATCGCAGCTAAGAGAAGCGACCGTGAGGCATCAGAGGGTTGTGTACTTGCAGGTGTTAACGGTGATTTCGCTTGTATCGTTGCTATCAAGTGTGAGACAGACTTCGTTGCTAAGAACGCTGATTTCATCGCTCTTACAAAGAAGGTTCTTGATCTAGCTCTTGCTAACAAGGTTGCTGATAAGGATGCTCTTCTTGCAGCTACAATCGACGGTCGTTCAGTTGCAGAGTTGATCGCTGAGCGTTCAGGTGTAACAGGTGAGAAGATGGAGATGGGTGCTTACGAGGTAGTTGCAGGTGCTTCTACAGTTAGCTACATCCACCCAGGAAACAAGCTTGCTACTGTTATCGCATTCAACGAGGCAGGTGCTAACGTTGAGGCTGCACGTGGTGTTGCTATGCACGTTGCTGCTATGGCTCCAGCTGCTCTTGACGAGGCTTCTATTCCTCAGGCAACTAAGGACAGCGAGCGTGAGATCGCTATCGAGAAGACTAAGAAGGAGGAGGTTGACCGCGCTGTTGAGCAGGCTATCAGAAAGGCTGGTATCAACCCTAACCACGTTGATTCAGACGATCACATCAGCTCAAATGTTACTAAGGGTTATTTGACTCAGGAGCAGGCTGATCAGGCTCGTCAGATCATCGCTACAGTAAGCGCTGAGGCTGCTGCTAACATCAACATGACTAAGGTTGAGAAGATCGTTGACGGTCGTATGTCTAAGTTCTTCAAGGAGTGTACTCTTGTTAACCAGAAGTACGAAGGTGGTGGCGACGACGCTGGTAAGATCACTGTTAAGGAGTTCTGCTCAAAGAGCGGTATCTCTGTAAAGGCATTCAAGAGATTCACTTTGAACGAGGAGTAATCAATTGCTTGATTGATCAATATA
>JAKSKU010000043.1 GCA_024401565.1 Paludibacteraceae bacterium
CAAGCGACGACTTTCCACTGCCACTAAGTCCGGTGATCACCGTCAACTTGTTGCGCGGAATAGTAACATCAATATTCTTAAGATTATGGACTCTTGCGCCCATCACTTCAATCTGCTCTGTTTCGATCGCTTCGTCTGCTTTTACAGCCATGTTTTCTACAAATTTGTAAATTTCTGCAAAGTTATCAATTCTTTTTGTATTTTTGTAAATAAATCAAAGATTACAACTGATATTATGGACAGCAAAATAAAAGTTCACGGCAGAGCACAAAGCCGCACAGTATTGGGTATTGTAAACGCATATTTGCTACTTCACCCAAAAGCTACAAAAGAGGAGTTAGACAAAGCATTTCCATCTTCTTTAAATTCAGCAGCTTCAGATTCTTTGTTTCTGGACGTCAAAGACAAAGACAACGTAACAAACTACGAAAAAAGATATTTTGAGCGTGACGATGAGACTATTTGGTTGAGCGACGGCACAGAGCTAGCAATGATCGAGGCATGGAACAATGCCGATTTCAACAAAGTTGTAGATCATGCCAAACAATACGACATTGAAGTAGCCGAATTCAGCAAGACAAAACTTCCTGGAGAGAAAGGCAGTTTCTGGCTTGAGGGATTGAACGATTATAATGTAGAGGCAGCTCAGAACGATTTTCTTGCTATCGCAGCAAGCAACGGTGTAAAAATCGGAGGTCAGACACGCGCCGTTGAAATCCAAGTTGCAGATGAGCATAAAGAGGAGAATGCTCCAGTCATGACTGCTGCGGCTTCTATTCCTTCTAAAAAAGCAAAAAAATCAAACAGCGATTTGGATGACGCCAACGCATCTTGTAATTGCAAGTGGATTCCAGTGTTGCTGATGATCCTTTTGTTCTCATTCTTTATCATGAAGGCATGCAGCAACGACAAGGATTTCAAGTGTGACAATGTCGACAGAAGCACTTATGTGGCAGACAGCATACGTCAGGACTCAATCTTTAGAGCTCAGGCGTTGGCAGACAGTTTGGCTGCAGCAAGAGACTCTATCAAAGATGTAATCGTAACAGCGGAAACAGCAGAAGATATCGCAAAAGCAATCGCTGACAACCTAGAGAAAGGTATGTCGTCAAGCTTCGACAACATCAATTTCGAGACTGGTAGCGCAGAATTGAGTGAAAGCTCTAAAACAGCTATCGACGGTATCGTAAAATACTTGAAAGACAATCCAGACAAGAAGATCAAAGTCATCGGTCACACAAGTACTGACGGTACTGACGAGATAAATATCCCATTGTCAAAGGAACGTGCTAAAGCAGTGACAGACTACATCGAGAAGCAGGGTATCAATGGCAGCAGATTGTCATATCAGGGTATGGGTTCATCAAAGCCTATCAGCGAGATTCCAGAGAAAAACAGACGAGTTGAGATTCAGGTATTCTAATCTGATTGCTTAATCATATTATAAAGGCGCCATCTCATTTGAGCTGACGCCTTTTTTGAATCAAATGACTACACATTAAAAATCGGAGGGCACATAGAAAACATAAATAACGTGAATTCGACGAAATCAAAAAGATAGTTGGAGTGTCATAAATGAGGATTGTTAAGGGCGGAACGCCCTAACCCCTTCCTTAGTGCGAGCCGTAGGCGAGCACATAAAATTTAATAAAACCACAGAGAGAAAAAGTTCATAGAGAAAGACTTCGTCTTTTTATGAGAAAAGGAGGTTGGGTTTCGATCAGAAAATGGAAATGATTCACAGATTACAATTCATCGAACTCACGTTAAATAGAAATTGCTCAGTAGGGGCAATTCCTGTGGTCGTGTGAATTATCGTTTGTCAAACGACTTAAATCAAATTTTCAGTTTTTTCAATCACATAAAGCGGACGTCGCTTAACCTCTTTATAGATTTTGCCTACATACTCGCCGACAACACCCAAGGCCAACAGTATAGAACCTCCTATCAACCAAAGGCTGACCAACAATGATGTCCATCCTGGAATTGTTTGGCCTACAAAATGAGAATACAAAGCATATCCGATTGCCAAAACAGCCATGAATATGAAAAAGATTCCGAATGAGAAGATCAGACGTAATGGTTTAACACTGAAAGAGGTAATTCCGTCGACTGCAAAATTCAACATCTTCGTCAAAGGATACTTGCTCTCTCCCGCAAATCTCTCGCTACGATCATAGTAGACGTCGGCTTCCTTAAAACCAAGCGTACGAACCATTCCACGTAGGAAAAGATTTCGTTCTGGCATCGCAATCAAAGCTTTCAAAGCCGCACTTCCCATCAAACGGAAGTCAGCATGGTTGAACTTGACGTCGGTTCCCATAACAGACATCATCTTATAAAAGCCTAAAGCAGTGTTTCGCTTAAACCATGTATCTGTTGTACGTTCTCTTCTCACTCCATAGACGACCTCCACACCTTCGTTGTATTTGTCGACCATTTCAAAGATTGCGTTCGTGTCGTCCTGCAAATCCGCGTCAATACTCACAGCCATATCACAACACTCAGATGCAAGTGTCAATCCTGCGAACAATGCGTTCTGATGCCCGGCGTTGTGAGCCAATTTAATTCCAGCCACATGAGAGTCTGCTTTCGACAATTCATCTATAATTGTCCAAGTGGCATCACGACTCCCGTCGTCCACATAGACCACTCCTCCCGACACAATCGCACCCGACTGCTCCATAGCGGTGATCACCTCAAGCAATCGTTTGTTAGTTTCTTTCAGTACCTCCTCTTCGTTGTAGCAAGGCACAACAATCTTCAAAACTCCTTTTCTCATATATTCTTATATTAAGAGACGCTACACTCCATAATTATTGTTTCGTCTTCTTATGCGACACCAAATATTCACAAGCCGCAAAACGGCGTCGCAACAAACTATCCAGATAGAGGCAAGAATCGTTTGCCACTTCTGTATATTTACCTCTGATATCGTAACTTTTCACCAAGTCGGATCTAGGATCCACAATATGCAAGTAGGCCGAATCTCTGGCACATAGCATATGATCTGTGGAATACACCACCGTTGAATGACGCATGAACAAATTCTTTCCGAAGCCAAACTCGTCGTGCTCTATTCCCATCAATGAGAGCAATGTAGACGGTATATCAGCCTGGCACCCCAACGTCTTCACCTCTTTTTTGCCAAGACGCGGAGAGTGGATAATCAGCGGGACATGGTTGAAACTTTCAGCTATCTCACATTCTGGTCGGCCTATCACCTTTCCGTGATCCGCCACGAAAACAAAGATGGTATTGTCGTACAAACCATTCTTTTTCATTCCGTTAAATAATTGTTTCAAACAATAGTCAGCATATTTCACAATGGCGAATTCAGTATCCAAGCCATCTGTATCAAACCATTCCGGTATAACATACGGAGGATGATTGGATATCGTCAGCAAAACACTGAAAAAAGGTTGGGGCATGGTTTTAAATTCCTCTAACGCATAATTGACAAGGAATCCGTCGCTCACACCAAAACTGTTCACTACAGAATCAGCAGGATAATCCTCCTGTGAACGGATTCGCTTGACTCCATTCGTACGCAAGAACGCATTCATATTGTCGTACTGGCTCTCATGCGACATATAGAAAGCCGTGTGGTAGCCATTATCCGCGAAGACGTTTGGCAATCCATAGTAAGACGGTATTTCCGTACCCTTCATCGCATTTCTGGAAAGCACCGTAGGGAAGCCATACAGAGAGGAATAGATTCCTTGGTTGGTATGGTTGCCGACACTGTAGAAGTGTTCAAATGACACACTTTCATTCCACAGACTGTCTAAAAACGGAGTCAGATTATTTGTCTCTCCAAAACGAGACATCAGCTTTGCGCTCATGCTCTCCATCAGAATCATAACCACATTAGGTTTCTCATCCACTGCAAATGCGGCCGACGAATTTCGCAAACAGCGACGCTGCAACGAAAGAGAGTCGCCGACAAATGTCGCAGTAGAGTCAGTCTGCATCAAACGTCTGTATTCACGCAATGCCGTCTCTCCATCCATGAGATCCAGAGCACGATTTTCTCTGCGGTTGCTATCGATATATGTATTCAGAAAATTGAACGCCGCATTCACGCCAAGGCAATTCAAGAAGAAGTCATCGCAATAATACGCTGCTGACACTTTTATAGGATTGTACCCCATCCTACCTCTTATTCCAAACGCGCACAATCCAATCACGACAACAGACACAAGCAGTATCTTCAACCTGCCTGACGGAGAAAGAGCCATCTTGTCTGACAACAGTTCAGAGAGAGTCTTTTCCAACCGTTTCCATACGAAAGCAATAAAGAAGCCCATCAATGTCAGGCCGAAAACAATCAACAGCCAGTACGACGGTTCACCCAGGATCATCACGACCGTAGTGCCTGCCTCCTCCTTCCATTCGAGGATTGACGCATTGATGACGTTGGAAAAATATTTGAAATACTGAATATTGGCTGCCTGCAACGCAATTTCAAAAGAGAGTACGGCAACCGTGAGTGCCATCACTATTCTCCAAATTATCTTATTGACAAACGGTATGATGCAAGAGATAAAAAGTAAAAGAGAGTATGGCAGAATCATCACATAGCACACTGCCACGTTGTCGAACCACAATCCACGTATGAATGCAGGCCAAACCGGATTTGCCACGCTTTCGTCCACAAAGTCATTGAGGCAAATATATTCGACCAGTCGCACCACCGACAAAACGGCAAGAGCTACGACATGAGTAGAAAGAAGAAACCTGAAAGTCTTGAAAAAACTATTCATACAAATGGTATTTTTTCGACTTGCGTCTCCACGATGTCTCGCTATCTCTCCACAAATCCTTCACATCATCGAACTTGTAACGTTTCGACATTTCCAAACGGATTTTGTTGGAACCACACACATTATCAAAACTCTTTTTTGTCTTGTCGGAGCACATTCCAAAAATATCTTTAGACGGATATAAGTTATGCAACGCCTCCAACACACGGAACTGAACCTCCGTCAGTCTGGCAGACTTCAGGTCGTCCACATACACCTGCACTCCATACACGATCTTGCCAGACAATGCGGAAAACTGCGGTTTATAGACAATCGGACGGAATGTGACACCGTCTAACTTCATCTTATTCAGTTCGTCAGCCAAAGAATCTGCGTTAACCCAGTCAGCGGCAAACGCATCAAAAGGGATAGTGTACCCCACCCCGATCTGCAGCACACCAAGTTCACCGACAATACCACTCATAGGATAATAAGCGGCACTCTGCCAAGTAGGGATCTGCGGTGACGTCATCACCCAGCGTAATCCCGTCTGTGAATAATCCATATCACGTTTCCATCCCTCCATCGGAACAACCGTAAGCTTGCACTTCTTTTTAGTCATGCCCTCTTCATTCAGCAAAGTGGCAAGTTCACCCACAGTCAAGCCGTAAATATAAGGGATCGGATATTTGCTTATGAAACTGAAATAGCCGTCATACACAAGCGGACCTTCAATTTTATTTCCGCCCAACGGATTCGGACGGTCAAGCACGACCACCTCTTTGTCATTCTCGCCAGCCGCCTCCATCAGCAAGCCAAGGGAACTTACAAAAGTGTACGAACGGCAGCCAACGTCTTGAATATCATAAACTATCGCATCCACATCCTTAAGCATCTCAACAGTCGGTTTCTTCGTTTTACCATAAAGACTGTGCACTTTCAAACCTGTTTTTTGATCAACGGAAGCACTCACAGTGCCACCCGCATAGACATTTCCTCGCACTCCATGTTCGGGAGCAAAAAGAGACACAAGTTTGACATCTTCAGCGGAGTTGAGCACATCAATCGTGCTTTGCATAGACGCGTCAACACCAGTCGCATTAGTCAACAGGCCAACACGTTTGCCCTTGAGCACATCAAAATCATGCTGTTTCAGCACGTCAATACCTAGTTTAACCTGAGCGGACGCACAGACAAAAATTAGTGCAGACGAAATGAGAGATAATACTTTTTTCAATGTCATTTTCAGCAAGTTTTTGATAATCTTCACAAAAATAAGTTTAATTTTCCATTAAGCAAAATCGTTATTCCTTTTGCTTGTGCAAAAAACGATAATAGACAGTTTTCAACAACTTTTTTAAAGTTTTCAACAGTTTTTGCCAATTTGTTGATAAATGGGACAAATATATTTTTGTTGAAATTGCTGATTCACTTACTTTTGTATAGTTTGTTTGCGAAGTGAAGCAAACCGTATAGTAAATCATAAATAGCAAAGAGCTTTGTTTTGAAAATGTATAGGGCTAATAGTCATATAACATCATATATAAAGGGCATACTGTTACTTGCCTTCACGCTCCTAAATTTAGGAACGCGACAGGTGTGTGCAGCGATAACGATACAAGAACTTTCAAAAATTGATGACCCCTACCCAATCACTACTGCAGACGAATTTGCAGAAGCATTTGTGGTATATAACGAATACGGTTCGTCCACTACCCCGTTTTGTCTGTCAATATCCAACGACATAGACATGGCAACGCTATCTGAAGGCAAAACATTCAGACCTTTGGATAAAGCGAGACAAGCGAAAGTCCTCTTTAAAGGAAACAACCATACAATCAGCAATCTTACTTTTGTATCCGAACAGTCCAGCTATTCAGGACTATTTACTGTTTTTGGCAAAGGTTCAGAATTGTCTGACATCACATTTGAGAATATCGATGTGGTGCTTAGCGGTAAATATGCCGGAGTCCTTGTTTCCTATATCAACGACGACTCTAACATCTACAACTGCAAAATAACAGGAAAAGCGACATATACATCAGAAATCGCAAACTGTTTGGGCGGTCTGGCCGGATACGCCAAGGCGAGTGGAACGACATCGATCCACGACATCATAATCGACATGGAATACGTTCTTCCTGATGATGCAGTAGGCTTCGGAGGCGTGATCGGTGGTTGTAACACTCCAAAATCTGAATTTTACAACATCAAAAACCAATCGAAAGGTACAGTCAACATCAACTGTTCCAACACTACATCAACATTTGGAGCCGGAGGAATTTTCGGATATTTCATAAAAAACGAGTCAATCGACATCCACGACTGCGAAAACTATCTGAACATAAAGAACATGTCGTCAAATGTCGGCGGTATAGTGGGATTATGTGACATTGGTGAAATAAGCAATCTCCCTAAACTATACAACTGTACAAACGCAGGAAACATAGAGAGTACTTTTGGAAACATTGGCGGTATCATCGGCAAATGCAACATTATCGACGTAAGCCAATGCGTCAATATCGGTAAGGTCACATGCGACAATCCTAATGCGGGAGGAGACGGAAGTGAAGCAGGAGTCGGTGGAATCTGTGGTTTCTTCTATGCAGACAACCTTACTCAGGCAACCTCCGTTTTGTATTCTTGTATCAACATGGGGTTTGTCTCTTCCAACAAACCAGGAAACATAGCCGGTATTGTCGGTTACTATACTAGTAAAGACAACACATACAACCAAGGCATACAAACAAGTAACATTTTCCCATTCAAAAACTGTTTGTCTATCACCAACGACGCAGTCAACAGAATGGTCGGAAAATTCATGTTCAACAATTCACCGTCATTCAACCGTATCGGCGGTCTCTACGCAGATTCCACACTGGGAGTCGGAGCTACTTCTGATTCCATACATTATGTTAGCAACAGCCGTCTGATTTCAGGCAAGTTGCCGCTTTACTACTACAGTTCAAGTATAAGCTATCTTCTTGACAACGAAAAAGCCGAGGAATTAAAATTCACACCTGCATTCTCGCAAAAAGAGGGTCACTATCCTTATGTAAATATCAACAGTGACATTGCAAAGCTAGCATCGTTGCCTATCATCATTTCTGACAACGAATGTTTGGACAGCATCGCGTCCGGCTTCAACGTCACAGTCGACCATGACGTCGTATGGACATCTGAAAAGGGAAAATTCACGGTGTCTTCCGAAGGCGTTGTCTCTATACTTGGACAGGGAGAAGATTATATAACAGGAACAATCGGAAACGCGAAAATAAGACGTCGCATTTTCCTATATAAAAATGTGTTCGGAGGAGGAAGAGGAACCGCTGACGATCCTTACCTATTGAAGAACATAACACACTTTGAGGAATTGAATGATTCTCTACAGAAACCAGGATGGTCGAGAGAGAAACATTTCCGTATCGCAGCAAACATCTCCGGACTGACATTCCCACTGTCGACAACTCGTGAGACTGCGTTCATGGGCGAATTGGACGGAGACGGATATTCAGTCAAGATGGATATCAACAGTACTGACGGGAACGCCGCGATGTTCATATTTGCGGAAAAAGCGTACATCCACGATTTGCAGACATCCGGAAAGATTACAGCAAAAGACAAAGCGTCTTCCATTTGTGCCACGGCATACACTTGTTTCTTGGATAAATGCTACAATTCTGCAAAGATATCAGGAAACACAGCGGGAGGTGTCGTTGCCTACGCTCAAGGTGGAGCATATGTTGGATTGTGTAACTCAGGATCAATATCCGGAACTACCAACGCCGGAGGTATCATAGGAAACGCAGTAGATATGGATGAAGAGAGTTTCATCACAGACTGCGTCAATTCAGGATACGTCAAAGGAGCATATGCCGGTGGTATTGTCGGCCCGACAGAAAAGATATGCGCGAACTTCATATTCTACAGGGTCATCAACTACGGCAGTGTGTACGGCACAACAGTCGCTTATCCATACGCATATACTACTCAAACAGGTTTTGGCTACATAGATTCTCGTTTTGACATACAGATAACAAAAAACGGACATTGCAAAACAGAAAGTTTCATTGACGGAGCCACATACGGTCCTGACATTGAGATTGCAGCCACTGACGACATTACATTCGAGCGTTATTCGGATGATCCTAATGCGGCGTTCATCCCAAGTTTTGTCAAAAAGATGAAGAACGCCGAGTTGCTTGGCATACTTCCTACTTTTGAGAATGAGGAGTTGACATCAAACATACAGACAACTCCATCGCTTTTAGCATCTGGAACATTGATATTAAAGAAGTTAGGAGACG
This sequence comes from Paludibacteraceae bacterium, assembly GCA_024401565.1. Lineage (GTDB taxonomy): Bacteria > Bacteroidota > Bacteroidia > Bacteroidales > Paludibacteraceae > UBA1723. The sequence continues at coordinate 9,053 of JAKSKU010000043.1, forward strand.
ATACTGAGCATACAAGTATTGCGGATCTGCTTTCAAACAAAGATGTCCAGGCTCTACTCATACAGAGATCAGCGACGGGAGAAGAGAAAGAAATCTATATCAATATCACAGGCATTCCATTCGCCACAGGTGAAGGTAGCGCAGAAAACCCATATTTGATAGAGTCGATTTCTGATATTCAGTCGCTTGTCAATTTGGTGGAAGAAAACAAAGTCACAGACAGCTACTACATAACTTCCAAAAAAAACAACTGGTCTTACAATAAGCATTTCAAACTTACCAAAGACATATTGGGAGACGGTACAGCGTCATCAATCGTCACTAGCCCGATAGCCAGTGAGAATAATCCATTCCAGGGTGTGTTTGACGGTGGCGGCCACTCTATCAAAGTCTCTCTCAACAATCAGGACAAAAACTATCAGGCGCTATTCGCGAGCATAGAGTCGGGAGCTGAAATAAAGAACCTGATCGTCACTGGTGTTGCATCAGGAGTCATGTGCGTATCAGGAGTTGTCGCGTCAGCCACTTCTGAAAGAGGAAGTGTTAAGCCAATCATCAGCAATGTAATCAACAACGTAAATGTTGAGGCATCGTCTGACAATATCGGAGGCGTGTGCGGAAAGAGCGACGCATTGATCGAGAACTGTGTAAACGCCGGTAAAATCTCCATTAAAGAGAGATCGACACCTTACCACGTAGGAGGTGTTGTCGGAACAACATCCAACGACGTATATAAATGCGTAAACATTGGCAACGTCTATGGATACCGACGTGTTGGTGGCATTTGTGGATCTACCAGCAATGAGAGCACAAAGGGATTGGTCAAAAACTGTATCAATGCGGGTATGGTCCACTCTTCATGTCCGGCCAACGCCGAATACGCATGGCTTGGAGGACTGATCGGTTCATCACACAATTTCGAGATTGAATCATCGTTGAATCTAAACAGTGTCAACGGCAACAACCAAAGCAGCGCTGACGCATTGGTAGGAAGCATAACAGGCACACTTGTGTCAAGCACACCAATAACCAACTGCTACTACGATAAACAGTTGTCGTCAATCACAAGTGAGAACGGCACTGGTCTGCTTACATCTGAAATATCATCTCTCGACATCGAAGGATTCGACAAAAACGAAGGAAACTACCCTTCTATAGCCAACCCGCTGAGTGCGGAGAAAGTGGCGTTGCTTACAGCTTCGTCTTTGCAGCTGTTTGAGAATGAAGACAAGAGCGTATACGACATCGCGTCAAAACTAATGAATTATGGCGACATCAAACTTGCGAATCCAAATATCAAATGGACCAGCAAGAATGGAGTCGTGGCAATAGAGTCACAAGCCAACGGTCTTGCAGTACATCCAAAGAATGTAGGCATGGACACATTGATAATCACGCTTGGCGAATTCTCAAAAGAGATTGCAGTAAAAGTATTCTGCGTCCCTGTCAGAGTTGACACAACAATAACAGGATGCCAGATGGTGTCCGTACTCAAGAGTGACGGTACAGAAATCATCTGCACTAACGACACCACTTTCACAGAAGTCTATAATCGAGAGAACACTATTTGCGACAGCACAATCAAGTACACAGTGAAAATCAACAAGATCACTGACTACAAGATCGACACTGTCCTATGTGCTAAGAACGCGTTAGACGGAGCCGTTTATCGCGGATACAACTACACCAACACAGAAGTCATCACAACAAAAGACACCATAGGTTGCGACTCTGCGATAACGACCAACTTACGTGTTGTCATTCCGCGTACCGACTCTATCTATACAAGATCGGGATGCGACTCAGTATTCTGTGATGTGGACGGCAGATTCCACTACGAGACCACTGCGTTCACAGACACTATCCGTGCCAAAGGATGCGGATGTGACAGCGTATATATCAGCGTCAGCCTACAAGTGTTCAAAAGTGCCAAGTCGCTCAAGGACGAAGTCTATTTGGACTCTTTCTTGGTTTCAGGAAAAATGCTGAAAGGAGGAGACGAAGCTGTCATTTACGACACATTGACAGCACGCAACGGTTGCGACAGCATCGTAGAAAAACACATATACGTCTATGACAGAAAGTTCAAGATGGACACCGTGATCTACGCATGCAACTTCTATCTTGACAATATCAACTACAAGAAGATAACGCACGACACAATACTTATAGAGCAGCTTAGCGAGACGTTGCACGGCATAGAAATTCCTGGCTACTATCTCCAGAAACGAGACGTCCGCATCACACACAGCAGCGCGGCAGACACAGTGAGAATGCCAGACGAGTACTACTGCCAAAGCTATATGCTTACAGAAAACATCGGAGGTGTAGACCACGTGCTTGGATTCATCACAAGTGACACTGTGATCAAGAAACTTATACCAAGAGAGAGAAGATGCGACAGCGTACAGATCCGTACAATCCACATACTTCCAGCTCCTGTCAAAGACACAATCAACATTGTCAACTGCGGTGACTACTATGACGCTACGTTGGATACTACATTCACGTCGACACAAGACTATGAGATCCGCCGCAAGTTCAACAGCTCAAAATGCGACTGCGACAGCTCGATCACATTGAGAAGATACGAAATCCGCTCAACTAAATACAACAACATTTCCGTTTCAGGATGCAGCGAGGCTGAGTACACATTCTACGGAAACACAGAGCCAACTAAATTCACAACCAGCACAGACACGACCGAGGTCATACGCTACACGTCGGGTCCAATCTGCGACAGTATCATCAACAGAATACATATCTCTGTGGCTAACCCGATATACGACACTATAAGCAAGAGCACTTGTGGTGACACAATCATGTACAACGGAAGAGTATATCTTGCAAAAGACGGCGACTACAAAGAGACTATAACATACCGTTCTAAAGCAGGATGCGACAGCTTGATACGTTTCCTTGACTTCAGATTTGTCGAGACGATAGAGAACAGACTACCGACCAAGTATGGTTGTGATTCTGCGGTGTGCGACATCAACAACAATAAGTATTTTGAGAATCACACCATAAGCATAGAGACAGGCAAAACAGAGCAAGGCTGCCCTATCTTCACAGTGCAGGATATTGTCGTTCTTCATCCTGATTCGACCTACTTGAACATCATGGGATGTGAATTTGCCGAGTTTAACGGCCAGATTTACTACAGCGACACATCATTGACGCTTCCGTTAAAGAGCACATTATGCGACTGCGACAGCTTTGTATTTGTCAAAATCAGAGTGTTGCCGAGAATTGAATCCGAAACAATATACTTGTCTGATTGCGACAGTGTGACAATTAACGATCCAGAAAATGGCATCATTGTATTGAAAGAAGACGTGGATGACTATCAATGCTTCTACCAAAAAGTGCATTATATCGCAGGAAAAGAGTATATTTGCGACAGTATTGTGCATTACAATGTTCATGTGAATAAGCCGACATACAGTTCGGTGACATACACAGGCGAAAGTACAGTTGTCTATGAAGGTGTTGTATACAGAAGAAATCAGACAATCAGAGACACATTGATAAATGCGGAGGGTTGCGATTCATTTGTAGAGATCAACATTGTAGTGGAGAAAGATCTTGGCTATCCTGTCATTGTAGACAAGTTTGGATACACTCTATTCTGCAACAACAACATCGGCAACGTCAAGTTTGCAACATACCAATGGTATAAAGACGGCATTGCCATACCTGGAGCCACTAAAGAGTATTATGAGGAGGCGAAAGGAAATAAACTGAACGGATGCTACCAAGTGGAGGTGACATCTGATACCGGACGAGAGTATGCGTCAGAGATATATTGCGTCGACAAGGGAAGGGAGTTGAAACTATACCCTAACCCAATATCACCAAATGAATCGCTGACAATCGACTACCCATTTACGGATGAGGAAAAGAAGCATCTGCTTGTCGAGATATACGACGCGAACGGAATAATGATAAACGACATCGTACCGTCTTCATATCCAATTCATTTGGAAGCACCATCTATTCCAGGACACTATTTCATTTTGATTCTGGAGTCGAATGAAAGAATGTTGGACGCACGATTTATTGTAAGATGATATTAGGAACTATGATAATAAGAGGAATAAATAACGGCATTAAATCTATAGTGGCACTTGCCATTGTGATGGGTAACGCATTTTGCGCGTCTGCCGCAAAACCAGTGCCAACTGCCCCAAAAACATTTTTGGACAGTCTGCAGTTTAACTATGAGTCGTCTATCTGGGGAAAAGATCCAGACGTTCCTCTTGAGCCACTACGTCAGACCACACAGTCGACATTGAAAGACTTGTCTTACTATGGAGTGTTTGAAGACGCGCCGTTGCTGTCTACAGACAGAACAATCTTCGTAGACACATCCTACCACGTCCAGATACACACCACTAAAAGAGAAGTGCTACAGGAAAAAGACGAGACCCATTCTCATATTGGAGCGGGAGGAAGTTTGGGTGCGACATGGATGACATACAACTCCAATTTTGGAGAAGGCAAGGTATCACTGTCTCCATCCGCACATTTGATGTACGACTACTATCTGAACCGCAACTGGGGTTTCATGGTAGGAGTAAACTTTTCTTTCACAACCGGAACTTTCATCGCCAACAATTATAGTGATGAGTACAGCTACGTCGACTATGAAGGAGATCTGTTGAACTTCAAATACAAAGTCGGAGAGATAGAAGAGATCAACAAACTAGTGCTTCTTGACGTCCCTATCACATTGTCGTATACAACAGGCAAATTATTCGGACATGCGGGTCTAAAAGTCGGAGTGCCTGTCAAGCTAAAATACGACCAGACTCTTAAAGACTGTGATTTCACATGTGAGATACCAGCCTACAACACTACAATGAATCACGGTCTGGCATTGGGGTTGAATGGAAATGAATCCAAATTCAACGGTGAGTTCTCAAGTTCTCCAATCATGATCATGTTTACCGCAGACGCTGGATACAGATTCAAAATCAACGACATGTTCTCCATCAACGCAGGTATCTTCTTCGACAAAGCTTTGTACAGAATCAAATTCAAAGCAGACTCCGACGAAGATAATATTCAGTTCGCAAAAAACAAGGACGTCTACGATTTTCTTAAGACATCAAAACCCAAAGATGAGTCGGAACTTCCAGCATACTTGATTCATTCAAGTGTGTTAAGCGGCCAACAGATGACAACCAAACAGCGTATTGCTCAAAGTTTAGGTTACACGAACCTAGGTTTGAAGATCACCGTCACCTTCGACAGATACGGAAAAGACTATCCACGAGAGAAATACTCTGACGATGAGAATTCAGGAGAGTCAACATTGACCGCATTAGAAAACGAATAAAATAGCCTATTAAATTGAACTAAATATGAATTTGAAAGAAGGGAAAGGCTTTGCTTTCGACTATATCAATGATTACGGTGCAGTGTTCATTTGTGGCACAATGAAAGACGCTGCATGTGCGGAAGAGATGAAAAAAGCGGCTGAGAAATACAAAGACGTAAAAGATTTGTTCGACAAGATTGAGACAGACACACCTTGTGGCGCTCAATGCGACAAGGGATATCTCTTTTTCATTCCATCGGCATGCTCAAATCCAGCTCTTACAACTGAATCTATGATTAAAGAGGCCCTAGGCATTTTGGGTGAGATCGGCATACACAACGTCGTTGTAAAAACATTTGGTGGCGACAAGAAACTGACAGAAACTAAAGAGATTCTCAACAGAATTGCAGAAAAGAGAGAGAGTCTGGCCGACGTACTGCTATTAAGTGAATAATTCCATCCAAATATTGTTTTAAAAGACGCGACATCCAAATGTAGCGTCTTTTTTTATGACAATTTTCAGCCACCCTATCCTATGCTTATATAAATGCCAAAGAATTTTAGATTATAGATCCCATACTTGGCCTAATTTTTATAAATTTGCAAAAACAAAGAAATCATTCCAAGACAAATTACAAACATGAGAACTTATTTGAGCGTTATTGCGTTCCTTCTTTCCATTCTTTTCATGCCAGCGAAAGCTGTAAAGAAATATGAGATGCGCGGTGCATGGATAGCAACAGTTGCCAATATAGATTGGCCTTCAACAAAAGGCAATTTCGAAAAGCAGAAAGAGGAAATGATCGCGATGCTCGACTCGCTTCACGACTGCAACATCAACACAATATTCCTTCAGGTACGTCCATGTGCGGATGCCTTTTACCAATCGGACATGGAGCCATGGAGTGCTTATCTGACAGGCAAACAGGGAACAGCAGTAAGCTATGATCCGCTAGCTTTTGCCATTGAGGAGTGTCACAAAAGATGCATGGAAGTACACGCATGGATCAATCCGTACCGTGTGACTAACGGAGAAGGTGTAGACAAACTGACGAAGAATCATCTATATTTCCGTCGTCCCGAATTATTCCTGACATATGGAGGCAAAGTGTATTTCAATCCTGGTTTGGAGGAAGTGAGAGATTATCTTACGAGTGTTGTGATGGATATTGTCCTTCGCTATGATGTCGACGGAATTCACATGGACGACTACTTCTATCCATACAAAGTGGCAGGAGAAGAATTTCCTGATTTAGAGACATTCAAGAAGCATCACCGTGATCAATACGACCGTCAGGCTTGGCGACGCGATAATGTCAATCTTGTGGTGAAGATGATCCACGACGCCATTCAGAGAGCAAAGCCATGGGTATGGTTTGGAGTCAGCCCATTCGGAGTTTATCGTAACGGTAAAGACGACTGGCGTGCGACAGACGCAGGAGCATCATGCACCAACTACGATGAGCTATGCGCAGACGTTCTTCTCTGGCTTGAGAAAGGTTGGATCGATTATGCCGCTCCGCAGCTTTACTGGGAACTTGGACGCCAGGGACTTGATTACGGAGAGTTGAGCAAATGGTGGAGCGAATGGTCGTATGGCAGAAACATGTTTGCCGGGCTTTACGCAAGCGGAATGGCAGTGAAGAAAGACAAAGCATGGAAAGAGGGCAACGAGGTGATTCGTCAGTTAAACACAAGCTATAACAATAGCAAAATCAGCGGATACATCTTCTACAGTGCCAAATATCTAAAAGACGACTACCGTGGATTACGCACAGATTTGAAGAAAGATCTGTTCAGATATCCAGCACTTGTGCCAGTCGATCCAATGAGACCTAGCGCCACACCAGCCGCACCAAAGGGAGTCAAGATTGAGGGAGACATGATGCGTTGGAAACCTGTAATAAAGAAAGGTGGATTCGACACTCGCTACTACGCAATCTACTGCTTCAGAGCTAACGAGGAGATTGATATCAACAGAGTCGACAAAATCATCGCCTTCACACAAGGCACAGAAGTCGACGTGCAGGAATTTAGATTACCAGCAGGAAACTACCAATTTGTGGTGACGTCAATCAACAAGTTCAGACACGAATCAAAAGGATCCAAACCAGTGGATTTTCAAAGCAGATAAAATACAGATAAAGTGACGCGGTTCGGAAATCATTGAAACCGACACCATTTATTATGTCTTCGACCGAATAAATGGAATCGGGAGCGTGTGTCGTCAGCGTGTTAGTAGTCCGGAGGACTTTGCACGAAGTGATGGGTAGCCGATTCCTGCGCAGCAGGTGTCGGGAGCGTGTGTCGTCAGCGTGTTGGTAGTCCGGAGGACTTTGCACGAAGTGATGGGTAGCCGATTCCTGCGCAGCAGGTGTCGGGAGCGTGTGTCGTCAGCGTGTT
>JAKSKU010000044.1 GCA_024401565.1 Paludibacteraceae bacterium
AGCTGTAGCAGTCTAACGTCAATCACGATACCAGAGAGTGTGACTGAAATCGGTTCTAAGGCATTTTCTGGCTGTAACCTATTAAAACCAGAATTGTTAGTTTATGATAATGGCACAAAATGTTATGGTTGGATTGGAAATAAAGACTCATGTATTAGTGTTGTTATACCAGAGAGTGTGACTTCAATCGGTTATAATGCATTTTATGACTGTAGCAGTCTAACGTCAATCACGATACCAGAGAGTGTGACTTCAATCGGTTCTTCTGCATTTATGAGCTGTAGCAGTCTAACGTCAATCACGATACCAGAGAGTGTGACTGAAATCGGTTATGATGCATTTTGGGGCTGTAGCAGTCTAACGTCAATCACGATACCAGAGAGTGTCACAGAAATCGGTGAATATGCTTTTTATAACTGTAAGAACCTAGATATTGTGATTGAGAATTCAAAGGAGAATGTGAAATTTCTGGATTTTAATGGAGAAGAAACGACCATGGAGGAAAGTAATGCTTTCTCTCGTGTCAATTCTGTGACATGGAAGAAATAAATCCGTAGAGACGCGAGATCTCGCGTCTTGATATAATCTCGCGTCTTGATATGAAATCAATACAAACGGGATGGGCGAAAGCCTGTCCCGTTTTTGATTGATGATTAATGATTAACGGTTGAGGGTTTAATATGAAACCTGAAACTTGAAACTTGAAACCTGAAACCTGAAACCAAATTCCGTACTTTTTTGCCAATTTTTCGCTGATAAACTAGTCGAAAAGTTCAAAAGAGTAGTAAAAAATTGCATATTAGGAGTTTTATGATTTAATTTGCAACGATATTCTAAAATTGCAGAAATATTGTTATAAAATATGAGAATTATCGGAACCGGCAGTGCATTGCCAAAATTCGTCGCTACAAATGAGATGCTTTCTCAGGTGATGGATACAAGCGATGAGTGGATTTCCACTCGCACTGGAATTAAGCGCCGTCATCTCTTGGTAAATCAGGAGTTGGAGGAAATCGGCGTCGAGGCGATCGAGAATGCCCTAAAAGATGCTGGCATTACAGCAAAGGACTTAGACTACATCATCTGCTCTAACACAGTGAACGAGATCATCACACCAGGTATTGGTTGTGTGTTGCAGGGTCACATCGGAGCCACTTGCCCAAGCATTGACATCAATGCTGCATGTGCAGGCTTCCTTTACGGAATGCAGATTGCTGAGTCGTTTATTAAGACAGGAGTTGCGAAAAAGATTTTGATTGTGGCTGTTGAAGAGCCATCAAGAATCCCATCTTGGACAGACAGAAGCACAAGCGTATTGTTTGGCGACGGTGCAGGAGCTGTTGTTGTCAGTGCAGACGGCGACGACATCCTTGCTATGCGTTCCACAACAACGTCTATGCCTCAGGTGCTATATAGCAAGAGAGCAATGGAGAAGACTCCATTCGTAGGGGAGATTGAAGGAAACGTTCCATTGGTGATGAACGGACGCGAGGTGTTCAGAATGGCTGTCTCATGTTCACAGGAGGATATCAAGACTGTGATGGAGGAGGCAAAAATCACTTCAGATCAGGTGAAATATTTCGTGCTACACCAGGCAAACGTCAGAATCATCGATTCTATCCGCCACTTCCTAGGTGAGCCAGAAGAGAAATTCCCTACTACAATTGAAGATACAGGTAATATGTCGTCGGCATGTATTCCTATCCTTCTTGACAGATTGAACAAGGAAGGCAAGTTGTCGAAGGGCGACATCTTGGTGTTCAGCGCATTCGGTGCTGGATTCCAGACATCAGCTAACGTACTTCGTTGGAACAAGTAAACAATAATCAAGAGTTAATTTAGAAAATTACATACAATCATGATAAAGAGTAAGATTTGCGACCTATTGGGTATCAAATATCCAATTATCCAGGGTGGTATGGCATGGGTTGCCGACGCTAGTTTGGCTGCTGCAGTTAGTAATGCAGGTGGTTTGGGTATCATCACAGGTGCATGTCCTCCAGAAATCGTAAGAGAGGAGATCAGAAAGTGCAAGAAGATGACAGACAAGCCTTTCGGTGTGAACATCATGCTTCAGGCTCCAGAGGTTGAGAAGATCGCACAGATCGTTGTTGAGGAAGGAGTTAAGATTCTTACTACAGGTGCTGGTTCACCTGCTCCATTCATGGAGATGTGGAAGGCAGCAGGCATCAAGGTTATGCCAGTTGTAGCAAGTGTAGCGTTGGCTCTACGTATCGAGAGAATGGGAGTAGACGCAATCATCGCAGAGGGTGCAGAGAGTGGTGGCCACACAGGAGAGGCTAACACATTGCCACTTGTTCCACAGATCGTAGACGCAGTTAGCGTACCAGTTATCGCAGCCGGTGGTATCGGTGACGGACGTGGTATGGCTGCAGCATTCATGTTGGGTGCAGAGGCTGTACAGTGCGGAACATGCTTCTTGGTAGCAGACGAGTGTACAGTGCACGAGGTATATAAGGAGAAAGTTTTGAAGGCTGGAGACAACGACACTATCGTAACAGGTAAGAAGCTTGGCCACCCAGTTCGTACAGTACGTACTCCATTCTCTAAGAACTTCGCTAAGATGGAGAACGATCCAGCTGTCACATCAGAGGAGTTGCTTGCATTCGGTGCAGGTTCACTTCGCAAGGCCGTTAAGGACGGTAACTTGAAGGAGGGAAGCTTCATGGCAGGAGAGATCGCTGGTATGATCAACGAGAAGAAGTCTTGTAAGGAGATCGTTGAGAATATGGCAAACAAGTGTGAGGAGCTACTTAAGGCAGCAAACGGACGTTTGGCTTAATTAGTGTCGTAAAAATTTATAAAAAGAATTGAAATGAAGAGAGTCGTAATTACAGGTATGGGTGTTATCTCACCTATTGGTAATAATATAGACGCATACTGGAACAGCCTAGTCAACGGTGTTAATGGTATCGGTCCAATCACTCAGTATGAGACAGGTGATCATCCAGTAAAACTAGCTGCAGAGGTTAAGGACTTCAAGGCAGAGGATTTCGGTGTAGACAAAGGTATGGCACGTAAGTCAGACCGTTTCGCACAGTTCGCTCTTGCAGCAGCTAACCAGGCTATCGCAGATTCTGGACTAAAGAGCGGTGAGAACATCGCAGCCGACAGATTCGGAACATACATCGGATCAGGTATCGGTGGTATGCACGTCTTCACAACAGAGTGCGAGAAACTTATCAACGAGGGAATGAACCGTATCTCCCCTCTATTCATCCCAATGCTAATCGCTAACATGGCATCAGGTCAGGTAGCAATCGCTCACCAGCTTGAGGGACCATGTATCCCAGTTGTTACAGCATGCGCAACATCTACTCACGCAGTAGGTGAGGCATTCCACGCTATCAAGCACGGTTACGCAGACGCAATCGTAGCAGGAGGTAGTGAGGCAGCTGTCAACCCACTTGCAATCGGTGGTTTCGCTAACTCAAAGGCACTTTCAAAGGCTACTGATCCTAACGAGGCATCTCTTCCATTCGACAAGCGTCGTGCTGGATTCGTAATGGGTGAAGGATGTGGTATCCTTGTCCTAGAGGAGTACGAGCACGCTAAGGCACGTGGAGCAAAGATCTACGCTGAGGTGACTGGTTACGGCAACACATGTGACGCATACCACTACACTGCTCCAAAACCAGATGGAGTACCTGCAAGCAAGGCTATCAAGCTAGCTCTAGAGGAGTCTAATTTCGACGCAGCTAAGGATTGCCTATACATCAACGCACATGGTACAGGAACACCGCTTAACGACAAGGGTGAGACTGCAGCGTTCAAGCTAGCTCTAGGTGAAGAGGCAGCACGCAAGGCACACATCTCATCAAGCAAGTCGATGATGGGACACTGTTTGGGTGCAGCAGGTGCATTGGAGCTTATCGTCGCAGCTCTTACATTGAAGAACGGCATCATCACTCCAACAATCAACTATAAGGAGGCTGATCCAGACTGTGATCTTAACTACACTCCAAACGTAGCCGTTAAGGCCGACGTCAACATCGCATTCTCAACATCATTGGGATTCGGTGGACACAACGGATGTGTGGCTTTGAGAAAGATGTAATTCTATTCTTAAAAGATAAACTTATGAAAGGCAGGCCAAATTGGTCTGCCTTTGTTGTATACATTTTGATGAGATGCGAAATTTTATTATTTTTAGTCATTGTTTTACACAGACATCAACACTAAAATGAGTAATATTTATAGTCTCATATTTTGCACTATTCTATCCTTTTTTGCCCTTTCTGCAAAAGGGCAAGGAAAAGATCTTTATATAATAAAACCGCCCTTTGAATTCAAATCAAATTCCGACTCAACACTTCAGTTATGTGCAGTACATAAAGAAGGAATAAGAACATACAATATTCCAGATAGGGTGGAATTCAAAGGGAAGATGTATAATGTCACATCTATTAAGAAATATGCTTTTACTTGGTGTACCATGAAAAATATTACCATTCCATACGGAATCACCACCATAGAAGAGTCAACATTCTCCGGATGTTATAGTCTGGAAAGTGTCTCTATCCCCCAGAGTGTAACTTCAATTGAAGAGAAAGCATTTCACGAATGTAAAAATCTTACCGACATAACTATTCCACAAAGCGTAACTGCTATTAATGCAAATGCGTTTAGAGGTTGTATAAACCTTGACGTCGTGATTGATAATTCAAAAGAGAACATAACATTCTACAAATATGTTTGGGTTGATGATCAAGGATTTGTTTATGTAGAGACTACTATGGAAGAGGCTTTCAGTAGCTGTAAGTCTGTGACCTTCACAAAATAATCTATGAAAAACCAATATATCTCATGCTTTAAAAAACATAGATCCTACACAAAATTTCAGGATATGCTGTTTGTTGGATCCAATACGTCTAAACACAGATGGCAAAACAGCCATATAAAGACGGAAATTTTCAATTATTTGTTATTCGGCAGACACTAAACCGACATTATATTTTTTTCTTCTGATTTCGGCTTTATTTTGCAAATTTAGAATATCATAGACATGATATTCTCATTCGCTCTAAGTCTCGCCCCTACACCATCAAACGGAAAAAGACGTGGTTTTTGAAAGCCACGTCTTTTTTGGTTGATCATTTAATCAAGCGAAAAATAGAGACGCCACAATGCAACGTCTCTGCTCTATCGACTATAAGCATAAGGAACTAAGAGTTCCATTATTCAATCATAGATTTAATTTGATCTTCAGGAATTTGCAGACGTAATGATATTTCCGAAACAGACATTCCACTTGAAATCAAAAGTTTAATTGTGGAAGCTCTACCTTCTTCGTATCCATGTTTTCTCATGTCAATCTCATCAGCAAGCTCTTTGAGACTGGCATCATAAATCTTCTGTTCCTTTTCAGAAAGGGCACAAACATTTGCCTTCTCGATCAGACGGAGAAGTCCTTTGTCGGCACGTTTATATACTGATGGGTCTATATTTCCATACTGCCTAAGTTTTTGAAAAAGTTAATCCATATATCTTTTCTTGTGATGTTATTGGCATCCAACTCAAACTTTGGCAAAGATACAAAATATTTTCGATGTCGGTCCCAAAACATTTTGCCTGTATCCAAATCACATTCCGCAGTTCGTGTCACAACCTTATCTATATCCTCCATTTCACTGCCTAAAATGAAGATGCCGATAATCTTTGAAATATCTTTCTCCATATTGTCCCAAACCAATCCTTTCTTGATTTTGCTGTCCATAAGTTTATAGACGTAGAAATTAGCTCTTGTTTTGAAAAATTTCTGACAATAGTTCTGCATCTCAATCAGGATAGAATCTCCTTTGTTTGTGGTGCAATACAAGTCGAATACCACACCACGACTTTTCTTATGAGAAGCAGGCCTCTCTACATTCTCAAACTTCACTTTGGTGATTGTGTCCTCATCTCCTTCCAAAATTGCATTTAGAAAGGATCTCATGATTATCGGGTCGGACATACAATACTTAAACCCGAAATCACATCGTAGATCAATGTATCTACCCATAATTTTGTTACTGTTTTTTAATTTTATACTGTGTCTAATCAAAATGACTAAACTTCAACAATACAAAAATATTATTTTCATACGAAACTTTTAAAAAACGACTGAAAAAAACAAACATCAAGACTTATAAAATTTTGCGGGCTTTTCTTGTGTATGTGGAATGAAAACGACAATTTTACATAACACCTAATAAAGTGATATAATCAAGCTGTTGCCAATAGACTTTACAGCAAACAATCAGACAGTTGAATCGACAACAACTGGAATAAAGTATACACATGGAGTTCATAACAATACCTTGCCACGAATCGTTGCGTCCCTTCATTCGCAACTACTGGATGCTGAGCGCACATTGCACAGCATCCGGCACACAACAGATATTTTCAAATGGTGCAGCAAGCCTGCACTTCTACCTGTCGCAAGACATCAGGATTGACGATGGTGACAGACGTTATCGCACAGCACTGTTTCATCAAAATATTCAAAAAGTAGGTGTCGTATCAGAGGAAGGAGCATTTGAGATCTTCGGTGCAGAATTTGTACCTTTCTGCTCGCATGTTTTCTTTCCAAAAGAGATGACAGGCATCTATGCTTCACCCGAAGACTTGCACGACGAAGAATTTATCATGCTGGGCAAAAACATCCATGAGGCAGAAAGTACGGAGCAACGCACAGAGATTTTAGACGATTTCTTCTTGAGACGACTGGCGCAGTTTCCAGAAGGTGATATCAACATTGAACGTCTGAGCGATGTCTTTGACAATATCATCCCAATCGATGGTAGTGCAGCCCGTCCTCCTTATAATCAAAACGAGTTCTCTCCGACTGATCTAGCTTCTACAGCTTGCCTGAGTCAGAAGCAGTTCACACGTGTATTCAATAAGTATGTGGGCATGAATCCGAAGTCATACCTTCGATTGCTACGATTCCACAAAGCTTTGATGGAGATACAGACAACCTCCGACAGCACATCGCTTACTAATATTGCGTGGAGTTGCGGATATTATGATCTTGCTCACATGGCATCCGACTTCCGAGATATTTGTGGTTTTTCTCCTTCCGAACTTATCCGGCAAGGCCAAGAACTTACCGAGGCCTTTGGCCAGAAATTCAGCGGATTAATGAAGAAGAAAATCAAGATAGAAAACTTGGTATAGGACACACAAAATGGACATTCTTGCATAGCAAAGCAAGGATGTCCATTTTTTACATATCCCTTAATGAATAATGCAATACCTTTGAACCCGAAGGACAAAGGACATCAAATATAAACAAGAATATATGGAACAGAAATTTTGTCAGAGCTGCGGAATGCCACTCACAGAAGAAATACTTGGCACTAATGCCGATGGTTCAAAAAATGAAGACTACTGCATCTATCAGGCTTCAAAGTTGTAGATACTGACTCATACATAATTGATGGTGAAGATCGGAAGGGATATGAAATGGAAATGAATTTATAATATTATGAACATACGATTAGAACAACCCAATGATTATCGTGAGGTAGAGAACCTTACGCGTGAAGCATTCTGGAATGTCTATGCACCGGGATGCGTGGAGCATTATGTGCTCAATCAATACAGAAGCAATCCTGACTTCATACCTGAACTTGACTTTGTAATGGAGGAAGATGGGAAGATTATCGGCCATGTGATGTTTTCAAAAGCAGAGATAGTAAAAGAGGATGGTTCGATTCTGCAAGCATGGACCTTCGGACCAATAAGTATTCATCCCGACTACAAGCGTAAAGGGTATGGATTGAAACTTCTGAAGTATGCCCTTGAAAAAGCAAAGGCACTGGGCATCGGAGTCATCTGCATGGAAGGCAATATCGACTTTTACAAACACGCCGGGTTCGTGGTGGCAAGCACACTCGGCATCCACTATCATGCCGAACCTAAGGATTCAGAGGTTCCCTACTTTCTTGCTCAGGAACTCATCCCCAGCTACCTCAATGGCATAGAAGGCACCTATCATACACCCAAAGGCTATTATGTCGCCTTTGAAAATAAAGAAGCCTTTGAGACATACGAGGCGACTTTCCCAAAAAAGGAAAAGAAACGACTTGAAGGACAACTGATGTAGTAGAAAGAACAGAGATATACTATGAATTACGACAAAGGTTTATTACGTATCCATTATTTACCAAACATCTCAAAAAACAGAATTGTTTAGGATTTTGGAGAAAACGTAAAAAGACGTGGTTTTTACAAGCCACGTCTTTTGTGTTATCAAATGAAATGAGTCATATAAACAGGCAATAAAATAGTTTGTTCGTCTTTATTTAAGTCTTTTGTA
Organism: Paludibacteraceae bacterium; assembly: GCA_024401565.1. Classification (GTDB taxonomy): domain Bacteria; phylum Bacteroidota; class Bacteroidia; order Bacteroidales; family Paludibacteraceae; genus UBA1723. Next base: position 8,324 of record JAKSKU010000044.1, read on the forward strand.
TAAATCAAATATCGTTTATCGATGATATGTGAATATTTTTCACAAAATGCATCCAATGACGAATGACTATTATATCCTGATGATTTAACCTCTATCGGATGTAATTTCGCTCCTCTAGAAAGTAAGAAGTCAATTTCATAGTTATGAGTAGAATCTTTTGCCCAAGTGTAATAAAATAGTTTGTTGCCAGATGCAGTCAACATTTGAGCAATTATATTCTCATATACGTAACCAAGATTCGCACTTAGTTTATCATTCAGCAATTTCTGATAGATGACATTCTCCGTGGTTTGCTTGTCCCAAAAAGCGAGTGTAACAAACAAACCTGTATCCGCACAGAATATTTTGTATTTCGAAATGTCTTTTGTTAGCGACATACCCACATTAGGGTCATTAGAATGGTATGAGAACAATGTTGTCTTACTATCTTCAAGATCTTTCAGTAATTCAAATAATTTTGCCTCATCTATATCACCAAGAATTGAGTAAGGTTTGAAGCGATTGCTTGTTTGACTTAATTGAGATGGTATTTCCCTAAATAGGGTAGACAAGCGACCTGAGGGATCTAATTTTTGGAAATCATCAAGATATAGATTAATTATGTTTCTTTTTGTATGATCTACAAAACTAAAATTATTTGTTTCGATATATGTATTGACAGCTTGAGGCATACCGCCAATTAACATATAAAGACGAAAGTCTCTCATTCTATCCCTGTGTGCTTTATCCAACGGCAATTTCTTGTCGTAGAACATTCGGAGCATTGGCACAGAAACCTCGTCTCCAAGTGCCCATCTAAACTCTTCATAATCCATAGGATAAAGAGTTATTCGTTCTTCCTCACTAGGTATAGTGATATCCTTTGTGTGCTTTTTTATACTAATCAGAGACCCAGTCTCTATATAGTCATAACGTCCATCTTTTACCAAGTACTTTATTGCCTGACGAGCCAAAGGACAATTCTGAACTTCATCAAAAATTATAACAGACTTACGTTCTTTTAGAACGACATTATAAAGAGATTGTAACTGAAGAAATAAATAATCTTTGTCCATCAAATTGCTAAACAAAGATTTCACATCATTTGACGCTTCATTAAAATCAATCAGTATGTATGATTCGTATTCATTCTTAGCAAATTGTTCAACAAGCGTTGATTTACCAACACGTCTTGCTCCTTCAACCATTATTGCGGTTTTCCCATTTTGAAGTCTCTTCCATTCCAGAAGATTATCATATAATTTTCGCTTAAATATACGTTCCATATTCATACCGTTAAATGCAACCGCTAAAGTAATAATTTTTCGTCAATTACATATACTGATCACTAAAATATCCAAAAATACCGAATTGTTTTTAGCCAAAATATCCAAAAATACCGAATTGTTTTTAGCTAAAATATCCAAAAATACCGAATTGTTTGAAATTTAGGGCAAAATAGAAAGACGAGTAAATGCTTTTGATAGGCTTGGATTGGATTTTGTCTAATTTTTAATAAGGCTCTGTCATAGTTTGTTGACTGACTTTTATGAGGAATGTTAAGGACGCCCCCTTTACTTCTTTCTATTGGACTAACAGACAAAGAAATGAGATTGTTCCAAATAATGATTATTTAAAATCTCTTTTTCTCCTAAAAAAAAGTCGAAGACTTTCTCTTTAAATCTGAGTCTCTGTGGTTATTTAAGTACGCTCACCCTACAGCCTAACCTTTGTACGCTTTAAGTTCCATCCATTTGTGCGAATAGACATTTTGCATCTCCAAATCAACCATTCGCATAGATATATAGTAAATAATGGAGACGTGATAATTCGCGTCGCAACGGCAAAAAAACAACAAAAAAATGGCGGGGAATCAGATTCCTCGCCATTTGTTATTGATGTCCGCAGTGGATTATCCCATGATAACCTCTACATTGCAACCGTTAGAAAGCATGTCTGCTGGCACTACATTACCTGTAACAGCCTTACCGTCGACAGTGATGCTCTTAATTCCCTTCTCGACCTTCTTAGGGTTCTTAACAACGATGTTGATAAGGTTGCCACGGAAACGACGTGTTGCCTTGAATCCTTCCCATGCTGGGATACATGGATCAATTAGCAATCCGTTGTAGTCTGGACGAATACCTAGGATATACTGAGCTGCTGTGAAGTAAGCCCAAGATGCTGTACCTGACAACCATGGGCAACGGCTCTGACCTGCACGCATGTTGTAAGTTGAGCAAGTTGTCTGAGCGTATACGTATGGCTCAATCTGACGAACCTCAGCACGTGTGTTGTAGTTTGCTGGAAGATAGTTCTTGTAGTTCTTGAATGCACGCTTACCGTGACCAAGGATACAGTCTGCCATGATTCCCCATCCCTGAGTATGCTGGAACACTGCTGCGTTCTCCTTCATACCCTTGATGAACAAAGGTGCCTTGATTACGCTTGCCTCTGTCTTCTCGAAAGGAGGATCGCAAAGAACAAGACCATATTCAATTGCTAGGTGCTTCTCTACTGAGTTCATTACGATCTCAGCTCTCTCGCCAGTTGCCTGACCTGAGATGATTGCCCACGACTGTGGATTCAACCAGATGTTACCCTCCTTGATTGGGTTCTTGCTTGTGCCGAATACGTAACCGTCTTCCTTGATAGCACGTACGTACCACTCACCATCCCAAGCTGCCTTATCGATGTTAGCAGAAAGAGTAGTCAAATGACCCTCAGCCCACTTAACCTCTTCAAGCTTAGATAGACGTGTACAGATATCGATGTAAACTGTCAAAGCGTAACGAAGCTGCATTGCCACGAACACTGTCTCACCCTTAGCACCAAGTACCAAGCAGTCGTTCCAGTCTGCCTTCAAACCGCATGGAAGACCATTCTTTCCAAGACGATCAAGGTTGAACTGAATAGCGCGACGAAGGTGATCAAGCACTGTACCCTCACCCTTGTCTGAGTAAGGAAGCACCTTGTTGTAGTAATCCATGTTACCAATCTCCTTAACGTATGTTGGCACTGTGTTGAATAGCCACATACAGTCGTCTGAACGGAACTCGTTCTCTGGAGTTGGAGCCTCATGACCAGGATTGTGTGCGAAAGGCTTAACGACTGGCATAGCGCCACCGTTAGAATTCTGACCTGTCAACATAAGCTCAAGTCTCTCCACAACCTCTTCTGGAATGTTGTGAACAACACCAAGCATATCCTGGATTGTATCACGGTAACCCATACCATCACGCTCACCACGGTAGATCAATGAAGCTGCACGGCTCCATGCGTATGTGATAAGGTTGTTGAATGGATTCCACATGTTGATCATTGAGTTGAAATCAGCGTCTGGTGTCTCAGCTGAAAGTCCCTCGATACGGCCATGCCAGTAGTCAACGACCTTCTTGTACTCAGCCTGTACCTTTGCTGGAGAAGCTACGATATCAGCTGCCTTCTTACCCTCAACCCAAGCCTTACCGATACCAAGAACTACTGTGAACTCCTTAGTCTCGCCAGCCTCAAGTGTCAAGTCTACCTGAAGAGTACCACAACCGTTGTCACCCTCAGTCACTGTGTTGCCACACTGACCCTTAACAACTGACTCTGGATTAGCGTATGTATGGTAAAGACCGATGAACTTGTCACGATCTGAATCGTAACCAGTTACAGGCTGACCTACAACTCCGATGAAAGAGTGGCGAGCCTGGTCCTTATTCTGGAAGTTATCTGGCTCCTCTGGCATGTAAAGGTTGTTACCGTGATCGATAAAACCATCTGCGTAAGAAGTCTTTACGATATACTGAGTGTACTGCAAGTTGTTGCTATCATCGTGCATGTTCCAGTTTGAAGCGAACTCTGCATATGTGAAAGCACGTAGGTTTCTCTTCTTGCCTGAGTTGTTAGTAACCTTTACGTTCCAAACCTCAAACTCCTGGCCAAGTGGCACGAAGTAAAGAGTCTCAGTCTTGATTCCCTCGTACTCAGAAGAGATGATAGTGTAAGCAGAACCGTGGCGGCACTCGCTCTTGTACTTGTCAAGAGGCTTGCCTACTGGCTGCCAGCTACCACTCCAGAAATCCTTTGAATCAAGGTCATGAAGATAGATGTAGCGACCTGGCTGGTCGTTAGGAACTGTATTAAACTTTAGGCGAAGGAAACAACCCTGCACTGATGAACGGTAGAAAGAATATCCACCTGCGTTGTTTGTGATGATTGCACCGTAACGAGTGTCACCAAGGTAGTTACTCCATGATTTTGGAGTAGCTGGGTTAGTTACAACATACTCTTTACGCTTGTCATCAAAATGTCCGAACTGCATAAATTATTATTGTTTTTATTATTTCTTTTTAGTCCAATCAAATAAATTGAAGATACCATTCGCAAAAATAAGCAATAAAAATGAACAATTAGGAAGACGCGAGTATGTTTTTTAATTACTATTTTGCTTTCTTTTGTTTTGCCACCGCTTTAAACTTTTTTATCTGTTCGATAGAATATGGGAAACCAAACGGATCCTGTCCTTTATTATCCAAAATACTTGACACATCGACGACAGGACGACCATCAAGATTGAAATACAGATATTCGTCACCTTTCTTGACTCTATACACTAGCGTGTTCATAACAAACTCTGAATACACATTCTGCTCTGTAGTGTAAGGGTTATAGCAAGCATATTCAAACGGCGCGACCATATCAACGTTTGAGCCTATCTTATCAAATCTCTTTGACTTTCTGATGTTGAAAGCCGGTGAGACGGTATTGTCTCCCAACGTCTTGAACATGGTCTTATCTCCAATGTAAGAGACCTCCGCATCCATCTTCTCCTGCAACGATTCTTTTGGCAACCACTCCTGAACGATCTTGTCGCCGACACTATAAATTAGCTTCTTGTTCAGACCATTGACCGTAATGCTGTAATGGTTGTGACGGACGTATATTTCAGGCAACTGGTCGATGTTCTGGAATGTGTTTTCAAATCCACAGTCATTCAAATTCAATATGAAAAGTCTTGCTTTTAGTCCGTCAAAGGCGTCTCTAAGCACCCTCTTTGTTTTTGGAAGGAAAAACGTCCCCTCAGTGATTTCCATATTCTTAAATGCCTCGTTACCAATGAATCTCATATTATTTGGCAATATAAGATTAGTCAATTTGGCATTCATGAACGCTTTATCTCCCACTCCCACAACGCTGTACTCCGTAACGACTGGCTTCTTTGAATCCTTCTTCGTATTCACCTTTATGACTGGATCAATCACAAGATCTATATCAGACACTCTTATCTCGCTCACGTACACTTCTCCGTAACGTTTGCATTCCACAATATTTTTTTTCGCTCCTTCGTTGTACGTCTCTGTTCTTAAATTACATTCCGACACAACAGTATATATAACGCCTTTGTATTCAATGGTTTCTCCTCTATATGCAAATGCAAGTGTAGCGATTGCGACGTTAATGAACAGCAATATTATCTTTTTCATTTCTTAAGTTTCTTACCATTCAACATATATTTTTCCTCACCCTTCTCACCAATGAATCTAACATACCATCCGTCTTTCAGACTAGATCGTTCCTCAGGTATAAAGTCACGGTAGACGGTAACTGTCTTCTTCTTAATATCACGCACATTATATAGCGCTTCACGGTAGTATTCTTTAGTCAGATTACCCCAAGGCATTTTCATTTTCTTTACATCCGCTCCTCTGACAGTGATCTCAAAACCTCTGCCTTGTTTGATTTTTGGCATAGTATTGTACACCTTCTTTGAGAAACGTGCATTTTTGTCGATTATATCGTTCTGCTGAAACTTCGCATCGTTGTTGAAAGCAGCGTCTATCCACTTCTGGAAATTTTCGCCTGACGCACTAATACTATTATCGTACACACCGCTTTTTCTAAACGCGCTTAGAGAGCGTGAGTTTAGTTTCACATTCCCTTTAGGCAGACTCTCCACACGTTTGTCACCAACTTCCTTCGTGAATGTGTTATTCCATGTGACACCGCCGTTTACATCAATGATAAGATCAGCGTCAAGGTCGTCGAACGCGCTCTCTCCCATACGTGAGATATTGTGCAAAACCAACGCTCCGCTTCTTAACTTCAGTTTGGCAAAACAACCGTTTCCAGCAAACAAAAGGTCCGGCAACCAAATTCTGTCATGCTCATGCTCGAAAAAAAGGCTGTCGGTCAAACCAACCACCTTGAATCTGCCAACCGCAGGAGGAATGACCACATCGTTAAGAGTCTTGCTTACACTGATCGCCATCAACTCTCCAGAGCGATGGAAATTATTAGGACTATAGATAGTGTCGGGGGTCTCCTTGCTGTCAATAACCAAATAAGACACCAATACTTTGTAAGAAATACCGTCTTTTTCAAAAATATCCCCAACAGAATACTCCTGAGCACACAATTTGACAAATAACAGCATTAAAACAAAAAAAGCAATTAATCTAGAACGCATTATTACAATATCGTTATGTCATTGTTGTATAAGTCTATTGCAAAGATAAAAAAATTTAGGAAATTATTGACTTATAATTAGAGAATTAAGCATTATTGCATTTGAACTTATTCATTAACACCCTATTCACCCGAGACCTTGTCCCAGGGCACGCAGTGTCCGGCCATTGACATCATGAGACATCTGCCTCGTTCTACACTACGACCACCTTCCTGTTGAACTGTTGCAAAATTTGCAACAGTTGAATCTGTTTGCAATTCTCCTTCCTCAAACACATTCTTAATATGACGGGAAATTGTAGATTTATTTTTATCAAACAATTCCGCCATTTGCTCCAAGGAAAGCCACACTGTCTCCTGCTCCATCTTGACATCAATCTGGATTGAACCGTCTGCACTTTGGAAAATTACCATCCTATTTTTCTCGTTCATAACACTAATTATTTAACATTCTACAGCAAAGGTAATCAATTATATCATAAACCACAAAATTCCGCATTTGGCATAATTCCATCACACGCACGTCCGTGCGTCTCTACGAGATGTAATCCAACGTCGTCTGCCTGGAAGGCAGTACCGAGCGAAGCGAGAGTAACCGGGCACGCAGTGTCCGG
>JAKSKU010000045.1 GCA_024401565.1 Paludibacteraceae bacterium
ACGGCCAAAACCGTTAATAGCAACTTTTACCATTGTTTATTAAAATTAAAAAAATTGTTTTATTTACTCTTTTACTCAACTTGCTAAACCTTATCTGTAATCATCGTTTCCTGCTGATTATCACCATAAGGATCTCCGTGACACCCACATCCGGATTTGCATCCTGATAGCGTTGCCATCATTATTGAAAAAAATAATGCTATAATTAGTTTTTTCATCAGTTGAGGTTTGGAATCTTTATTTAAGCGTTCTGCTCAACCTGTGCGTTCTCAACCTCACCATAACCTGGGCAAGTCTGTGTCTTGCAAGACTCGAAGAACAATGCTACTGCAAATGCAGCCAAAATAACCTTTATTGCTTTCATAAATAAAAAAATTAACATTATCCGAGCAGCACAACTCTGCCCATTTCGAGAGCAAAGTTACTATTTTTCTAAATATATCATTAATATTCCGCAAAAAAATATACTTAAGTTTTCAACAAATTTTTGCCATGTCTTTCAACTCTATCTTCATTAGCATGGTGTTATGTCTGTTTTGCCCATTTTTGTCGGTATATATAATGTGTCAATTGCATCTTTGATCTTTTTGTCCGTAGATTTTTTCTATCTTTACCGTCAAATTATATTACTATGCAGAATATTATAATGACGCCGGACGTATGCATGCGTTTTTTGGTGTGGTCGTACTACTACCACGACATTCGTCCGAATAAAAACATGAGTTACTCCGATTGCGGAAAATTCAGCGATGCCGATGCGGAAAAATTGGATGAACTGAAGACGCTGCTTTTCCAATGTTTCGAACCAGATTCTGTGGAAAGAGCATGCGATCAGTTCCATAAGGCAAAGATACTTCAGGAACCTTGTCCGTACTCTCAGAATGAGTTGGACATGATGTTCGCGAAAGAGAAATAATCTTTGTGGCGCGACAACAAAAAAGGCAGCGGAAAAACCGTTGCCTTAAATTTTTATCGTGCGGAGACGCTGCGAGCACCGTCTCCACTGGAATTTCTTTGATTAGATGATAGGAATATTGTATTCCTTGCACTGTGCGTACATATCTTCAGGCCAGATGCTGCACTGGATCTCTCCGATGTGAGCCTTGCGAAGGAAGAACATGCACAAGCGGCTCTGTCCGATACCACCGCCGATTGATAGCGGAAGTGAACCCTCTAGCAATCTCTTGTGGAAGTAAAGCTCCTTACGGCTCTCCATGTTCTCAATCTTCAACTGGCGCTCCAAAGCTTCCTTGTCGACGCGGATACCCATTGAAGAAAGCTCTAGGCTCTGGCCAAGAACTGGGTTCCAAACCAAGATATCACCGTTCAAACCAGGAAGACCGTTCTCGCCTACAGTAGACCAGTCATCATAGTCTGGAGAACGACCGTCGTGCTTCTTGCCGTCGCTCAACTTGCAACCGATACCCATCAAGAAGACAGCACCGTATTTCTTAGTGATCTCATTCTCGCGCTCTTTTGGAGTCATGTTTGGATACATCTTAAGTAGTTCCTCTGCGTGGATGAAGAAAATATCCTCAGGAAGCTGAGGCTTGATCTCTGGGAAACGCTCGTAAACGACGTACTCAGTCTTCTTCATTACAGAGTAGATTCTCTTAACGATGTCCTTCAAGAAAGAGATTGTGCGATCCTCCTTGGAGATGTGACGCTCCCAGTCCCACTGGTCAACGTAAAGAGAGTGAAGGTTATCCATCTCCTCGTCAGGACGGATAGCGTTCATATCAGTGTAAAGGCCGAAACCATTCTCGATACCGTAGTCGGCAAGCATCATACGCTTCCACTTAGCAAGAGAGTGGACAACCTCAGCTGTACGCTCGCCCATATCTTTGATAGGGAAGCTAACAGGTCTTTCAATACCATTCAAGTCATCGTTGATACCAGTGCCCTTCATAACGAAAAGAGGTGCAGTCACACGACGCAAGTGAAGTTCAGCGGATAGACAGCTCTCGAAGAAGTCCTTCACGCATTTGATGCCAAGTTCAGTCTGCTTTATGTCAAGAATTGGCTTATAGTTAATCGGCTTTATAACTTTCATTTTGTTTAAATTTTCTTTATTGAGTTTTCTTACGAAAGTAAACTGATACAAAAGTATATCTTTTTTTTATATATCGGCAAAATTCTCTTACAAAATGTTAATAAAATATTGAATTTTGACGTAAATGTGTTTATGAAATAAGGATAAGACGTGTAATAATGATAGAAATGTAAGTTTGAAGGCAGCACTTATGATATTTCATTTTTATACAAAACGGATTGTGGAAGACGTCTAATTTTTATATTTTTGCACTGTCCTGAAAACATTTGTCAGGACAATGGCCCCGTAGTTTAGCTGTATAAAATATCAGATTCCGGTTCTGAAGACCATGGGTTAGAATCCCATCGGGGTCACAAATATCTAAAAAGACCTTGTAAATCAAAGGATTATAAACTGATTTCTGCTAATACAGACCCCTTTCTGACCTAATGCCAGAATAATATTTATTTATTGTTACTTCTATGCTCTCCTTTGGCACACCGCCTTTCTATTTTTGCATTAAATATTTTAAGAGTATGGAACTTACAGGGAAAATAATAGCTGTGTTGGATGAGAAAAGTGGTGTCTCTGAAAAGACTGGGAATAAATGGAGATGCGCGCAGTATGTGATAGAGTCGATCGAGCCGACTCCTAGAAGGATGCTGTTTGAGGTGTTCGGAGACGGCAGTATCGATTACATGAATATCAAATTGGGTGAGTTGCTGACGGTGCAGTTTGATGTCGACGCCAGGGAATATAACGGCAGGTGGTACAATAAAATACGAGTGTGGAGGGTAGACAGGGAGCTTCCGTCCAACGTCATAGCTCCGATGCCACCGTCTCCTTTTGCCTGCCAATTGCCTTTGGGTGGAGACCCTTATCCTAAGCTTCCTTTTTAGATGAATATGATGCCATAAAAATACAGCAGACGTATTTCCCGTCTGCTGCTGAAATAATATATATTGAATTCTAGTGTTTGGTCTTTTGTAAGGTTAGACGGTGCAGATACTTTTTATCTGTTTGCCGTCTCTTTATACGTATAGGGAGTCAATGCGATTAAACAGATGTTGTTGTATTCGCTGTCGACAAAGTTTTAAAAGGTCTGGATTTCATGTTGTTTCCCTTTTGTTATTGCAAATATAGTCAATCATATTATAAGAAAAAACTAATGGCAGATAATAATTAGTGTGGTGGACAGAAGATTTAGACTAGGAAATGTTAGATAGTAAAAATCAGAAAGTTGAGCATAAAACTTAAAACATGATAATTTTTGCTTGATATATAGTTAATTAGTGTTAAAAAATGTTTATTTCTGATTGAAAATCAAATATAATTCTTTCATTTGTGTCTCAAAGAATGTTAAAAAATAGTACCATGAAACAATTTAGACCATTATTAATTGCTTTAGCTACAAGTTTGTTGCTTGGCACAAGTAGCGTTTTCGCTCAGCGATCGCACAGTGGAGATGGAAGTGGAGGCCGCATGGAAGGGTCTTTCGGACCGACCGGTTCTTCTAGTCATTCCAGCAGTGGAGGTTCCAGAGGTGGAGGTTCCGGTAGTTATGGAGGAGGTAGTTACGGAGGAAGTAGTTACGGAGGCGGAAGTTACGGTGGAAGATCTGTATCTACTTCTGGAGGAGGTGGTATACCTTCGTCATTTTACTGTAACTCATATTCAGGAAGTTACTCTTCATACTATGAAGGGTTATGTTGGGAATATCTCTCGTACTTAGAAGCTCTTAAAGTTTTTGTAAAACCCGCTGAATTACCACAATATGGCGAGGTGGTGTCGAGGATGACGGCAAAGAAAAGCTCGGATCTTATCAATCATTATCCAGACGAGTATTACTATCGTAAAGGTGTGTTCTACCATCACTATGACAACAAGTATGTGGTGGAACATCCAATTCCTGGATTCCGTGTGAAAAATCTTCCAAGAAATTGCTATGCATGTGTCGTAAACGATAACATGTATTACTATTATTTTGGTACATTCTACCGTTTCATTGATCTGACTCGTGAGTTTGAGGTTGTGGCTCCTCCAATTGGAGCTGTTGTCGATAACATCCCTGGAGGATATGAAGAGAATGTTGTTGGCAACAAGTCTTATTATGTAGTTGGCGGAATTCAGTACGACACAGTCCGATATAAAGATTATTTGATGTATATGGTGTCGAATATCGATGATTCATATACAGCCAAAAACACAGTTTCTTGTGTTTACGATGTGCTTCCACACTATGGAAGATTAGTGTCGGCTAAAGCTGCGAAAAGAAAATCTCAACTTATCACGGATAAGGGCAAAACGTTCTATTATCGCGATGGAATATTCTATCGTCGTTTGGAAGACGGCAGATTTATTGTGGATCAGCCGCATGCTGGATTTTGTGTAAAACAAATCCCTAAAGCCAGCTATGTATGCTTTGTGGATGATGTCATTTATCATTACTACTATGGCACTTTTTATCGCTACTATAGCTGTACGAGAGAATACGAGGTCGTTACTCCGCCAATAGGAGCCGTGGTGAGAAACATTCCAAATGGATACATGGAGGCAGACGTGGATGAAAAGATCGGCTATGCTGTAGGAGGAGTCTTGTATGAACCTGTGATTAACAACGACAAGCTATTGTACAGGGTATCAAGTATATACGGTCCTTATTGAAAAAGAGCAATTGATGAAATTATTATAGTATTATGAGACAGACTAGACTTTTATTAGCCGTTGCAACTGGTATGTTGCTCAGTGCAGGCAGTGTCTTTGCTCAACGTTCGCATAGCAGTTCTGGCGGACGTGTGAGTGGAGGCGGATCAAGTGCACCGTCGTCTGCTCCAAGTTATCAACCATCTTATAACTGGACGTATCAGCCTGCTTTTTCTGCGTCCACTTATAGTGGGGGATATAATCAGTGGGGTAATCCAAACAATACAGGCAGTTCTAGCTATTCTTCTGGTTGGACGGGATATTATGTCGCTGGTCCGGAGAAGAAATCAGACAACCGACCTTATTTTGGAATGATAGTGAGAAAGAGAAAGGCGGTGAATAATTCTGAGCGTATCATCCAGGGGGCAGAGGAGTTTTATTATCGTAACGGAATCTTCTATCATCACACGGATGGCATATACAAAATAGACCATCCATCTCCGGGTGTCCGTGTGAAGACGCTGCCTGACTATAACTTCTGTTCTGTGGATAACGAGAAGTATTACTACTATTATGGTATATTCTATCGTTTCGTGGAGGACACAAAGGAATTTGAGGTGGTTGCCCCTCCTGTTGGAGCTGTTGTCCGCGACATTCCTAATGACGGTTCTCATAAAAAGAAAAACAAGTTGTTCTGTGAAGAGAAAAACGATGATTTTTTCAATGTGGGAGGTGTCAGCTATAAGAAGACCGAGTATCGCAACCAGTTGTGCTACGTTGTGACTAAAGCGGACAAGAATTATTAAGGAGTTTATATAGCAGTTGTTCAAAATGAGGATTGCTAAGGGCACATGTCTGATTGTTGGACCCTTGCCCCTCCACCGACGCGAGGCTGTAGGCCGAGCGTATAAAGAAAAAGCGTGTGTTGTACAACTCGGTATATAATAACCATAAACAGAAAAGACGGCATTTTTTGCCGTCTTTTCTCTTATATACTTATAGAGAAGTCTTAACCTCAATCAGTACTTTTTAAAGTTTCCCCACAGTCTCGTCATCTGCTCTTTCATTTTTGCTTCCGACGCGCTGTCTCCACCATTCCAAAGCTGAACGCCTGATATGGCGTCTGGCATATACTGTTGGGCGTAGAAGTGGCCAGGATAGTCGTGTGGATAACGGTACTCAGCACCGTAACCCATCTGCTCCATCAGTTTTGTCGGAGCATTACGGATGTTGAGCGGCACTGGCAAGTCTCCTGTCTTCTGCACCATATCAAGTGCGGCTCCGATTGCCTTGTACGCCGAATTGCTCTTCGGACTTGTGGCAAGGTAGATAGTGGCCTCTGCCAAGACGATGCGTCCTTCCGGCCAACCGATCTTCTGGATAGCGTCAAACGCGGCATTGGCAAGCAGTAGGGCGTTGGGGTTGGCAAGACCGATATCTTCAGCAGCAGAGATGACAAGTCGGCGGGCGATAAACTTTGGATCTTCGCCGCCTGCCACCATGCGTCCAAGCCAATAGATGGCGGCGTCGGGATCTGATCCGCGTATGCTTTTGATGAACGCCGAGATGATATCGTAGTGGAGCTCACCGTTTTTATCGTAAGCGCTTGGATTCTGTTGCAGACGGATGGTCACTAGATCGTCAGTGATCTGCACCGTCTCCTTATCCTGCTCAGCATTGCAGACGAGGTCGATGATATTGAGCATTTTTCTCGCGTCACCACCAGAAAAACGGAGTAGGGCATTGGTCTCCTTTAGCTCCACATTCTTCTTCTTAAGCTCGTAGTCGGTGGCGATTGCTTTATTTGCCAGATTCAGCAAATCCTCGTTCTCCAACGGTTTCAGCACATACACTTGGCAGCGTGAAAGCAACGGAGTGATCACCTCGAAAGATGGGTTTTCCGTCGTCGCTCCAATCAATGTCACAACGCCTCTTTCCACCGCGCTCAATAACGAGTCTTGCTGTGATTTGGAAAAACGGTGGATCTCATCGATGAACAGTATAGGTGCCGGAGCGTCGAATCCACGCGAGTGTTTGGCTTTTTCAAGCACCTCGCGGATATCTTTCACTCCTGATGAAATCGCGCTCAAAGTGAAGAACGGCAAACGTAGACGCTGGGCGATGATTCCTGCCAGAGTCGTTTTGCCCACTCCTGGAGGTCCCCAAAGAATGAATGACGACACTTTACCTGAGTCGATCATACGACGAAGCACCGCACCGTCTCCAATGAGATGCTGCTGTCCAACATAGTCCTCCAGCGATTTTGGTCGCATTCTTTCTGCTAATGGCTGCATTTTATTTAATAAATGTGAAAAATCGGTACAAAAATACGATTTGCCTGTATAAAAATCGAATAAATTTATTTTCATTTGCAGTGTAGAACAAAAAAACAGGAATATTATGAAACAGACTAAATTGATATTTGCCACAGTCGCAACATGTTTGCTACTCGGCGCAGGTAACGCTTTCGCACAGCGTTCTCACAATAGCGGTTCTGCATCAAGTAGTCCCGCATCTACTAAATCGGTGTCTGCCGCACCGTCATCGTCTAAATCGGTGTCTGCCGCATCGTCGTCTTCAAACGCTCATAGCAGCAATTCGACTGCGGTACGTAACGAGAAGAACTCACCAAGGCGTGTTGAGCGCGGCCCTGTGGCAACGTCTTCTCCAAACAAGCATTTGCAACCACACAAGGTGACTCCGTCTGCCAATTATCATAAGCAGCCACAGCACGGACAGGTGGTGCCAATGAAGAAGGCTACTAAAAAGGCTCACGTTATCAAGCATCATACTGGTGACTACTACTATCGTGATGGTATATTCTACCGTTACCACAACAATAAGTACGTGATCCATCATCCTCATGTAGGATTCCGTGTAGCTTCAATTCCTAGCTATCGTACTGTTTGGGTGAACGGAGTGTCGTACTACTATTACTATGGTACTTTCTACACATATATGGCTCCTAGCCGTGAGTATGTTGTGGTTGCTCCTCCTGTAGGTGCGATCGTGGAGAGTATACCAGAGGGTTACGAGAAGATTGACATCAACGGCAATACTTACTACACTGTCGGTGGAGTGCAGTATAAGGCTGTTATCTTTAACGGAGAAATTTGGTATGAGGTAATCAAAGTCGATGACGGCTATTGATTAGATATTAAATGAATTAAACAAATCGAAAAGACGGGTAGTGATATCCGTCTTTTTTGTTTCGGTATTATGGATTCAAAATATTTCCCAGCCATGGCAACGGTTGGTTATTATATGAAAATGTCGTAAGTTTGCATATACATTTCAAATCTAAACAAAATGAGCGGAATAAAAGTAACGTTTAATGCACCGGTGACACTAGTCTTTCTTTCACTGATGTTGGCAGCGACGATCGGAAACTACCTGACTCTTGGGGCGGTCAATAAACTTTTCGGCTGCAGCAATTATCTTTCTTTTAACCCAATGGTGATGATCGGGTATTTCACACATATATTCTGTCATGGCAACCTATCCCATTTCTTTGGCAACGCGATCTACATATTGCTTCTGATGCCATTGCTTGAGGAGAAATATGGAAGTTTGAGCCTTATCCTTATGATCTTCACAACTGCTGTCATCACAGGTATACTTAATGCCATATTGTTGCCGACAGGACTGGTGGGAGCGTCGGGTATAGTGTTCATGTGTATCATTATGTCGTCTTTGACAATGTGCAAATCGGGAGAAATACCATTCACGTTTATCCTCGTGTTCATTTTCTATATTGGTCAGGAGGTGTTAAACGGAATATTTGTCGCGGACAACGTGTCTCGCTTCGGACATATTATCGGTGGCTGTTGCGGCGCTATCCTTGGAAAAGTGTTTGGAAGTGAAAGATAAGTGTAGAGAATTTCTGCAACTTGATACAAAAATAAAGAGCGTCGGCAATTTGTAGCCGACGCTCTTTGTCTTTTATCTATCAGATTGATTAGATATACTGAGTCAATCTCATGTCGCCCTTCTCTGCGAATGCAGTGTGGAATGCGAATGCGTTCTTCAAAGAGTGAGGTGTGTGAGTTGCACCGCCAAGCTTCAAGTAATCCCACATTAGCTGTTTGTAGTCTGGGTGAACACAGTTCTCGATGATTGTCTTGGCTCTCTCAAGTGGAGCAAGACCACGAAGGTCAGCGATACCCTGCTCAGTGATAAGGATCTTGACTGAGTGCTCGCTGTGGTCGCAGTGGCTAACCATTGGAACGATTGGCGAGATAAGTCCGCCCTTCTGGATTGATGGGCAAGTGAAGATAGAGATGTATGCGTTTCTTGTGAAGTCACCACTACCACCGATACCGTTCATCATCTTTGTTCCAAGCACGTGAGTTGAGTTGACGTTACCGAAGATATCGGCCTCAAGAGCTGTGTTGATTGTGATCAAACCTAAACGGCGGATGATCTCAGGGTTGTTAGAGATCTCGATAGGGCGAAGAAGCACCTTGTCGCCGAAGAACTTAAGGTTAGAGTAGATATCCTTAGTCACGTCTGTACTTGTTGTAAGAGAACAACCAGAAGCGAATGAGATTCTTCCCTTCTGCATCAAGTCGATAACAGCGTCCTGGATAACCTCAGTGTACATTGTGAATGTAGGCACATCCTTGTTGTCGCCAAGAGAGTAAAGGACAGCGTTAGCCACGTTACCCACACCGCTCTGGATTGGAAGGAACTCTGGTGGCACTGTGCCTCGCTTCAACTCGTTAGCCAAGAAATCAGCAACGTTCTGACCAATCTTAGCTGTTGTAGCGTCAACCTCTGTAAACTTAGCCACGTTAGTGAACTCGTTCGACTCAACGATAGCTACAATCTTCTTTGGATCTACTTTGATTGTCTTCTCACCTGCGCGGTCAGACACAGTGTAGATAGGAAGCTCTTTTCTGTAAGGTGGATTAGCAGGAATGAAGATATCGTGCATTCCGTAAAGCTCCTTAGGCTGAGTGCTGTTAAGCTCGATGATGATCTTGTCTGCCAACATACAAGCTGTTGGTGCAAGACCTACACCAGCTGTAGGAAGGATCTCTCCATCAGGAGTGACGTCTGCTGCCTCGACAACTGCGAAATCCAACTTGCCATAGAAACCGTATCTCAATTCCTGAGAAAGGTGAGACAAATGCATGTCGCTGTACTTGACTGCTCCGGAGTTGATGCCACCACGCAAATCCTTGCTGCTCTGGTATGGAGCACGGAAGTTGATTGCGTTTGCTCTAGTCAACGCACCGTCTAGCATATCTCCAGATGAAGCACCTGTGTATACGTTGATTTTGAACTCTTTGCCTTCATTATGAAGTTTCTCTGCCATAGCAGCGATTGCTGATGGAACCACCTTTGGTGTTCCTGCTGCTGTAAAACCGCTGAAGCCTACGTTTGCTCCGTTGAAGAAGAGTGATGCTGCCTCTTCAGCCGACATGATTTTGTATGCCATATTCCTGAATTTTTATACAGTTTGCTTAACTTTTCTGCAAAATTACACCTTTTTTATGTATAAACAAAAGAATCTGTATCTTTTTGTTATTCTGGTTTCACCCACTTAGTCTTTATGCTGACGCCACGGACAGAGATATTGATGTCGTTGTTGGTTTTTATCAGATCGACGAGTTGGGAGATTACGTCCGCTACTTTGGTGATAACTTCGGTGCTGACGTCTTTTTTGAATTTCATTGTGATCTGCTGGCGGCCTGAGATACGAACAAGTAGCGTCAACTGTCCGTAACCGTCTTTTTCTATAGCATGTTCCCAGTTGTGCTTTTTTACGATGCCGTGGAGCACAGTGTCGAGAGTTCTCTGGTTTATATCTATGATTTTGCGAGTTTTAGCCTCTTCGATGCTCCATTTCTTTTGCCACTCTTCTTCTGCTTTCTCGAAATTCTCAACTGCATAGATGACCTGTTTGGCAGTATCGGCCTCAAGCTTGAAATCGTCGAAATGATCAATGTCAAAAAGGGAGACGGATTGTCTTTTCCAATGTTGTCCCTTCTCCACGTTAGCCCATAGTTTGTGACCTTCTTTTTTCATGACAAGGCCTTCGCGGATATAGTATCGGTTGGAATATAGATGCATATATTTGTCGAGTTCTTCAGCTTCGATTTCTCTGAATCCGTTTTCTCTCAGTTTTTTTATGATTTCATCGCGTCTGTTATCGTTGTCGGACAGACGCGAGGTGTATCTGGTAAGTCCCAACGCGGAGTCGAGATACTCCTGATGAATCTGTCTTGTGTTGTTGTTCGCGATAATCAGTTGCTTGATGGTCTTGTTTGTGAATTTAGCCATAGCTTTTTTATTTTTTGCAAAGTTACTAAAACAAAGAAAACGGCGAACATTTCAGCTCGCCGTTCTTATCAATTTGTGATTTTGGTTTACTCCTTAACTATTTTTGCTTTTCTGCCATTCATGCTGACCGCATAAATGCCCTTTTGCAAATGTTTGATGTTGATAGGAGAAGACGTTGCTTTTAGCACAGCTTTTCCTGTCATATCGGAAATGACGCATACGTCACCGTCTTCCATGCCAGAAACGAATAGCTCATCCTTGGCTGGGGTAGGGTAGATCTCAAGACTCTCGCTTGCGATGTCGAATACGTCGTCGTTGCCGTTTCCGACGTAGAAGTCTATAGACGAAGGACAATAGTCATTGCTTTCAAAAGTAAGGTTGACATGGTGAGATTCCCTGACGTTTGTGAAGCTCAACTTTTTGTTGTCAGACGAAACAGTGGCTTTACTTTCTGAATCGTCTGTGTATATTGCAGTCAATGACGCTATTTGGGATGGCTCGAAAGGCTCTTTGAATTCAACCATGACGTCCACATTCTCTCCTGGTTTTACAATATATACGTTCTTTCCGTCTGCCAAATCGTAACCTGAAATGTTGAATTTGGTGTAAGGACGCACTTTCAAATTTACAATGTCAAAAGAAGCCTTACAGTTTTTGTAAAGGTACTCTACTGTGTATTTTCCGCTGTCTATGTGTTTCAAAGACGGGAAATATAGCTTGTCATCAACGTTGATAAACATTCCGCCGTCAACATACCAGTGAGTCATAGTCTCCTCCTTTGCACATGACAACTCAATCTCTTTTGAGTAAGTGCCTCCCTCGCACAAAGTGACGTCGCCGTCTGGAATTGTTTTGATTTCAATTCCGGAATTTATGATTTCCAGTGATAAGTATGTTTCGCATTTATTCACGTAATGTAAATAGTACTTTCCGTACTCTTCCTTTGTAAAACTTACTTTGTCACCGACCTTTACCGGCAAACCTGTGTGGTCTGGCGTTGTAAACCACTCTACTACACTTTCTTTGTCTATATCAGAGCAATCGACATTCACAGTATTGCCACATGCGGAGATCTGGATACCTTCCTTATTTGGAGATGGCAAATTAATGATTTCACCAGAAATTTCATTGTCGCTTTCTGTCCATGTAAGAAAACCTTTGATTAGGCCCAAACCGACTGTGATAGAATGTTTTACAGAAGATGAGCAACCATTGGATGATGTGACATCAAGGGTTACAATATCCATATCGCCAGGGTTTTCCAAAACAAAGCTAGGAATGACGAATTTGCTGCTAGATCCTGTTGCCTGATGCAGCACTGAAGTCCAATTGTATGTCACGTCTTCTATCAAACGGTCGTCTACATAAACATAGGCTTGCAAGTTGACATCTTCACCTGGACATGTGGTTGATTGTCCATAGATCTCAACATTTAGGTCGATGACAGACACAGGGATTACAGCTTCGTCAGACGAGCAAATCTCATCTGTCTCTGGGAACATTGGATTGGTGTGGAATGACGCTACGACGCTGTAGTTTCCAGTTTTTGAAACCACGTTATTAGCATTATTTCCTGTTTCATCCAAATAATTTACTTCATACTTATTGTTTGCTAATGTGTTTGTGATTACGATGTATTCACTTAAATTCACCACTTCTCCTGCGCAAACAGGCTCTGGAACAGAAGTCACGACTCTAGGTTTTGAGTAGATTGTGATCGTCAATGTTTGAACAGGACTCGTTGCACCAGTGGCTACTTCTCTCTGATAAACATAGAATGAGAAATCCTTTTCATTTATGCTGTCAGAATCGCAGGCAAAATTCATGGTGTCCAGAATTATGTCTGTGTGCTCAATAGCATTTGGATTTTTTAATGGGTTTTCTGTAAACCATACAAGTTCATATTTGGAACTGTCGGCATCCATAGTCTGCATTTCAACAAACTGATTTATTGATCCGCTCAATCGTGAGGATCCTTCACATGTTGAAAAACTTTGTACTAAAGGTTCTGGAATATCGCTTCCTATGACAACAGAGATCTCTTTCATTTCACTTTCGCAACCTAGCTTAGATTGGCTGACGAAATAAGTATATCTAATATTTCCAGGTAGAGTAGGATCGTACGTTGGTGTAGGCTCTGTTGAAAGTGGCGTTTTCTCTGAATCGTACCAGTTTAGAACGCAATTAGAATCTGCCACTACTGCTGATGGATTCTGCTTTAATACAGAAAGGAATCCATTTGCACCGTCATTTGGAGCGTATTGAATAACGCCTGATCCCATGGGCTCATTCACTTTAATGACCTCCACATTAAATGAATCAATCTCACTTAATGGGAATGGAGATGTGATACTACGCTGTGCCACATAATATTTGTACGTGCCTTCTTCCTCAGTAGGCACTTTTGGTGCACTTGTAAGCGCGTCGTATTCTGACGCATCAGCATTCGTAAACCATAACAATTCATATCCTGGAGCAGCTTTGACTGCAGTTTTTAGATTGAATGATTCGTTTAAGCATACTGTCAGATCAGGGATTTTTGGAGCACTTGCTGAACTGATAGTTATATCAATTTTGCTAGCTTCACTTAAACACTCTGTGCCACTTTCGGTCACCTTGCTCCATCTAGCCCAGCGTGTCTGATACTCTGTCTCTCCGGCTACCGCTGTAGTGTCGTAGAATGGTTTGGATGAAGCAGAAGAGCCTTTGGTATAGTCTCCGTCTTTTTCTAGAGCCCATAGCAACGTCTGGCCAGGAACGATTTCAATTGCGTCTGAACTTTTGATCAAGATATCGACGAACTCTTTTGTTTTGGCAGCTTCGTTTTTCATGTAGCGTACCGCGTGATTCACTTTGGGTTTACTGACATTATTGACTCTTGCCTGGAACGACACTATGTCGCTCTGCAAGTATGGCTCAGTCAGTGTTCGTTGTGCCACATAGAATTCGAATATGCCTGGCGTTGACGTGTTAATTACTGGATTTGTTATTGTGCCTTCTGTTTCTGTTGGTCCTGTGAACCAAAGTAATTCGTAATCTGGACCTGTTGTCTTGACTGCGGACATTATATCGGCCGAATCGTTCAGACACAAATCAATATCATTCACAATTGGTTTGTCACAATTATTGTTTTCAGAAAACGCTGAAACATAGCTTCCTAATACTAATAAACTCAATATAAATTTCTTCATCCTTTCGTCACTTTTTGTAGTTTCCCTTTCTATGATTCTAGTTGGTGCAAATATAATTTAAAAGATTATGAATATTCTTTTTTAATACCATTTTAACTTTTTTTAACATATACAAGAAACGGCGAACTTTTCAGCTCGCCGTTTGTAGTGTTACAAACTATTTATTTGTCTTCAGGCTTGACGCTTATCAGTTTAACATTGTACATGACAGCGGAATATGGACTGACGGTGACATTGGAATTCAATGCTCTGCTATATCCTGTGTATGCGATTGTTCCGTAGGCTAGATAATACGGTGAATAGAAATCGAAATCGGATCCTTCTGTCATCATAGACACAGCTTCCTTCAGTGCGGCAACCTGTCCTTTCATAGTGGATCTGATTGTGTCGTATCTGAATTCTCGTTGCTTGGCGTCAAACAATGTTCCTGTGACTACCGCTACTACAGTGTCTCCCTCTTCAGGACGTATTCCGTCAGGATTGTATGTGTTTATTTTGAAAAGTAATCCGCTAGACGTTTCTCTGACTCCTGCTTCTGACTTCTTTTCCAACAGAACTTTTTCTCCATTCTCTTTGTTGACGCTGGAATCCGTTGTTTTTTTCTTGTCTTCTTTGCAAGATGAAAATATAGAAGCCACAAAAAGTGGTGCCGCTACTGCCAATAAAAATTTGATATTCATAATATTATCTATTCTTACTTAATTTTTCTAATCAATGTCATTCCATCACGCAACGGCACCATTGTGACGAAGAATCTGTCGTCGGCACAAACGGAATCATTAAACAGTTTGA
>JAKSKU010000046.1 GCA_024401565.1 Paludibacteraceae bacterium
ATTGTATTGTATTGTATTGTATTGTATTGTATTGTATTGTATTGTATACAAATAAATTATCAATCGTCAAAATTTTTGACGATTCTCCACAGGCAATATTCATACAATAAAATCCACTCATTTGTAATTCCTAATATATCCTTTTATACAATGTCTGCAAAATTAAAGTTTTTTAGGAAAACTCAAAATAAAACTGTGATTTTTTCAAAAAACGCACCGTCATCCATTTCAGAACAACGGTGCGATTATAAACACAAGCTTTTTCTTTATACGCTCGGCCTACGGCCTCGCGTTGGAGGAGGGGCAAGGGCGTCCCGCCCTTTGCAATCCTCATTTTGGGCAACTATTACATAATCTCCAATTGTATTTGTCAAAAAAAATAACAAAAAAATGAAACTATCAAAATCACACTTGAGAAAGAAAATTTGGTTCGTAAAGAACAAGTACCAAAAAAAGAATCGAAAAGTCTAAAAAAAGGTATAATCAGCAAATTCAAATGTCTAAAAAAAATGAGCAATAGAAAAAGAAAGCAACACATTCATATGCTCATAAAGAGACCTAAAATGTCTTCCATTTTGACTCCAATGGTTGTATATCATTTATTTGACAACTATCTCGACTACAAAAACAAAATCACTAGATTTATACGTAAATAAGGTTGTATTTATGTTAAGAATCACATAGATGTAGCAAAGCAACACATACAGCCTATTTTCTCAACCACCAAAAAAGCACCGCCATTCATTTCTGAACGACGGTGCATTTTTTCTTAAACCTTTAAGATTATGTTTTTATCAATTCTTTAGATATGTCACATATTTGCAATCTTCAAATGCACTTTCTTACACTGTGACATTCTCTCCAGAATTGTCAATCATCACTGGTGTCTTTATCAATCTCGTCTTCATTTAACAAGACGGGGCGTACCACCATTCCATCGTGACGACCCTGATACATTGAAGTAAATTCATCAGATGTGATTTTCATCAGATATGCAGTGCCATTGTCGGCTTTATTCAACTCAGAAGACCAATACCATCCACATGCGGGAACAGACAATCCCTTTCTCCAACGATAACCCGTCATAGGCAAAAAGATTGTGTTTTGATTGCACTTTGACACGCCATACATTCCTGATACGCCTGTGTTGTTGATGTTTTCAACGAACTTCCAATCACATCCGTCTATCAACTCTTTCTGTTGCTCTACCGTCGGCATCCTCCATTCTTCTCCACAGTTTTGCGAGGCGACATCATCAACTGGCAATAGTTTGGTTCTATTATCGACAGGACCCCAGCTAGGCATGGTAACATACTTTGTCAAATCGTAATAGTCTCCCCATTTATATTGTCCCCAACTGTAGCAATCCGCCAATGTTGTGTCTTCAGGAGCAGTTTCTCCCCAAGCGAAATGCGAACCAACTTCATAGTATTTATCCGCTCCGATGTTGCAAGTAGCCCACTTATGTCCACTTTTTAATCCAAGATCAACGTAGGCATATCCACCAATATTGCCAGACACACTCACTCCATAAGCGTCATCTTCAAAATCAACCTCTGTCACATGGCTTACATCATAACGAACAATCTGTCCGTCGTCGGTCTTTACTCGCATATAAGTAACTGCATTAGTCACAAAAGCTAATGACGCTACAGAAAACACTGATAGAATAAGTTTTTTCATGCCACTTGATTTCTAAATGAATAATTTTAAGCATTATATTGCAAATATAGCGATAAAAACAATAGCAACAAAAAAGGGCGACGAAAGCAATTCCGTCGCCCAATAATATTTTCATTTGCTATTTCTTACTGCATGATAGCAATAGTGCGTGAGTAAACACCAATCTGCTGCTTTGTATCAGCCTTTACATTTGGCATCTTCAAGAACTTATTAACCTGACGAAGATCGTAAGGCACCTCTGATGCCACCAACACTAGATTATCTGTACCAAGTGGGTATGTCAACTCAATTGGATAATCAGCAAGATCGATCACACAGTTTGCTGGGATCAACAAGTGAGACAATGTCTGAGCATCGTCGATAGGCAAACACTCTGCCATCTGTCCGTCTGAAGCGACGTCGATAACATTTACATAAAGGATCTTAGAGCTGTTGTTCTTCACTCTGAAGTAAACCTCTCTTCCTGCCTTTGCCGCAACTACGATCTCTCCTGTCTTTGGATCAACAAGATCAAACGAGATACCGAAATCACTCTTCTCGTTGCTTACATTAAACTGCGACTCGCTATTCTTTTTTGCCAAGATAGCCTTTGCGATATCACTCTCAATGATATCACCACGATAAGTACATCCGGCTGCTGAATGGCTGATATTGTCAGTGCCATTACCGTTGAACAATGACTTTACCGCATGACCTACAAACTGAGCAGAAGCTGACGACGCGCTACCCTGCTCTTTGATAATAGTACCAATAGTCTTGTTATCTACAGCACCAGTAGCATATATCTTCTGGGCCGACTTGTCGATTATTGACAAACTTGCACCATCTTTCACACGGACTACGTCAGACTCCTGAAGCTCAGCACGCTTAGTAAGCGACTGCCAAGTGTTTCCAGCCTTCTTCTCCACACTTCCCGTTACAGCGTAAACGAAAAGATTTCCTGCGTATGTTGCCACTGCCATAACTAGCATGCAGGCAACAGATAACATTCTCTTCATAACTATGCCCTCCTATTCTTTAATTAGTTTCTTTTTGGGAACAATATATAGTTTCCTTGTTTATTCTCAAAGATTGGCATCTGCTTGCCTCCTGTAGATGTACGCACCTGCTGACGGATGTATTTCTCCAAACCGTCGATTGTGATGTTTCCTTCCTCGTCGACAGCTCTACCATTGATACCGTCAATCAAAGCTTTTGTAAAGATACCGTTTTTCCACTCCTCGCTCTCATTAGATTTCTGGCTTGCTGTGCTTGAATAGAAACCGATGATTCCTGGATCAGCAAGAGAGAATGGCTCAGCCACTGACTTCTGTCCGTACATTGCGCCAGAGTGGCAAGCATCCATAAATAGGATGATCTTACATCTCTTATCCTTCAAACGCTTTGTAGCGCTTCTGATGACGTCAAAATTAACTGCAGTAGAGAACAAATCCTCGCTCTCTGCGTTAGCCGACAAGAAGTATGTGTCATCGCCCTCTTTAGCTCCATGTCCGGAGAAGTATAGCAATACGACGTCGCCCTGCTCCACCTTATTTACAAGCTGCGACATCTGCTTCTTGATAGCACGGTCGTTAGCATTCTTATCTGTAACAAGAGAAGCTGTAGCAATGTTCTTATAATAAGTCAAATTACTGTTCTGTACAGCGCTCAAGAAATCAGCTGCATCCTTAGCTGCATGCTGAAGTTTCAAGTCAGCCTGATCATAATCACTTACACCGACAGAGACAACATGCAAAGCAGGCTTGTTAGAATCAGCCTTGTAGTACAATCTCACAACAGCAGGATCACTGCTCAAGCCCTTGCTGTCTTTTGCAATAAGCTGTACTCTGCACACATCCTCCTTACGTGGAAGAGTAAGAGTGATCTGATCAGAAAGCTGCTTCACACCCTTTGTTGTAGGCTGAAGCTCACCATTGATATATGCAGCGATAGTTGGCTTGCTGCCATCAGAAGTCTTTGCCTGATAAACAAATGTCATCTCAGGATTAGTGTATTGAGCACCATCTTTAGGCGAGATGATTGAGATCGTAGGTGCACTTGGCGACGCTGGCTGTGATGGAGTAGACGGTGTCACAACAGGTTTCGACGGAGTCGATGGTTTGGCCGGTGCTGATGGAGCAGCACTTGCCAACAAAGAATTCTTAAACTTACCGTCGTCCACATTGTGAGCCTCCGAAGGACGAGTACCAGCTTTAGGATTCTTCATCTGCCATGCGAATCCTGCCTTTTTAGCCTCAGCAGCTGAAGCATAACTTGGCTGAACGATCCATTTTTCACCACGGTCAAGACATCCCCACTTTCCGCCACGTTTTACAACAGCGAAATTACGGTCGGCTGTAAACAAGCAAGTCTTGTCGTAATCATCAAGATAAGGCTTGACGATCCAGTTTCCTAGATAGTTGGCAAAACCCTTCTTTCTAGTCTGTGAGTCCATGGCCTCGTATGAAGTCTGGCCAAGTGGAGCATACTCACCCCACTCCTTTGCAGCCTGCATCACAGACTCTTTTGTAAGGAACACTGGCTTGATGATATATTTAGCGTCCTGGTCGATTGCACCCCAAAGTCCCTTATGCTTAACAATTGCATACTCTGCAGAACTTGAAGACAATGTGTATGTGTCATCAATCTCGTCAAAGACAGGAGAAATCACGAAATCACCATAGTAGTTGGCATAACCAAATTTGCCATTACCGTCGGCCGCATCGTAAAGATAATCCTCTATACGAGCCTTTCTCCACTGAGCATGGGCAGCCTTGAAAGCTACGTTCTTATTCTTGAACACCATCTTTCCAATCACATCTCCTTCTGTGTTGATCACTCCCCAGAACTTACCCTGGCGTACCACAGCGTAATCCTTTGAGCCCACAAATGAATGCGTAGGATCAACCTCATCATAGACATGCTTAATCACAGTTCGAAGTGTCTTAGGATCCTGAAATCCCCACTTGTTTGTCGTGTTGTTCTTCACCGCTTTAAGTGCCGCGAATGTTGGCAAGCAAAGCAACAACGTCAAAATTGCAAAACCTATTCGTTTCATATTATATTTCTTCTCTATTTCGATTTTATATCATTTCAATTTTTATGCGAATGTTAACTTCTTTCACGAAATGTTCCCCGTTCGCACGCATTACAATTCAGCATTTATAATTCAGCATTCCGAATTACATATTTAGCCATTTCCATCTCTTAGCCAACCACTGATAAGGGCTGAGCGATTCTAGCCACAACCAAAGCTCACTGCTGAATCCTCCTAATCCCACACCAATCATGGCATAAGTATAATTTAGATTGTATCTGAAATTGATGAACGTCAGACCACCCAAAAGCATCATTCCGAGAAGGAATCCAAGCTGTGTAAAGTTGATGATCATACCGTTCGTCTTTTCATAAGCCTCATAAGCCCAACAGCAGAAATAGTTGAAAGCCAATGTGATTATCAAACCCCAGATCAAAGCCCACTCGTCGCTCATGTTTGTGATAAGACGATGATCATCAGTAGCAGTCGTGATACTATACGCATGAATCAATGTTCCGTTGATACGACGCATGCCATAAAGCTCGGTAGCGATAGTATGATAGTCTCTCAAATCGTCCATATCGCCGACCAAAATCACTCTGTCGTGGACATCGAAAGAATCCAAGAAAAGATCCATATCCAAGATTTTACGCATATCGAAGACATCAACCTGCATTTTCTTGTAATTGATAAGTTCCTCCTCATTTCCTCTCTCCTGCAGATTCTTATAAGCTTCCGGATAGCCAAGACGTATAATCTCACCCACAAATGAAGGAAGAGTAAGTCCGCCGACGGTTACGCTGTCTGGCGAGAAGTGGCGAACAATACCGTCTTCAATATTAACGCTTGCATTATAACAGACGTCGTGGTAGAATGATTGCTCGACAGCCACACTGTCTCCCATCTTCACGATTCGTTGAGCTGACACAAAATTCGGAATACGCGAAATGACATTTCGTAGGCTGTCATTCTCTCGCGCATCAGAAGTCATATTGTTGCTGAAAATACAATCCATCGCAACCACTTTCGGGCCAAACTTGGAAATATACTCAAGACCTTCCGCAATCTCTCCCCTTGAATATACACCAGACATGTTCACAAAAGCGACATCCTTGCAATAATCTAAGTCACCTTCCTTTAAGTTCTCTGTATACAAATAATTATCTGTGAACGCGATAGCGTCAAGAGCTCGAGCAATAGGATTCAAGAACGCCCACGAAAACGTGAGTACAGCAACCAACACGCACACACCCAATGTCACCAATAGTGTGCCGACGCTCTGCCTCATATAACGGCTAAATTTCACCATTTTATCACTCATATCTTTTGCTCTTCGTAAGGAAAAAACTAAATTTTCCGCAATTTAATAAAAATATTCTCAATGACCCAAAATAGACGGAATTTTTTGAAAATATGGGGTTTTCACACATGCCTTCATCTGTTTTGCCTCGGCCACACCCCTAAATATCATTCGCCACGACATTTTTTCAAATAAAATTTCTAATTTTGAGGAAATTAACACAAACAATGAAATCAGACACTATGAAACGTCTATTTATTCCAGCCATCGCGCTGTTGGCATCTGCGTGTGGCAACACTAACAATGAGCCACAAACATCGATGAGTTCTCAAGAGGCAACACCCTCTGAACTAACAGTTAACGCAGACAGTTCTATCTGTTCTTTGCAGCTTAATGATGTGAAAATCACTTGGATCCGCGACAACGCAGAGCGTAAGAATAATGATCTTAAATTATTTGGCGACGTTCCTTCTGGTTTGGCAGACAGTCTTGGCATAACAAATGGAATTCCGGCATCCATGAGCGCCGTGCTTTTGGAGAAAGACGGGATGACTATTCTTTGCGACGCAGGTCTTGGCATGCCAGGATCTATGCTTATTCCGTCGCTCAACTCTCTTGGCATCAAGCCGGAAGAGATCAAACTGGTGTATATAACACATCTGCATTTTGACCATATCGGCGGTTTGGTTTCCGGCGGTGCAAAGTCTTTTCCCAACGCTAAGGTTTATGTTGCCCAAACTGAATTAGACGCGTGGTTGTCCATGACTGACAACAACGAGAAGCAGAAGGAGTTTGCCAGACTATACGCAGACGACATACAGAAATTCAACTTCAATGACACGTTGCCAGCATGCGTGATTCCTATGGATGCTCACGGACACACTCCTGGCCACACTGTTTTTCAGGCCGGCAACGCATTGGTTATCGGCGATCTAATGCACGGCATGGCTCTTCAGATGGCTCATCCTGAATATTGTGCCTCATACGACATGGATTCCACAGAGGCTGTGAAATCAAGAGTAAAATACATCAACTTCGCTAAAGAAAACGGTCTGACAATGGTTGGCATGCACCTTCCTGAGCCAGGTTTCATTCGCGAATAAGATCATACACATGAACATTATAGAAAGAGAAACGTCTTCCGGGAATCGGGAAGACGTTTCTTTTTAATTCTCTATACTGCATTCTCCTGATGTGCTTTTAGGGCTCTGTCCTTCCAGCAACGGGCTGTACATCATTATCGCATTGTTCTCCGCAACAAGTTCATCCCATATCTCACCTGTTTCAGTGTCCGTTATCTTTCTCCAAATCTTGTTATGTCTTGTATAGCCGCCCCACCATTGAAGTTTCACGCAATGGTCAGTCTCATAAATCTCATATTCTTTGTTTAGAGGGCGGTCGCACTCCACAGTTCCATGCAGATACTCATCATCAAGCCAAAGGTTTATTTTGAATGTCATATCCGTATCATTACGCAATTGCAGATCCAAATAGTTGTATGCGAGTGTTGCTCCGCATGCGAACGGAATAGTCCTGTTGACGTCGGGGAAGACTCGCTTCTTTCTATAGGTTTCTCGACTTGCTTTTCCATAATGTTTTTCTGACGGTTTCACATCATTTGTCACAAATAAAAAAGGAGACGCGAATGACTGCGTCTCCCAAAATGAATTTATACAAATCTCTTATTTGTATGCGGTTAGAATCTGTGAGATCAACGACACAAGTGGAGCATTCCAGTTAAGTGCGATCTCATTTGTTGAATAACTGCATGACATATCAAGATAAGCTTTTGCTGGATACTTGACAGTTGGATAAGAGCTGTTGCCACAGTCTGATGTCTGGTCAAGTGACGGACCACCCACCAAATAGCCTGGGATTGGAGTGCTGATACCATCAGCCACACTTCTACGGTCGTGGATATTGACTGGAGACTTACCTCCGAAACCAGTAACGAAGCAATAACCAGTAACGTTAGCTCCTAGAATATAGTCAAGACAATACTGAGCTGCAGACAAATACTTCTCCGAGTTCAATTTCTTGCAAGCCATAGCAAGCACCATACCTGAATTTGCGACCTGACCGTTAGATCCCCAGAAATACTCTCTCAAAGGCACACGTCCTGTGCTCTCGTTGTAGATTGAAAGAAGGTCGTCCGCAAGTTCCTTAAACTTCTTCTCAACCAATTTGACATCCACCTTCTCCTGCAACGCATCCTCGTTTAGCATCATAGAGATCAAACCAAGTGTGCTTACATCTCCCCAGAAAGGAACTGTGAAGTACTGGTTCAACTTAATCAATGAAGCATATTTAGCATCGCCAGTAGAGATCAAAAGCTCCGACGCTGCCCAGAACTGCTCATCCTTCATCTCGCTGGATGCGTACTGACCTGTGTTACAGTCTGAAGGGTTCTGGAACATAACATAATGACGCTGAGATGCGGCCCAGTCGTAAGCCTTTTTAGCTGCAGTCAACGCTTTTTCTGAAAAATCAGGATAGTCTGTGTTGTTCTTATACACGCGTGAAGCCATAGCCATAGTAGCCGCGAAATCATAAGCGCAATCCATTGACTTACCGATCAAGAAACGCTCCTTCTTATCGTCGGCCGGCATTGTCATGTCAGGGAACTGAAGTGTAGTGACTTTATTGAAGACGCTACCGTCAGCCTCATCCTGCATAGAAAGCATCCATTTCAACTCATACATACATTCATCGAGAATATCAGCTGTATGGTTGCCACTCTCCGGGATGTTAAGATTCAAATTGTCAAAATAAGTTGGATTCAACTGGTATGCAGAAAGCAACGTGTGAAGTGTGATTGCCGCATTGACAGTATATTTTCCGTAATCACCCGCGTCGTACCATCCGCCATGAGCGTCACGCTGAACCTTTGCTCCCTTTGCACTTGTATATACAGTCACCTTATCATCTGGGTGTCCTGCCTTACGCGAATAGTCTACACCCTTAAATTTAGCGAACTTACTTTCAATTGGAGTACTACAACGCCAGAAATAGAATCCTTTTAGTGTCTGACACAACACTTCATCATAAACATGACCGTCTTTCTGCACCTTGAATGGCTGAGACTCATTGTTGCCAATCTTCAATTTATACTCGCCTGGGATAGAGAACTTTGTGAAATCTGCCCACGAGATGTTATCTCCCGACGCTCTCCATGATTTCGACTTTGGAAGCGAATCCTTATATACAACTGTTCCCGACTTCGCGTCTACAATGGAATACTCATAAGATGTTGGATTACAAATCATAGCCTGCTTCACTGACTGTGCAGGATAACCAATCTGGTTTGTCTGTAATGAAATGTCCGCAGCCATCACGCACATGGGCAATGCCACAGAAGCTAAAAATATACCTTTCTTCATGTCCTAAATAAAAAAATCCTTCTGGTCCACTCAATAACACCGCATCAATCAGGGAACCAATTAACCAACTCATGCTTTCACAAAATAAATGTATTCGCAACAATTATCAAAATAAAAACGAAAAAATGTTACTTAATCCAATCATTTTGGACCATTATCATGGAAAACACCACAAATTAGACGATATCAATGAGTTATTGATATGCGAAATTCATTAATTTTGCAAATTATTTACTACATCGTATACGTTAATGATGAAAAAGAAACTTTTGGGCGTAATCGTCCTTATATTTGCATTCACAACACAAGTCCTTGCAGTGCTCAATGAGCAGAACCTTGACCAAACAGTCAGCGTGCTAAAAGCCGAACTGGAAAAGACATACAAAGAGGAGACGGAAATGAGGGCGAAATACGACGCCTTCAACAAAATGCAGCACATGGGTGTCATGCAGACAATCCAGGAGAGCGAGAAAATAGCGTTGATGCTGTATAGTCAGAAACAAGATTTCATCTTCGATATGGCATACGCATGTCATGAGGCCACAGTGCAATACCGCCAGTTCAAGGAAAAAAGAATGCCGTTTGACGTCATCATCAAAAATCTTGACAACGAGATCAAACGATATACTCTATTGATAGAGACTCTGGAAAGCATCCCGCCAATGAAAAGAAAATGGAACAGGGACAGCCTGAGAATCGCCAGATCAAAAGAAGATTCCATCAAAAAGGCCATGGCCAAAGCCACAGCCGCATACGAAGCCGAAAAATATGGCAAAATAACATCAGACTCAGCCAACAAGGAGAAAGGCGTTGGCATCAATATTTTCGGAAGACAACTTGGTGGAGACACAGCCACCACATCCGCCGAAGAGATGGTGAAATTGCTTGAAGCCAAACAAGACAGTCTCATTCTAGCCAAAGCCAGAGAAATAACAAAGGAAGTGTCGGACAGCGCCGTCAGCATCAACGACTCGATCAAGCTACCGTCCGCCCCTAATATCAAAAGATTCAACATGGCAGAAATGAAACAGTTCTCACTGTCTGAAGGAAGCCAGATAGAAAGAGACTCTTGCGTGGCACTGTCAAAGAGAATACTTGCCGACTTTATCAAAGTAAGAGACCATATCATCAAGGACAAAAAACTATACGATCATATTGACGCTCGTCTGAAATCAGTGAACGACTACGCGCTTGACAGATACGAAGCCATACAGCAAAGCATCTTTACCAACAAAGGAAACAATTATTTTGACATTCTTAAGAGCCTTCCTATGCATAGCAAGATTGCCCTTAACGATGTGAAAGACAAATATGTTTCCAAGTCGAACGTGCCTTCCGACTGGCAAGGTCCTACCATCATCGGCCTTGTGTTTTTCATCTTCGCCTTCCTGATAGTTGCCGCGATAATAGCAAAATTCATCTTGAAAATGTATAGCAAACATCATCCTATCAACAAGACGTTTTTGCCATACTACACTATCACGCTCACATGCCTTCTTTTCACCATATTATGTTCGCTTACAAAACTGATTGTATCGCAGAACTTCTTCACGATGGCATGTTCACGTCTTATTGAATACGTACTTTTGATCGCGGCCATAACACTATCGTTGGTTTACCGCACAGGATCAAAGCAGATAAAGAGTTCGTTCTCCTGCTACTTCCCGATCCTATTGATGGGTCTGGTGATCATCATTTTCCGAATCATGTTCGTGCCAAACAATCTTGTGGTTATGCTTTTCCCTCCTATGCTGATCATATTCACAATATGGGGATTCCGCTCCGTCAAGAATCATCACGCCAACATCCCTAAATACGACGAAATATACGCATGGATATCACTCACTATCATGACAGTGGCGTGTGTAATGGCATGGCTAGGATATTCTTTGCTGGCTGTCGAGGTGTTTATATGGTGGTTGGTTCAGCTTACTTGTATTCAGGCTCTGACATTCGCGTCGGAATACATGAAGAAATTCGAGATCAAACATGTGGCTCCACGTATTCTTGCAAAAGAGGGATTCTCTAAAGAAAACACTGAAGAATACAAAAAGTTGCTTGGCAAGAAAGTCAAAGAGCTTCAGACTAACCAGGGCGACAACATCACCCACACCTGGTTCTTCGACCTTGTCACTCAATGTTTGATTCCGGTTGCCGCCGTCCTTTCGTTCCTACTATGTATCTATATCGCAACAGACATCTTCGATCTGACAGCGATGTGTAAGGATATCTTCTTCACAAACTTCCTCGACATCGAAGGTTTGTGCCAATTGTCGTTGTTCAAACTAGTGGTTGTGTTGGAATTCTATTTCATCTTCAGATTCATAGCTTACATTTCCCGCGCCATTTACAAGCACTGGAAACTGAAAAACAAAAAGCTTCATGAAATAGAAAGAGCAAACATCACTCTTGCTAACAATTTGATCGCGATCGTAGTGTGGGGCATATATTTCATATTCATTCTGTTTCTACTACAGGTGCCAAAGAGCGGTATCTCTATCGTATCGGCAGGTCTCGCCACAGGTCTCGGTTTCGCCATGCGCGACATGCTCAACAACTTCTTCTATGGAATCACGCTGATGACCGGACGCGTAAGAGTCGGTGATTTCATCGAGTGTGACGGCGTAAGAGGAAAAGTAGAGTCTATAACATACCAAAGCACACAACTCATCACGTTGGATGGCTGCGTCGTGGCATTCCTTAACGCGACTTTGTTCACCAAGACATTCAAAAACCTGACTCGCAATCATGGTTACGAGCTTGTAAAGATACCTATCGGCGTGGCTTACGGCACAGATGTAGAAAACGTCAGAAAGATACTTGAGGACAAGCTTGACTGCATGCACAATGAAAAGACCGGATCTAAACCTAACGTGGATCCAGAGAAAAAGATCGGCATCTATTTCAACGACTTCGGTGACAGCTCCGTGGATCTTTATGCGGTGATGTGGATTTTAGTGGAAAACAAATTTGTGATTGTCTCAAGAGCAAAAGAGATTATCTACAACGCTTTGAATGAGAACAATATCGAGATTCCGTTCCCACAGCGTGATCTGCATATCATCAACACACCATCACAGAAATAAATGAATCTGCACCGTCAACTCGCCATAATAGCAACGCTTGCTGTCCCTCTTAACGGAATGGCACAGGAGGATATTGTTGACGAAACGGAAGCGGATTCTATTGTGTTTGACGCCGACTCAAGCGTCATCGGCACAATTAAATATGAGAGAGACTCTGACTATATCTTCGACAATGGACTTTATTCCGACGAAGATTACATTTATCTAACAGAATACGAAGAGGAGAAGAAATGGGTAGACAGAGTTATAACACGTCTGCTGAAAACGTCCGTTGACACTAATTATATCACAACCAACGACTATGGTCTGCAGATTAAAGTTGACTTCAATACGTTCAATAGCAGATCTAAATTCAGATGGGATGCAATTGATAATACATTGCCAAACTCTTGTTCTATCCATTCCGACCAAATATCTAAAATTGGATTATGGCTTGGATATCGTAATTTCGGATTAGGAGGAAGCGTGGAGCTAAAGTCAGTTGGAAAGAAAGCCCAAAACAATATAGAGTTAAGTTTCAGCTATTACGGTGACGCTTGGGGGATTGATTTAGGTGCCAACCAGACACGTGGGAACAATCTAAAATTCAACAATAGCCACACAGACATCTCTAGTTCAGACATAACAAACTTTCGCATTTATATCAACAGCTATTATGCACCTTTCTATCGAAAGTTCTCCTACAACGCCGCATTCTCCCATAGTATGAGGCAGGAGAAAAGTGCAGGCAGTCCATTATTCGGTCTGTCAGCATTATCATACTACCTTCATTCTCCAAAATTAGAATGGTCGCACATAGTGTCTGGCGAGAAATTGGCGTTTCCAACTGAGATCAGATACCTAAGCATTAATCTAAACGCAGGCTACGCTCACAACTTTGTGACAAAGAAAAAAACTCTTCTGCACATTTCAGCCTTGCCATATATAACACTACATAAAAAGTCGTTAGTAAATCCTCAACCTAGCATGAACAATAGTCATGAACCTTTTTTTCTTTGGGGTACAGTAGCAAAAGCCAGTTGGATTTGGCAATGTGAGCATCATCTTATAAGTATTTTCGGTTCTGCCTCCCATAATAACATCATCCGCTCTCCAATCAAGGTCAGCGACACAGTTATAAGAGTTGGCACCTGCTACGGATTCAGAGCATACAAGCATCATAAGCCTCATAAGAAAAGGAAGATTCTTAAAAGAAGAAAAAAGGACAAAGAATTTAACTGATTTCTATCTTTTCATTCCTTGTATCACTCTGATTGGACAAGGGAAGTGCTCAAACTTGCGTTCAATGTCCTGCTTGTCTATTTTTATGATTGTTTACTAAAGATGTTACATTGTGAAAAC
>JAKSKU010000047.1 GCA_024401565.1 Paludibacteraceae bacterium
TAGGGCGTTCCGCCCTTAACAATCCTCATTTTGGACAACTGCTATATAATCTCCAAAAATAATTGATAATTATGTAGTTCGTGTATATTATCTAAATGTAATGGTATCTTTCTCGTAAATAGTCTCTTAAATCTAAAAGAGCCGCAGAAATGCAGCCCTTTTGTAGATCAGTTCACTTTCACCAACTCAATCTCAAAAATCAATGTTGAGTTGCCTGGAATATCAGGTGGACATCCACGTTTTCCGTAACCCAATTCCGACGGAATATAGATCTCCCACTTGTCGCCTTCATGCATCTTAGGGATCGCAATCTGCCAACCTGTGATCAACTCACGCAATCTGAAAGCGTCTGCATAACCCTGCTTGGTATTGTCGTCGAAGACCCTGCCGTCAATCAGTGAGCCACGATAGTAGACAGATACCACAGCGGCTGTCTGGGCAGTCTTCCCGTCTCCCGTCGCCAACACTTTATAATAAATCCCTTTTGGAAGAGCTTTTACCTCAGGATTCTTAGCAATCTCAGCAAGGAAAGCCTCATTCTCCAATTTGTAACTGTCTTTTGCCATATAATTTATCCTACCACTAATGAAAATCTAAGACCTAATGCATTTGCTATAAGCATAAATGTGCTCAACTGCATATCTTTATTCCCTTTTTCCAACGAGGAAATATATTCTCTTTTTTTACCGATTTTATCACCCAATTCTTGTTGGGTTAGATTCTGACGTTTTCTTTCCTCACGAAGAATAGAAGCAAGATACCACGCTTTGCTTTTTGCTTCAAACTCTTCACGACTGAGAGACCCCTTTTCTCCATATTTTTGGTCCAAATGGTCGGTTCCCTTTATCAGTTCCCCCAATTTTTCTTCATCCAATTTTATCATGTCCTACTCCTCCTTAGTATATTTATTTAATATCGTCCGTGCCTTTTCTATCTCCCTTTTATATTGCTTAGTATCTTTTTTTAGAAAGGAATTCAGAAATAATACACGTTTTGATTCCATGAACGAATCTGAATCAATTGCAAATATTACTGTTCGATGTTCGTTTGTACCAACAGAGACACGAGCTTCATAAAATTCAGTATCATCTAATTTTTTTACGAATTTCTTGTTGACTACATATTGTGTTCTAATAATTGACTCCATATAGTCAAATTTCGTCTTTGTCTTTACATCCAAATTCTCATAGTACTGATCATACTCCTCCGAATGATATGTTTCTCTTATATCTTTCTCCATAATGCAAATGTAATATATTTATTACAAATCAATGCGGTTTTATAAGCTTTTTATTACATTATTTTGACACTTTCCTATGTGATAATCAAAAAAACGTCGTGACTACCAACACGGTAGCCACGACGCAAGAAATAGCAATGAAATGTCACCAATTGACTATTTTAACATGTGCGTTAATTTATGCACAACTGAAATCTTAGAGTAATCATTTAGGTAATTATATACGAGTTGTCCAAACACGCTTATTTTTAATACGCTCGCCCTACGGGCTCGCGTTGCTGGGGTGTTAGGGCGTTCCGCCCTTAACAATCCTCATTCTTGGACAACTGCTATATAATCTCCATTATTTAACCTCGATTATTCTGAACACGATCGTATCTTCCAACACCAACGGGCGGTAATGAGCAAAGAAGATGATTCCTTTGCATGGCGATTTGATCTCCTCCACTGTCTCGCCATTGTATGGATCGACAATTCTTGCCAACACTTCTCCCTTCTCCACAGCACGGTTAGCTGAAACCAACTTTGTATAGAATCCTGCTTTCTTGCTACGTACCACTACATGGTTCTCGTCTGTGACAATCTCCGACACATAGCCATGACGATGCACGTCGTTGATGATCTTCTTTCTATCCATGAATCGGAAGATGGCATGGATTGTCTCTTCCGCCAAATCTGTATTTAGCTGGTTTGTAAGGCCGGAATAGATCGAAAAGGCGAAGGTGTTCCAGATCTGCCAGTTGTAGTTGAGCATTGTGCTGTCGTACGGACGTGGCTTTCTGATGTAGATGTATGGCAACTCAAAAAACTTCGCGTCGGCTGTGTCCTGATAACCTGTATCAAGCATTCTGACGTGGGGAACGAACTCACCTGGCATATAGAAACTTGCCAACTGGATTCCATAAGTATAGTTTTTCAACGTGTCAAACAACGCTGCCGCGATTCTCTGCGTAGTCTCTCCCTTGTCGTAGCCAGGGAACATACGGTTGATATCTGTGTTGTCCATCGACCAGAATCTCTTCTCAAGGTTCATAGAGAATGGGTTGGCGCTTGGAATGACAAGGATCTTGCAGCCTTTGTCGATCTTTCCTTCCTTCTCAAGTTTTGTGAGACGGTTCACAATCTGGGCGCAGACATACTGCTGCTGAATCTCGTCGCCACGCATCGCTCCGACAATAGCGACTGTCTTTTCTCCCTCTCCGAACTCATATCCAGTGATTCTGAACTCGTCTCTGTAGGGAGAGCTCATCTTATATATTATCTTCTTTTCCATTGCTTAGTTCTTTTTGAAAATACGTGCCATCAATGATCCTTCGTAGACGATCGGATAAGCACGAAGAGTAAACACAAGTCCATCACATGGGCTGACCACTTTCTCCAACACTTTGCCTTCAAGTGCACTCACAATTTTTCCGATCTCCTCGCCTTTCTTCATCCATTGGTTGTTGTCGATCGACGGGATGAACACTCCAGAACAGCCAGCGTTAAGGAATTCCACCTCACCCTGTGTGCTGACAAACTGCTCCTTAGCCTCGATTTCGACGTCGCCCTTATAGAATCCAAGCGACTTAAGAAGCTGAAGAATTCCATTCAAAAGATCTGTGCCGTAATGACGTGTGATACGCATACCTACACCCATCTCCACCACCAAACAAGGCGTGCCAGAAGAGTTAAGTGAATGGGCAAGAGTGCTCTCAAGCACTGTGGCAGCCTCATGGATCCAGATGAAATCCACATTAAGCTCTTTTCCGTATGGCACAAGCAAATCAGCGCAGTTGACGTTGATTCTCACCTGTGGCACCTCTCTAAGGAAGATGTTAGACGCGTGGATATCAATCACCATCTCTGCCCCTAAAAGATCATTGTAGATAGCATTAGCGGCAGTCTCCGCCATTGCTCCGTGGGGGTCACCTGGAAAGATTCTGTTCATATCCAAATCAAAGTTTGGAATACCACGGGTGATACTGTCAATTCCAAGTGGGTTCAACGCAGGATAGATGTCGATTTCACCATCGACATCATCGATATGCTCTTGCAAAAACTGAGATAGAAGGAAGCAAACATACTGTCCTTCCAATTCGTCTCCATGTGTTCCAGTGACAACGCAAAAACGCTTGTTGCTTTTGCCACCCTTGACTATGTTCTTCTTGATTGTCAGACGCTCGTCTATTGGCAATGCAGAAGAGTAAACCTCCTTAACCATATTTCTTTTATCCTTATATTTCTGCCATTGTTATGTGAACTTGTTTATGCTGGTCTCCTGTTCCGACAAACACACCTCTTTCCATTGTGCAGTCGTTGAAGTCCCTACCTTGGGCTATCTTCAGGTAGTCGCTCTCAATCAGCTGCTTACGGGTTGGGTCTATCGCATACCAGATTCCATTGTCGTTGACTTCAACCCATGCGTGACTCTCTCCTTCGCCCGGAATGAATCCGTTGACGTATCTGCATGCCACACCTTTGCCTCTAAGAATGGCCAAGATGACGTTGGAGAAATCCTGGCAAACACCTTTTCCCTGTGTGAAAGCCTCTATAGCAGAGGTTTTGATCGTTGTGGAACGGGACTCATATTTCATTCTCTCATGAAGAGCGTCTATAAGAGAAAGAGTATCTTTGACGAAATTGGTTTCAAAAGATACGACATCATCAGAAAACTTAATCATTTCATCGTTAGCCGTCGTCAATAATGTGGGCAGGCGAAAGATATGGTTCGCTTCCTCCACGACAAGATGCTGCGACAACTGCACAATACCTCTTGATGCAAACGTGAACGACTTGTGAGGCTCACAGGTGCTTCCAAAAATAAGTTCGTTACCGAAGCCATCTGTCGACCTCATTAGATTCATACACGGTGACACTGAAAAATCCTCTTCTTCAATTTTTTGAAAGCCACACCTGTATGGCAGGCATCGGAGTTTAAAATGGTGGTCAGACACCTTACTGTCAAAAGTAATACTTGTCTGATATGTAAATTGATAACGTTTCATTTCCTATTATATTTCATTGCTTATTACTAAAGGAAATTATAACATTTGTTCAAAATGAGGATTGTTAAGGGCGGAACGCCCTAACTCCTCCCACCCAACGCGAGCCCGTAGGGCGAGCGTAAAAAATGAGCGTGTTTTGAAACTAGTACATAATTACCTTGTTAAAAGCACAGAGAGGTTTCCGTTTTACTCGAAAACGCCACCTGTCTGTGCACTTAGGATATGATTTAGGGAATAGGGGTTAGTATCTTCCTACAATTGAGTTGAGTAAAGAAAGCAATTTCTCCTTGTAGAAAGGCTCGTTGGAATAATTCTTTGCTGTAAGAAGCTTATCAATTTGCTCAATCACCTCAACATCGTAGATATAAGGCACATATCTCAAATGAGTCTTTAGTCTTTCGTAAAGAAGCTCAACTCTGTCGAATGGATAATCGAATCTTATACGGATATCGATCTGCTCGATCAACTTTCCTGCCATTAGGATAGCCAAGGCGTAGTCGTTAAGGACACGCTCCTCGATTGATCCCCACA
Organism: Paludibacteraceae bacterium; assembly: GCA_024401565.1. Lineage (GTDB taxonomy): Bacteria > Bacteroidota > Bacteroidia > Bacteroidales > Paludibacteraceae > UBA1723. The sequence goes on from JAKSKU010000047.1 coordinate 4,759, forward strand.
TAGAAAGAAGGTTGTCTGTAATAGGTTGAAGATGAGTGATGTTTGTCTCATTTGTTTTGGCCAAAGAGCTGATCTGAGCGATAGACATCTGGATGTATCCAAGAGTCTCAGATGTTATCTCCTCACGAAGCACCATCGCGTTGTCGTTGGCAAACTCAAGCTCTGCTGAGATGCTGAATGGATTCTGCTTGTCGTAAAGGAAACTCTTCACGAAGTTGGAAGGCGACTTGAAATCTGCGTCAAGGCTAAGGTTGTTGCAATACTCCTCGTAAGTCTCTGAATCACCGTCGATCATCTTATCGTAGTAAGCACGAAGAAGGTGAAGGTTAAGATAAGTTCTTTCTGCATAACGGCCTAGCCAAAAAAGTTTGTCTGCCTTTGCTGTTGATATAGTTCTTGCGTTCATATGATTAATTTTTATTTCGTTCGTTGTGATAAATTTATATTGTAATCCCTTTGGTAGGGGCAGGTTTCATGCCTGCCCACCAATCAGGATATATTAGTCTTCCATAACCCAAGTGTCCTTGAATCCACCACCCTGTGACGAGTTGACCACAAAAGAGTTAGGGTTGCGTGAGAAACGAGTCAAACCGCTTTTCCAAACCTTAGTCTCTTTTCCTGTAAGGACGAATGCTCTCAAGTCGGCCTTTCTCTCTACATACTCACCGTTTTCGATGATCTCAAGATCCTTGAAGTCGATCACCTCCTGAGCGATCCATCTGCGTGGTTCTTTGTCTACAAGGTCGTACATCTCCTTCAAGTGCTCTGCGTCAAGATCGCGTCCGAACACCACTCCGTAGCCGCCGGCCTCACTCACATCCTTGATGACAAGCTTGCTTAGATTCTCAAGCACGTATTTCTTGTCCTCCTCGAAATAAGGCAAATAAGTAGGCGCATTCTTAAGAATAGGCTCCTCATTAAGATAGTATTTGATCATCTTTGGCACGAAGTAGTAGATACCCTTGTCGTCGGCCACACCGTTACCGATACCGTTGACGATAGCCACATTGCCTTTAGCGTAGATCTGCATGATGTTTGGCACTCCAAGCACAGACGACTCCTCAAAAGTAAGCGGATCCATATATTCATCTGATACACGACGGTAGACGGCTCCTACTCTCATCTTCTCACCTGAGATATCTTTGTAGAACAACATGTCGTCCTCCACAATCAGATCTCCTGGGAAAGCAAGCACTGCACCCGACTTCTCAGCCAAATATGAATGCTCAAAGAAAGCTGAGTTGTAACGACCTGGAGTAAGGATGACGTTGATGCCTCGTCCGTCGTTGACGTAATCCATCATCTCCTTAAGCAGATCAGAATAGTTACGGTTGTCTGCCACATGATTGTTGGCGAAAGTTTCAGGGCTCACCTTTCTCGTGATGTTTCTTGCGATCATTGGATAAGATGCGCCAGATGGGATTCTTAGGTTATCCTCAAGGATGTACCAAGTACCGTCTTTCGCCTGAACCAAATCGATACCAGCGATGTGGGCGAAAATACCTTTGGCTGGTGTAATACCCTCACACTCTACAAAATAGCCTTTGGAAGAATAAACGAACTCTTCTGGAATGACTCCGTCTTTCACAATCTTCTTCTCGTTGTAAATGTCGCGAAGAAAAGCATTAAGTGCGTTACATCTCTGAATAAGTCCTTTTTCCAAAACTGTCCATTCGTCGTGAGAGATAACACGTGGTACAGAGTCGAATGGGAACAACTGCTCGTTGAATACCCCATGTTTGTAAATACCAAACTTGACACCAAATCTCTCCATCCATGTGTTAACAGCGTCCTTATGTTTAATAAGCGTCTCCATAGATAATTCGTTTTATGTTCTTTATTCGTTGTGATTAATCTTCACTGCAAAAGTATAAAAGGTTTTTAAACCACCAAAATAAAATCAACAAAATGTTACAAATATTTTTAAAATTCTTTCATTTTGCTAACTGATTTAGTTTAAGAATGTCATTATGATTTTTAATATCAAAATTTGCACACATAATGTCAATTTGTGCATAATGTAAATTTATATGCATTTTTTTGATCATTGCGCATAAATTATTGCATATTTAAACTATGAATTCTGTATAAAAATTAAGATCAAGGCGTTTTTCTATCGGAATGAATACCATCATTGGCATGTAACGACAATTATGCATTATGAATTATGCATTATGAATTGATCCCATTTCCCAATAATCCATCACACGCACGTCCGTGCGTTTCTACGAGATGTAATCCAACGTCGTCTGCCTGAAAGGCAGTACCGAGCGAAGTGAGAGTAACCGAGCACGCAGTGTCCGGCGATTGCCATCATGAGACATCTGCCTGGAAGGCAGTACCTATCATTTCTCAGATGATTTCGCATTCTCATTATCCATTTTGCGGATCCCATATACAATATCTATATATATTCGAAATTCAAAGTGTCACCAAACAAAATATTTTAGTGACATTTTGCACATATAGACCAACAATACACTTCAAATGTAAAGCGATTTAAACAAATATCGTACCCAAACGTATTTGCAGAAACTCTAAAAATCCTCACTTTCACTTTAAAACTTCAATAGTTCGGAATTCTTACAAAATGTAAGCAGTAGATGTTTTATTGCTTACAAAATGCAACTTGCTTAAAAAAACAGCAGACAAAATGCACTGTTTTGTCTGCTAGAGTTGATATTCACTATACCTTTGCAGTGTAATCGAAAGGGAAACTGATTATAAAACGACATACAACGCATTAAAACGAACTGAAATTTTTTATCCCTTGACATTACAAACGAACTGATATTAACACATAAAACAAAAGAACTATGAAAGTGTTGAAGATTATGACTGCAGCTTTGATGGGCACAATGGCATCAAGCATTTGTTTCGCAGAGGAAACAGCAGAAGTTAAAGAAGCGAAGAAAGTTGAGTTCAGCGTTAATGCTGATGTAGTGAGCTCATACGTATGGAGAGGTATGTACCAGAGCAGTTTCGCCGTACAGCCATGCATTGAGATGACTGCAGGCAACTTCACTCTTGGTTCTTGGGGTTCAACTTCATTCAAAGATGAAGAGACAAGAGAACTTGATTTCTACGCGTCGGTACAGGCAAAGGCATTCTCAATCGGTATCACAGATTATTTCTGTACTCCAGCTTGGGACGACCACAGTTATTTCGCTGATCACTCACATGTGCTAGAGGCTAACCTTGGTTGGGATTTCGCTGAGTGTTGTGAGAAATTCGCAATGACAATCTCAGCTAACATCAACTTCTTGAACGACAAGAAAATCAACGACAAAGGAGAAGAGAAGGAGAACTTCTCAACTTACATTGAGCTAGGCTACCCAGTAGAGAGCAAATATGTAAACTGGGATTTCGCATTAGGTGCATGTCTGAACGAGTCTGCATTCTACGGAGTTGAAAAATTCGGTATAATCAACATCGGCGTCAAGGCTAGCAAGGAAATCGAGATCACAGACAAATTCAAATTGCCTATTTTCGCACAAATGATTCTAAATCCAAGAGAGGAGAGAACTCACTTTGTGGTAGGTCTATCTTTCTAATAAGCATGTTATATTGTAGTGACGCGACTCATTGATCTTGCCATAATTGAGAAGCTTTGGGTCGCGCCTACAAAAAGTAAATTAAGAACATAAAACGAGAATATAATATGAAAAAGATTGAAGCAATTATCAGAAAGACAAAGTTCGACGATGTTCGCGACGCTTTGCTTGACGCTGGAATCGAATGGTTCTCATACTACGATGTAAGAGGTATTGGTAAGAGCCGCCAGGGACGTATCTACCGTGGTGTCGTTTACGATACAAGCTGCATCGAGCGTATATTGGTTTCGGTGATTGTAAGAGACAAGAACGTTGAGAAGACTGTGGAGGCTGTGTTGAAGGCAGCGCAGACAGGAGAGATCGGAGATGGTCGTATTTTTATCATTCCAGTGGAGGACTCAATCCGAATCCGTACTGGAGAAAGAGGCGACATCGCGCTTTACAACGCAGAGAAAGAAAATTAAGTATTATTCATCTGCCATCTTACAAAATAATTGATTTCGACGGTACGGATCCCGTCTATCAATAATCACATATTAAAACGAAACGAAAATGAAAAGCAAATTATATAGCACGAGAGGTTTGAAAGCCCTCGTCGCACTCCTTGTATTTTTGGCCGGTGCCTTTTTCATGCCGGCAGCAGCACAAGATTCCACAGCTGCAGAAGCTGCAAGCGCAGCAGTTGCTGAGGTTGCACAAGTTGCTGAGGTTGCAGCAGCACCAGCAGAAGAGTCGGCACCAATCGATCCAGTGGTAGTCGGATTGAATACACTTTGGGTGGCATTGGGAGCCATGTTGGTATTCTTCATGCAGCCAGGTTTCTCACTTGTTGAGGCAGGTTTGACTAGAAGCAAAAATACAGCCAACATTCTAATGAAGAACTTCTTCGACTTCATGGCAGGAACATTCTTGTTCTGGGCTTTAGGTTACGGAATCATGTTCGGAGCTGGCGAATTCGCAGGAACACCAAACTTCTTCGATATCGATTTCAAGGACTGTATGAGCGAGATGGGAATTCCAAACTATGCATTCTTGATCTTCCAAACAGTGTTCTGTGCTACAGCTGCAACAATCGTATCAGGTGCAATGGCAGAGCGTACTAAGTTCTACATGTACATGATCTACTCAGTATTGATCTCAGTTGTGGTTTACCCTGTCAGCGGTCACTGGACATGGGGTGGAGGCTGGTTGTCTGAGCTTTCAATCGGTTCATACGACGGAGGATTCCACGATTTCGCAGGTAGTACAATCGTACACTCAGTCGGAGGTTGGATGGCATTGGTAGGAGCATGGATCCTTGGTCCACGTGTAGGCAAGTTCGGTAAGGACGGTAAGGCACGTGCCATTCCAGGTCACAACTTGACAATCGCAGCTCTTGGAGTATTTATCCTATGGATGGGATGGTTCGGATTCAACCCATGTTCACAGTTGGCAATCGCATCAGTTGAGGATGCAACAGCTTCTACATTGGTATTCGTAAACACTAACATTGCAGCAGCAGTCGGAGGTCTAGCAACATTGTTCATCACTTGGATCAAGTATAAGAAACCATCATTGTCATTCACACTCAACGGCGTGTTGGCAGGATTGGTCGGAATCACAGCAGGATGTGACGCAGTTTCACCAGTAGGTGCAGCGTTGATCGGATTGATCTGTGGTACATTGATGATCTTCTCTGTAGAGTTTATCGAGCACAAGCTTAAGATCGACGATCCAGTAGGTGCAAGCTCAGTACACGGAGTATGTGGTTTCACAGGAACATTGCTAACAGGTATCTTCGCAGTCGACGGAGGTCTTTGCTACGGTGGTGGCATCGACATGTTCCTAGTACAGTTGACAGGAGCAGTTACAATCGGTTTGTGGGCTGCGACAATGGGCTTCATCATCTTCTTCAGCTTGAACAAGATCCACGGATTGAGAGTTGAGAAGAGAATTGAAGAGGAAGGACTTGACGTATATGAGCACGGAGAAAGTGCTTACAACTAATAATCTTTTTCTAAAATGTTCACAAAAAGGGTTGCTGGGAAGCAACCCTTTTTTGTTGTGTATACATACTAGAAAGTAAAATTTTCGTAAATAGATTCGTAAATCTTGCGATTTTGTTGCGGAATTTTTCGTTCATATATTTATTCTCGCCAAATCATTTGGATTTATAAAATTTGTTGATAATTTTACAAATCGATGATATAAAGCGAAAGGATCTACCCATTGGGATTATGATTCATAGGACTAGCAAAAGAATTTTTGGAACTAGAATTTATTGTATGATCAGAAAATTCACCACAACTGCGTCATCGATATGTTATGACTGAAAATCCATTATTCAAAATCATTGCAAATAAAAAAGGAGATAAATATTATGAAAAAAATTTTACTAGCGTTATCAGCAACATTTGCTGTTTGCCTTGCGGTATTTGCAGGCACAAACATGTGTGTGAAGAAACAAAATGGCGACATTCTAAGAATTAATGTCGACGACGTGTATGAAGTCTATTTTGAGGACATCTTTAATCCAGACACATCCTCAATAATCCCACCATTTATTGAGCCAACTGTGGCAGACACGTCTGCCTACGCTCCATTGATATTTGAAATCACATCTGATTCCACAGCTGAATTGACTTATGGAAATTATCGTGACCTTGATTCTGTCAATATCCCTGCAAAGGTGAAGATTGATGAGAAAATATATGATGTCACTACCATCGGTTCTGAAGCATTTTATGGCTGTAGCAGTCTAACGTCAATCACGATACCAGAGAGTGTGACTTCAATCGGTTCTGAGGCATTTTATGACTGTGACCTATTAAAACCACAATTGTTAGTTTATGATAATGGCACAAAGTGTTATGGTTGGATTGGAAATAAAGACTCATGTATTAGTGTTGTTATACCAGAGAGTGTGACAGAAATCGGTTATGATGCATTTTGGGGCTGTAGAAGTCTAGCGTCAATCACTATACCAGAGAGTGTGACTTCAATCGGTTCTGAGGCATTTTATGACTGTAGCAGTCTAACATCAATCACTATACCAAAGAGTGTGACTTCAATCGGTTCTTCTGCATTTATGAGCTGTAGCAGTCTAACGTC
>JAKSKU010000048.1 GCA_024401565.1 Paludibacteraceae bacterium
GCAATGGAGAGGATAATATTGTTGCCGCACTTTATCAAAGTGGATATCTGACAATTAAGAGTTATGAAGACGAAATCTACAAGTTGGGATTTCCCAATGAGGAGGTTGCCGACGGTTTTGTCCGCTATTTAGCGATTGAGTTTGCTGGAAAATCAATGAATGAATGGGATACCGACATCTATAATTTGAGACAGAGTCTTCGTAGCGACGACGTGGATGCGTTTATGACTCAGATGCAACTGATAATGAGTGAGGTTCCATTTGAAAACAATAATGTCAAACTGATTGAGGCCAATTTCCGCAATATGCTTTATCTAATGATCCGATCAACGGGTCATAAGGTGACAGTGGAACATCCAGTGTTGGGTGGCCGCATCGACGTCTTCTTCGAAACAAACAAATACGCATACATCATTGAATGCAAGCGTGATGAGTCTGCGGAAGTCGCATTGGCTCAGATAGATGAGAAGAGATACGCGAAAAAGATTTCATCCCCAGAAAAAAGTGTGGTGAAGATCGGCGCGAACTTTAGCACAACGGAGAAGAATCTGGCAGAGTGGAAGGTGGAAAACTGATCAATGCCAAGTGGTTTCCATATCATAGATTGACTTATAAAACTTTTTTATATCTTTGCTATTTGAGAAACAGATGTTTCGCTAATAACATACGATATGCTCTTAAGATTACTTACTATACTTTATCTAACATTTGTTTTTTGCGGCTTTTCTTCGGCTGTGAAATATATCGACTTGCGTAATAATGTCAAGGAGGTAAGATACAGTATTGCCCAATATACCACCGTCGACGGATTGGGTAGTGATAAGGTTTTCAGCCTGATGCAAGACTCCCATAAGAATGTTTGGATCGCTACCGATTTCTCGCTCGACCGTTATGACGGCAAATCATTCCACCACTATAGAAACGATCAGTACAAGGAGTTGCAACGTAATGATTTGCGACTTGTGAAAAGGTGTGTGGTCAATGGAAAGGAGGAGATGTTCATAGGGTCGTATAACGGTCTTTGTATGAAGTACGACAACGTTATGGACAAGTTTGTTGATGTGAAACCTCTTGAATATGAAAGGAATATCTACAAAGAACCCCATCAGTTTAAAGTTTGCAACGATGGCAACTGCTATATGTCCACTGTAGACGGCTTCTATAAGTTCGACGGCGAACGTTTCACCGACGAGTTCAATATGTTCGCAGCTGCTAAGAATATGTTCATCTCGGATTTCCACGTCGACAGGCACAACCGTTTCTTCTTTGGAGGCATACAGAACGTCACCGTCATGGATAATCAGGGAAATCTCATCAAACGATACTCTGAGGCTGACGGATGTTCGGGCATCATTGTGAAATTCGTGGAGTTGTCGGAATCACGTCTTGCTGTGATTGGCAGCGGCTCAACTTTTCAGATTCTAAATGTGGCCGGCGACTCTTTGGTGGAGGAGTCGGTTGTCAGGCTTCCTTTTTTCTCTACTTATGATGTTGTCCTTGCGTCGGATGGCAAACTCTATATGGCTACCGACGGAGAGGGACTTTGGCGCGTCGACCCTGACTTTAATGAGAAATCAATTTTTGAGCATATCCTTTCATACGGTGACCAGCCAAAAGAGTTGAGCAAAATCTACACGATGATTCAGACGGAGGATAACGATATCTGGCTTGGCACTCAGATGGGTGGCGTCTTTCGTCTTTCGCTCGACAGGGAAAAGGGAGTGAACTATTCCTCCGATTTTGGTCTTGAGAATCTTGTCGTTTCGGATTTCTTGGAGTTGCCTAACGGAGATATCTTCGTTACTACCGATGGCCAGGGCGTGTATGTGCTCGACAATAAATTTCAGGTAAAGAAAAAGGTTTCGCTCAATTCAAACAATATTCTTCGCGCTGATTGGAATAAGAATGGCAAAGTTTGGCTTCCTACTTGGGGCGACGGAATTCTTGAGATGGACCCTAATACATTCCAAACTAAGATTCTTGATTTTGAATATCCTGAGATAGCACGTCCGAGATGTGTGTTCTCTGTTACGGAGCTGAGCAACGGTGAAATCTATCTTTGCACAGCCGGTATGGGATTATGGGTGAAGCATACGAATGGCAAATGGGAGCAGATAGATTTGCGTGAAGGTGACTATACTGTTGAAGATAATTGGATATTCAGCGCGTCCGAAACGCCTAATCATAATGTCTGGATTATCACTTCAAATTCGATTGCGTTGATTAAGGATGGTAAGGTTAAGCATGCGTTGCCTTGCGTGGTGCTGGAGAAGACCCATAATCCTATTATGTTTGCCGATTCCAAGATGGATGGCTATGGCAATCTATATGTGGCGACGACGCGTGGAATAATGGTGATTTTGGAGTCGACACTTGAATACAAGATGCTTGATTATCTTCCGTCTGGATTGGATTTCAGGTCGATAGAGAAGAAGAACGACGGTACTTTTGTCTGCGCGACGTCGGCAGGCATCCTTACTTTCAATCCCACTACGCAGAGATATTCGTTGATTCCGACTAATTCGTCTAAGACTCAAAAGAAATTCTTTACCAATTCATCGCTTCTTGTGAGAAAGAGCGGACAGATTTTGGCTGGTACATCAAGCGGATTCTATATTGTGTCGGATTCGCTCAAACCTCAGAAAAATAAGATTGGTGACTTGAATTGGGGCTCTGTCTATGTCGACGGTGAACGAGCCTATCCTAACGGAATCCTTGAGATTGACGCCTCTCACAACAACAATGTCAAGGTGGAGGTCAAGGTGGCTGATTTCCGTGAGAATGTTCAGGATAAACTCTATTATAAACTTGATGGCAAGGATGACAATTGGAGTGAAGTGCCTGAAGATAAGGTGATTAAATTCACCTATTTGCCAAGTGGAGACTTCCAACTCAAGGTGGCTTATTCGGCAGACGCAAACAAGTTTGAGCCATCCGACTTTATTATGATGAAGATGGATGTGGCGCCGGTGTGGTATCAATCGTGGTGGTTCTACTTGGGTATGCTGGCATTCATCATTCTTGGTTTCAAAGTGGCTTACGAGTATCGTCTGCGCAAACATACTATTCAGGAGAAGATCTTGAAGGAGAAGGTGGCGGAGAGAACAGAGGAACTCCGTACTGCTCTTGATATGAAGGAGAATATCATCTCTGTGATTGCTCACGACTTGAAGAATTCCATGTTTGGAATCGTAGGGGCATTGTCGCCATACGGTGATGAAAATGCTCCAAAGAGTCAGGAAACGGAGAAACTGAAAAAGGCATACGAGCAGGCAAGCACTCTGCAGAACACGATGCTTTCGCTTGTGAATTGGGCAATCGCCAAACGTGAGACTACGAAGCCTGTGCTTGTTGAGACTGATGTCGTCGCTATCTTGGAAGAGGTGGTGAATCTGAATTGCGCGGTGATTGAGGACAAGCAGATCTCCATCGTGCGTAAATTCAAAACTACCGATTACGCGTCTTCTGATGAAAAAATGCTCTCTACAATTCTTCGTAACTTGATGAACAACAGTATTAAATATACTCCTGAAAATGGAGAGATCGTACTGTCGACTTATTCTAAGAATGGAAGATTCTTTGTGGAGTTCGCTGATAATGGCAAAGGAATGACGCCGGAGCAGTTGGCTGTATTGCGTTCATCCACAGGTGTGGTGAAGAACGGTGAGACAGGATTCAGTGGTGAGGTTTCCACTGGCTTGGGATTCTCTCTAATATATAGCTATCTTGATATTCTCGGAGCGACGATGCATATTGAGAGTGAGTTGGGAAAAGGCACTCAGATCACGGTGGAGATGCCAGCCACAGAACCAAAGACTACGGAGAGAAAGCTTGATGTAAATGAGAATATCACACTTGATTTCTCATTCCTTCAGAACAAACGAATATTGATAGTTGAAGACGATGAGTTGATACTAGACAATATCAGAAATTTGCTGTCGGGATATTCTAAAGTGGATACAGCCACAAATGGTCAGGTGGCCTATACAAAAGCGTTGCAGACAATTCCTGATTTGATTGTCAGTGATTTGCAGATGCCGATCGTTAATGGCATTGAGCTATGCAAGATGCTTCGTGCTCAAGAAAAGACGAAGATGATCCCGTTTGTTATCATGTCGGCGTCTGGAAGTGAAAGAGCGAAAATGTCGACATTGAAAGTCGGGGCACTCGACTATATCAACAAGCCATTCAAGAATGAGGAGATGTTGCTGAAGATCTATAATATCTTGAAATTGAAGAATGACAATGATTCTGTTAGCGTCAACCAAGATGAGGCCCCAGAAATCGGTTTTGTTAAGGATTTCAACGAAATGATAGAAACTCATTATTCCGAGAGCGACCTGACTATCGGAAAGATGGCGTCGCTGCTTTGCATGAGCACAGCCACGCTTGGCCGACGATGCACAAATCATTTCGACAAGACACCTATTCAGTTGCTCCTTGACTATCGTATGAATCTGTCACATACGATGCTTACGATGCCAAATCAGTCGCTGTCAATCAGTGATATCGCATATAAGGTTGGATTCTCCGACCCGGCTTATTTCTCTAAGAAATTCAAGGAGTATTTTGGAGTGGCACCGTCGCAAGTGATTGGATAAAAGAGTTGCCCAAACAAACATGGGCCCTTAACAATCCTCATTATTGGACAACTGCTATTTAATCTCCAAATTTATTTATACCTTTGTGATTTGGTGGAATAAATTATCAAATATGGCAAACGAAAGTCATCCGACGGGTTTATATCTTCTTTTCTCCACAGAGATGTGGGAAAGATTCAGTTATTATGGAATGCGTGCGATTTTCACGTTGTTTCTTATCGGAGCGTTGAATTATGATAAGGAAGCAGCGTCGCAAATGTACGGTAATTATACAGGTTTAGTTTATCTTACTCCGTTGATAGGAGGCTATATTTCAGATAATTTCTGGGGTAACAAACGTTCTATTATAGTCGGTGGATTGCTGATGGCAATAGGACAGTTTTTCCTTTTTCTTTGCGCGTCATTCTTAGGCCAGGGTGGTCTTACACAATCACTTTTGATTGCCGGACTTGGTTTGCTGGTTCTTGGTAACGGTTTTTTCAAACCCAATATCTCGAGTATGGTGGGAACATTGTATCCCGACAACGATCCACGCAAAGATTCCGCTTACACAATTTTCTACATGGGTATCAATTTCGGTGCCTTCTTCTCGCCTTTGGTTTGTGGCTATTTCGGATTGACGGGGGATCCGTCTGATTTCAAATATGGATTCTTAGCTGCTTGCGTCGGAATGATAATCGGAGTCGTGTCATTCATGATTGGAAAAGATAAGTATCTTGTCACGCCAGAAGGGGCGGAGATCGGTGGCGTGCCACAGAGGGTTGGCATAATAAAGGAAGATAAGACGTCGGCTTCATTAATGCAGGTTGACAAAACTAGAGTAGGTTTGTTTGTATTGCTTGAAATCGCAGTTTTTGGATTGCTTTATTGGCTTTTCGGCGGTGACTATATCGGAGCCGTGATATATAGTTTGAGTGGGGTGGTGCCATTGTATATCATTACAGATAAGTCGGTTACCAAAGATGAAAGACGCAATATTCTCGTGATCTACATTCTTGCGTTCTTCGTCATTTTCTTCTGGGCTGCTTTTGAGCAGGCTGGAGCTTCGTTGACATATTTTGCGGATGAGCAGACGGATAGAGTATTGCCAAAATTCTTTGAAGTGAAAATGGGTGATACTTTTAAGGCCGTTGCTATAGTTTTGTTTACATTGTTTGTCGTTGCGTTGACTTATATGATTGGAAAAAGACGCAAACAGAGTTTTGCACTGCCCACATATTTGTCGGTAATCATCTTTGCTGTGACTATCTCATATATCTTTGTCAACTCTGGTGAAGAGGTGAACACAAGTAATTTCCAGTCATTGAATCCGATTTTCATAATTGTGTTGGCACCCGTGATGTCGTCGATGTGGATGATGTTGGAGGGAAAGAATATTCATATTGCGTCGCCAACGAAACAAGCGATAGGATTGGCATTGTTGTCGTTTGGCTACTTCTTTATCGCCTACGGAGTGGATAATGTTCCGGTAGGAGAAAAAGTGTCGATGATGTGGATCACTACTCTATACTTAGTGTTGAGTATCGGAGAGTTGAGTTTGTCACCAATAGGATTGTCGATGGTCAACAAACTGTCTCCGGCAAGATTCGCGTCATTGTTGATGAGCGTATGGCTGCTTTCTTCAGCCACAGCAAATAAGTTTGCGGGAGTTCTTTCCGCTCTTTATCCCGAAGTTGATGCTGACGGTGTGGTTATTCCCAAATCATTTATAGGATATGAGATTACTAATCTTCACGATTTCTTCATGGTGTTTGCTATGATGTCAGGCGTGTCTGCCGTTATGTTGTTCTTAATATGCAGATGGATCAATAAGAATGTGAAGTGTTAAGCTGGTCACCACATTGTTGAGGATTCCTAAATGATATATTTCAAAAAATTATTAAATTTGCAGAAAATTTCAAATATGTTTTCAGGAATTGTAGAGGGAATGGGCGTTGTTCGTAAGATGGTGCAGGATGGAACAAACTTGCATTTTACAATTTCGTGCCCTTTCACGTCAGAATTAAAGATTGATCAAAGTGTAGCTCATAACGGTGTTTGTCTGACAGTGGTAAACATCAGTGGAGATGAATATACCGTCACAGCGATTAAGGAGACTCTAGACAAATCCAATCTAGGAAAGTTGTCTGTTGGCTCAAAAGTGAATCTAGAGAGAAGCATGATGATGAACGGCAGACTTGACGGTCATATCGTTCAGGGGCATGTTGACCAGACTGCCACTTGCATTGAGCGTAAGGAGGAGCAGGGCAGCCACTATTTCACGTTCAAGTATGAAGCAGACGATACTATGATCTCTGCAGGATATTTCACAGTAGAGAAGGGGTCCGTTACCGTCAACGGAACAAGTTTGACAGTATGCCGATCAAAGCGAGACCAGTTTACTGTGGCTATCATTCCATACACTTTGGAACATACAAATTTCTGCGACATTCAAGTAGGTTCGGTGGTGAACATTGAGTTTGACATCATCGGCAAGTATATTGCGCGTCTGCAGGGATTACAGAAATAAAAACATTGATATTAAGACATAACTAGGATGAAAAGACAATTATTCGTATCTCTTTTTGTTGCATCTGCTGTTGTGACTGGTGTCGCACAGGAGGTGAAAGTTGATGAAAACAATGAGGTCAAGTCGGTTGTTACAAGTATGGCTCAGTCAAACGCGGACAACGTAAAGACCGAGATCGCAGCAGACACTGCGTCATGGAAGTTTCCCGGAACATTGTCGTTGAGTGGAGTACAGACATCGCACAACCCGTATTCTGTCGAGGGAGAAGGAACTGTGGTTGGTATTAACTTTTCTGCTTCATTGAATGCAAACTACATTCGTGCAAAGCACAAGTGGGATTCAAAACTTGATGTGGCGTACGGAACAAGTTTCTCAAAGGATTATGAGGCAGAGCCATATTGGAGAAAGCAGAATGACGAGTTGAAGTTGATGACGAAGTACGGTTATTTGGCAGACAAAAACGTCTACTATACTGCCATGGCTTCTTTTGAGACACAATTCACACCAACATACGACTATGATGTTGTGGACTCAATGTCGGATGACGGTTTTGATTTCACATCTTGCGATCGTCAGGAGAGAATCGATACAGGTGTTGTTAAGAACATGTTCGTCAACCCTGCATACGCAAAATTGTCTCTTGGATTGGATATGAAGATGTCTGACAAAGAGGATATCTACTTCTATGTGTCTCCACTATCTGCCCGTTGGACATTCTGTGAGAATGATGTGATTGCAGAAAACTATTCAATGGAGAAAATTAACGACGGCGACAACATCTACAAGAATACACGTTTTGAGGCCGGTGTGCTTTTAAATGTGAATTATTCAAAGTCGTTTAATGATGTTTTCTCTTTGAACTCTTCTCTAGAGGCGTTTTTTGCTGCATATGGAAAGCCACGTGTATACCAGCTTTCTAAAGATGCGGTAAGAAACAACGTTCTTTATGATTTGGAGAATATCAAGAGCGACTGGGAGGACACAGACTATATAGCAAGACACGGACGTTATGTAGTTTGGAAGACAGAGTTTATGCTTAAGGCCACTAAGTTCTTGACATTCAATTTGAGAACTCAGTTGAAGTATGACAACTCTGAGGTTGATTACCACAAAGATTTGATACGTGCTGATAAGGGTGACTGTGATGACACACGTGAAAGTTTGTTGAATAGCAATGCAAGTTTTTATAACTATGGTTACAAGAAAGCCTTCTTGCAGTTCTGGGAGTCATCATCACTAGGTATTTCATACTCATTTTAATTAATTTAAATCATTGAAAATAATGAAGACAAAATATAATTTGCTAGCAGCTGTTGCTGTAATGGGTGTGTCAACATTAGCTGCTCAGGACGAAGTCAACGAAGGTTTGAAGACAATCAAAGAGACTCAGTCTACAGTTTCTGAACTTGCGGAGTCTCATAAAGGTGATATAGATGGGGATTTGGCTGCTGATTCGGCAGTATGGAAGTTTCCTGGTATTGTTGGAATGAATGCAGCTCAGACTTTCCATAATGTCTATTCACACGATGGAACAGGATCAACTTTTGCTATAGATGGTTATTTGAACTTGAATGCCAACTATACTCGTGCTCGTCACAAGTGGGACAACAGTTTCTCAGCTAAGTATGGTATCAACCTTTCTTCTGAGTATGAGCATAATCCAAAGGTGCATAAGGCTATAGATGAGTTGAATTTGTCGACTAAATATGGTTTCAAGGCAACTAAGAATTTGTTTTATAGCGCAATGGCTTCTTTTGAGTCTCGTTTTACGCCAACTTACAACTATAAGAATGTAGATGCTTGGTTTGTGGATAGAGTTGACGATATTAAAGCCAATGGTGGTTTGGAAGCTAATGAGACACCGATCGGACATGTCAACAATATGTTTGATGAGTTGGACAGAGACAGTATCAAGTCGTTGGGTATGATGCAGAACAAGTTTGGTAATCCAAACATTGTAAAGGTATCTCTCGGTATGGATTATGTGCCTTCTAAGTTAAAAGGAGATATGTCTATCTATGTTTCTCCTATTACAGGTAAGTTCACATTCTGTAAGGATGATGATATCGCTCCTAACTATTCGATGAAGCGTGATGTTGACGGTACTTATATGGATATGCGTACTGAAGTCGGTGCATTGCTTACTGTCAATTACACAAAGTCGTTCAACAAGGTGTTCACTTTGATCTCTAAGTTGGAAGGATTCTTCGCTTACAATAAGGAGACTTACGGATTCAGTGAAGATTTCAAGAACGCTCATCCGCAGTTTAACAAGGGTATGGTTTGGACTGGCTACGATATTGTTGATTTGAATGACTACGTAGATGAGATTATTGCGTCTACAAAATCATTGCAGTTTGACAACAATGGAAAGATGCAGGATATTTACGACAAGTCTAATGGTTGGTCTGTCAAGTATAATTTGGACTTGTTGTTCAAGCTTACTAAGCACATTGACCTTTCTATCAAGACTCAGTTGAAGTATGATAAGGCGGAGATCAACTATCATAGAGAGATCCAGCAGGCTGACGAAGATATCCTAAACAAACATGCAAGTGTTCGTGATCCTAAATTCTTCTCTCTTGTAGACGAGGATGTCCGCAAATACAACTATGGATATCGTAAGGCTTATTTGCAGTTCTGGGAGAGCACAACTCTTGGATTGTCTTATTCTTGGTAATCAAGAGATTGTTTAGACGAGAATATTCGCGTCGACAAATTATAAAGAATTGGGATGGAGATTTCTTCATCCCAATTTTTTTTGTCTTGAAGTGATATCTAATAAGTATCAAAAATCCATTATCTTTGCAAAATAATCAACAAGTGAATTATGAACTACAAGAACAACGAATATAGAGCATTGGCTGAGTGGGAACAGCAGAGTTTTGTCCAGCTTACATGGCCTCACGAAGATACCGATTGGAATTATATCCTCGACGACGCTGTGCATACATTCTGTGATATAGCAAAAGCGATCATCCGTTTTGAGAAACTTGTCATTGTTTGTCAGGATGAGGCTGAAGTGCGACGCCAGCTTGGTGATGTGGATTATTCGCAGATCATCTTCACTCAGATTCCAAGCAACGACACATGGGCTCGCGACCACGGTGGCATCACAATGGTTAAAGATGGCAAGTTGAAAGTTTGCAATTTCATCTTCAACGGTTGGGGCCAGAAATTCGCGTCGGACAAGGATAATCAGATTACAACTGAGATGCGTAAGAAGAATCTTTTCTCTGCCGACGTTGATGTTGTGGATATTCCGTTTGTTCTTGAAGGAGGAAGTGTGGAGTTTAATACTCGTGGAGAACTTCTTTCTACTTATAATTGCTTGAATGCTCCGAATAGAAACAACCAGTATTCAGGAAAGCAGGTTGAGGAGATATTGATGAAGATCTTTAATTTGAAGAAAGTTCATTGGCTCTATAATGGAGATCTTATTGGCGACGATACAGATGGCCACATTGATACATTGGCTCGTTTTTGCGACGACACAACGATAGCGTATGTGAAATGTGACGATGAGAACGATGATCACTATCAATGGCTTAAAGCAATGGAGGATGATTTGAAAGCGTTGAGAGATATCGATGGCAAACCATTCAATCTTGTTCCGCTACCGATGCCAGATGCAGTTATAGACGAGAATGATGAGCGTATTCCTGCAACGTATGCCAACTTCTTGATTATGAATAAAGC
>JAKSKU010000049.1 GCA_024401565.1 Paludibacteraceae bacterium
CTTTAACGTTTTTGTTCCTTTTTTATTGTATGACACAGTTTATTTTACAGTCTCCGCAGGTCCCGTATGTAGATTTTGATGAATTAAAATTTGAAGTATTCCAATCGCCATTTTGCGACGTCGAAGTTCTGGGATGGCTCTTGAATATCCACGTCGAGAGATTCAAACGACAGTTCAGGCACTAATGAACCCAACAGGTCAATTTGTTCCAAAATATGCTGAAGTCTATCTATATCTCTAATTTCCTCTCTCATAAATCAATACTTTATCTCTATTAGCTGATTCAACAGCAAAAGGCAAAAGAGAACCATCTTCGACAAGGTCTACCTCACATCCCAACAACTCTTGAAGCTGTTGTTTGATACTGACAATAGTAAACAATCCAACACGATAGTTTTTTCTGTCGTATTGGACAAGAATGTCGACATCACTCTTCGGCGTTTCCTCTCCTCGCGAATATGATCCGAACAGCCATGCTTTTACCACTGGTTGTGTGCTAAAGCATTTTTTGATTTTTTCTACTACGTTAGTATTCATCAAATTATAATATTGTTTTATCGTCCCTACGTTTATTCTTGTTTTTTATACTGATTTGTTTCTCGCATGTACTCATCTGCTACATAGAGGTCTCCATAGAGATAGAGTCCTGTTGAACGGTCATGAAGATCTGCACATGTCTGACTCTCATAGAACAGCATCAAAGCCTTCTCTGGTGCAATTCCAAGTCGTCGAGACAATTCCATGCTGATGCTGCCAATACGATTGCTCATTATAATCTCCTGTATGATTGGAGACTTTACGGGATCATTATATTGATTCTGTTCCATCGAAAACAAGATATTTGTCAATAAGTTGCTGGGAAAGCAAGCACATTTGATTGTTTGGACGATGCTCTGAAAGTCGGGCTAATGCAACTTCTCGTGTCATCAACCCTTCCATATAAAGATTGATAGTATCAATTACACGATCGTCAGCCACGCCACCTTCAATGTAATCGTATTGTGTCCATGGTTTTTGCCCGTTACGGCTATCAACAATGAAATCGAGCCATTCACCATCATAATCAGTAAAAACCTTGCAACAATATTCTGATAAGACGACGTCTTTGTCAAGTGTATATCTGTTGACAATCGGGCTCAGCTGACGACGATCTGCAACTTTTTTTCCCACTCCGAAGCTTGCAAAAATACATCAGTGACGTAGAAACCAAGACCAAAGTCAAGATTTGCCCTACCTATGTCAGCAACGGGATGTTCTATTTTATTCGTACCGCCATGATAAACAATCATAATTTCGCCTCCCATGCATTCAAACACTCGATCATATCAAGTGCGATATTTTCACGACTTTCGGTGTGCAAAACACCATAATTGGGGAGAATGTAGTTTTCTATCATTCCCAATCGCTTCATACGCATGAACACCTCGCGATACGACACACCCAAAGTGCGAGCCGTTGCCTCTATGCATGTGGCGACAAAAGCAAGTACTATCTGAGTTTGTGGTATGTTGATTACTTTATCCATTTCAATAACCAATGCGAATGTTTTAATAGTTTTAGCAAATATAGCAAAAATGTACCTTACTAAGCATCACTTTTCCATTAAAAAGATTCTTACATTGTTGACTTACAACAAAAAGAGGTGCCTTCATCAGACACCTCTAATTTTGCATTTAAGTTATTTCATCTCAGGCATCTGAGTTTCAAATGCCTTTATATGAGATTATGTCGGATTATTTTTTTACAATACCACGAACATTAAGACCATAATATCTTTTGCGTGTTACATTTTCCGCATCCAAAAAAGATGTGCTTGTATCCCAAGGATGCATATCAGCGTATCTTGCCTCACTCATATCTTTCGACCAAAGTTCACCTATCCAGAAGCCATAATAAGGATGCTCCTGGTCTGGATAGCCATTGATATAAGTGACTGGGATAATCATTTTGTTTCCATTATTCTTGCTTATCACTTCCCAGTAGCCATCCATCTTGATGAACTTACAATTTTCGTTAATCTCCTTTACATCGCTTTGTGTAGGGATCTGCCAATCCTCACCCAAGATAGCATGAGCGGCATCGTCCTCAATCTTCAAATATACGCCATCTTTATTGCTATCATATTTAGGGTTTGAACTATTATACTTATAATTCTCCTCTGTAAATTTATCGTAAGTCTTTGGTTCAATCTCACCCCAAGCAAAGTAAGAACCCGCAAGTTCAGACACTTTTGCTCCGATGTTGTAAGCACCCCAAAGTGTTCCGCTTGGCAATCCAAGATCAACGTATGTTGAAGGATCAAGAGTAACTATGATCTTAGCCTTCGACTCGTTATCTCCGTCTTTTGCAGTTAGGATAACCTCGCCCATACGAATAGTCTCAAACAAACCATCCTTAAAAGTAAGTGCCTTTTCCTCGTTAACACTCCAAGTGATATTCTTGTCGTTTACAAAATCAGCATTTACAAAATCAGAAAGCTTAAATGTAGTTTTTGTATAAACTGTTGTGTCCTTCAAAGAAGAGACGTTGATTATACAAGTTTCCTTCATTTCTCCATGTCTTGCTGTGATGATAGCGTTTCCTTCCGCAACAGCAGAAACAACTCCATTTTCGTCAACTGTAGCGACGCTCTTGTTATCAGACGACCACTCCACATTCTTATCCGCAGCATCCTCTGGAGTATAAGTCACAGCAATTGTCTTATTAAGGCCTACCAATACATTCAATGAAGAGGCAGACAACTTAAAGCTCTCAACCTTGACATTGCTTACTGTTACCTTGCAAGTCTTTTTGATATCATTGTCAGTTGTGGCTGTGATTGTAGCTGTACCTTCTGCTATAGCTGTGATTGTACCATCAGCTGAGACAGTAGCCACGCTCTCATTGTCGGACGTCCAGACAACACTCTTATTCTCCGCGTCATCAGGAGTATAAACCACATTTAAAACAGCAGTTTCACCTACCAAAATAGTTAACGATTCAGATGAGAATGAGATCTCATTCACCAACACTGGAGCCTCTTCATCATCACAAGACGAAACACTCACACAAAACAAAGCAGACAGCACAGCCATCATGCTTAAACAAAACTTCTTCATTTGATATTTATTTTTCTCTTAAATTTTAATGTAGCGCAAAATTACATGTTGATGGAAACAAAACAAAGCAATAAACATTATTTAACATAACACGATGGCTTTAAAATATCATAGCCAGAATGTACCTCACACTCTGGCTATGCAACTACATTTTTTTGCCAATAATGACGCAAAAAAGACTGTCAACTATTTCTTATTTGTATTGCTGCACTATCTTTACCAATTCCGACAAAGCTAGAGCCCCGCTGTTTCGCCATACAGTCTCTCCATTGCGGAAAAGAATAAGTGTCGGAACAGTCTGCACACGATAATGTTCAGAGACGCTAGGGTTAGCATCGACGTCTACCTTTAGAATCCTGATATCCTCGCCCATCTTCTTTTTTAGATCATCCAGCACTAGATGCATCATCTTGCAAGGTCCGCACCATGTCGCAAAAAAATCTACCAAGACAAGCGGTGTTGTCGACACTATATTATTGAATGATTCCATAAATCTATAAATCTATAAATCTAAGTGAAACCTCCGATTAACCCTGTCCGAACTGGGATATTGTGCTTAGAAATTGTCCGCACAAACCTCAAAATATGCTTGAGGATGGTCGCAAGTAGGGCAAATGTCTGGAGCCTGAATGCCTACTACAATGTGTCCACAATTACGGCACTCCCAAACTTTTACCTCACTCTTCTTGAATACCTCCTGAGCCTCAACGTTACGAAGCAAAGCACGATATCTCTCCTCATGACGCTTCTCTATGGCAGCTACCAAACGGAACTTTGCTGCCAATTCAGGAAACCCTTCTTTCTCGGCAGTCTGAGCGAATCCTTCATACATGTCAGTCCACTCGTAGTTCTCCCCCTCTGCAGCCGCAGCTAGGTTTTCCGCTGTGTTGCCGATTCCACACAACTCCTTGAACCACATCTTAGCATGCTCCTTCTCGTTGTCTGCTGTATGCTGGAAGATGGCTGCGATCTGCTCATAGCCCTCCTTCTTTGCTTTCGACGCAAAATAAGTGTATTTGTTGCGAGCCTGCGACTCTCCAGCAAAAGCTGCCTCCAGATTCTTCTCTGTCTGTGTTCCTGAATACTTTGTCTTCATGTCTTTATTTTTATTAATACCTTTTTGTCATTTGCAAAGATATATTTACAAACTGAATCCTGACGCATACAAACGAGAATCAGAATGGTAAATTTGGGAACAGGTAATAAATTTTCATCCGCATTTCTCTTTTTTACCACAAGCAATATCTACATTTGCAGCATGGAACAATTAAAACATACATATTGTCGCTACGATATGGTTTGCGACAACCCTAAAGGGAGCAGTATGGAGGTGATTCGCATGCCTGAATTCTTCAACGACAAACCGGCTATTGAGACAAGCCAGCAACACGTGCATCCTTTCTACGAGGTGGTGTGGTTTCAAGAAGGAAAGGGAACCCACTACATCGACTTCAATGAGTATCCTGTGGAGCCAGGCACCGTCTTTTTCATAGCTCCCGGCCAAGTGCATTCGTTCGACAAGGACGCCAAGGGGAAAGGTTACAAAGGATTTGTGCTGAAAATATGCAACGGGCTTTTGCGTAGTGAGGAGCTATCGGAAAACGGTGTTCTACTCAAATACAATATTTTCAACGCGTACGACAGAGTGCCTTGTATCAAACTGAATCCAAACGTATGCGATATTCTGGAGAGAATCATAGAGGATATAGAACGAGAACTTACCCAAAGTGACGTTTTGGGCCATACTGAATATATAAGGTCTTTGGTCAAACTACTGCTTATCCAGTTCGAACGAAGCTACAAAGCCGACGAAGAGCAGCCGTTCTCTCCAAGCAAGGTGTCGCACAAAACGTTTCTGGAATTCAGACGTGATCTGGAGCACAACTACCGCAAACTGCATTCTGTGAAAGAGTACGCCGCCCTGCTCAACGTCTCCACAAAAACATTGACCAACTACGTGTCGGAGTGCTCCGCATTCACTCCGCTGGAAATAATCAATCACCGCATCACTCTTGAAGCCAAACGTCTGCTGCGTTATTCCGACTATATGATCAAGGAGATAGCTTTTGAGCTAGGGTTCGACGATCCATCCTATTTCGTGAAGTTCTTCAAACGACAGGCAGGATGCTCCCCAGCGGAATACCGTACCCCAGAATAACAGGGATTCACAAACAAAAAAAGACGGACAGGTCTGAAACCCGCCCGTCAAATATATGTCCTTGGGATCCTTGCGATCTCTTTAGATTATCGATAAAATATCAGCTTGGAATTTTGACTGTATCTGGCAAGCAAAAATCTGGGCAATCTCCTTCTTTGTGTAGCCCAACATCTTCTCTCCCAACTCCATTATCAAATCCACTTCAATCTGATCAATCTTGCTATCGGCAATGGCCACTTCTATAAGGTATGCAAGCAAGCCGTCCCTGCCGCTAGGGTTGATTTCCAGAATGTCTATGATTGTGTTCTGCAAAGACTCAAACAGATCTTCCTCCTTGCCAATCTCCTCCAAAAACTCCTTCGGGCTGAACAAGAACTCCGACAATTCAGACAGTATCTTCTCATACTCCTCCTTTTCCATCACGTTGTCTGCCGACGCCATTATCAGGCCTCCGACCGCAATGAATCTGGCAATGTGTCTGTCCAACGGATTTGATGGTATTTTAGACATGGCCACGAACAATCCGTCCATTACCTTTTCATACTCTCCGGCCTCCGTCTCTCCAGTGTACTTTTCAGCAAACATCTGCATCGCCTTGATTCGGATCGGGTTGACTGGATGAGTCTCGCCCAACATCACAGCCTTGTCTCCAAGCAAGTAATCCAGACTTCTATCGTTATGCTCCAAAAGAGCCGCTATATTCATGTCGAACTTATCCAAGTCGAGTCCGGTAGTGATCTTAAACAATGCACTCACTCCCACAGACAAATCTCGGCATGCCAAGAATCCGTATCTGTCGCTTTCCAACTCTGCCAACTGATTCCATAATGAGATCTTATAAGTCAAAGAGACTGGTTTTGCTCCCGGATAGACAAAATTGATAAGTTTTCCCAATTCAGAGTGTCGCTCTATCAGATGTCCTATTTCATGTCCGATCACAAACTTAAGTTCATTGTCGTTCATAAGCTGGATCAATCCCGAATGGATGATTATTGTATGCGGCTGGTCGTCTGACGGACGTAAATATGCACCAGCGTTAACACTCGCGTCGCTCACAATATAGAAATCGACCTCTTCCTTGAACTCCAAGGCCTTTTTCACATCCTCACAGATATCGAAGTATTTCTTCATCAAAGTCTTTTCAACCTTGAAAGCACTTCCCTCATAACAACTCTTCACATAATTCGGAGTGTCATTGGTATTCGACATCTTCAAAAGCTGATCCACCACATTACCCTGAAGAGCATTGTGTATCTTTTCTCTCAAATCCTTCTCCAAAGGAATCGAGACTGTATTTAAAATCTTTTTTGTTGGCATAGTAACGGAATATTGTTAAAAAACCATTGGCATTAAAATCTCTTTACACGTTCTCACCGCGTGGATTTCATTACGCTCTAGGCTTCTTGCTCTTCAAAACCTTTAGATAAAAGTATATTGTGATAGACACTATAGGCACCTGCACCAACAGCAACATAGCTAAAGCTTCTCCATTCATGTTTTAGTCCTCCTCAAATCTAATTGATTCATTTTTATTTTTCTTATGCGCGAAGTAGATCAGCACACAAAGTATGGCCAAGCAAGCCAACAAGGAAATACGTGTAAGATCAGAATACATCACGTCATTGTAGACGGTGCCTTTGCTAAGCGCAGTCCCCTGCTCCACCATGTCACCCACATTTACGACAGGAGTCGTGCCAGCAGGCAATGACACAGTCTTGGCAGCCGAACCACAATTGATCACAACCGCATTCTCCGACACTGCCGTCACCTCACCATCATAGTCGGAATAGTAGTAGTCGGCCCACCATGACGAGTTGGCTCCGATACCCTTATGAGTCAGCACTCCGATCACCGATGAATTGTCGACCTCCCATCCTGATAATGAGATAAGGCTCCAATCGTCGTTCTTCGGCTTTATCATAGCAGTGACGAAAACCACAATCATCATCACCGGTGTGACATATCTGAGAATATACTTGTAAATCACAGGCAGTTTAACCTCCGCACCATAGTGAATCAGACGCCAACCTTTGTCGACACCCATCACCCAAGAGAACATTACCGTCTCCACCAATCCGAAGAAGAACAACGCAAATGTACCTGCCCAGAAATCATACTCGTCAAACACTCCCTTGTCGAAGAACAATACCGTCGGCAACGCAAGGAAAAACAGAATCACTCCGTAAATCCACGAAGCTTTCTTCTGCGACCATTTGTAGCTGTCGGTGAAGAAAGACACTAATGGTGTTGATATGGCAAGCGACGACGTCACCGCAGAGAAGAAAAGCAAACCAAAGAATGCCAATCCCGCCAACGCAGAAAACACCGGTCCCCACTGAGCGAACAAGTATGGCAGCGTCTTGAAACCAAGGCTGAAACCTCCCGACTGCGTCATCTCAAGCACCGCAGGCACTCCAAAATAACCTACAGCTATCGGAAAGATTATGGCACTTCCAAGCACCACCTCCGTAAACTCATTGGTGAAACCTGCAGTAAGTGAATTCAACACAATATCATCGTGCTTCTTGATATACGACGCATAACACTGTATGCAACCCATACCTAGCGACATTGTAAAGAACACCTGTCCGCCGGCGGCAAGCCAAACCTTCGGGTTAGTGAGCGAATCAAACTGTGGTGTCCACAGATAGTTGAAACCATCCATGCTGCCGAATGTCGCTCCCGCGTCTCCTTTATCAAGAGTATAAGCTCTCACTACAAGGAAAATACCGAAAAGCAAAAGCATAGGCATCGCCACTTTCGCCACCTTCTCGATTCCATTTTTTATTCCTTTAGCTAATATCCAGATATTAAATACGATACAGAACAAAAAACAGATCAATGTGTCATGAGGAAGAAATGAAGTCGAGACGTTAAGGTCGAGATACTGCCCGAAGAAAGCCGCCACCTCATGCTCGCTCTTTCCCAGAAATGTGCCACAGACAGAATGAAGGGCATATGAGAATGTCCAGCTCTCAATGTAGACGTAGTAGGCACAGATGATGGTGCTGCAAAAGATACCCATCGATCCGAAATATTTCCATACTGGATTACGATGAGCCGACTGCAAAATCATAGGCGGAGAATGATGCCCCGACAGACCTCCCAGTTTTCCAGTACTCCATTCGATGAAAAGGAGAGGCAATCCAAGAAGAAAAAATGAGATAAGATAAGGAATAATGAATGCACCTCCTCCATTCTGCACTGCTTGAATAGGGAAACGCAAGAAATTTCCAAGTCCAACGGCATTACCAGCCATCGCAAGTATTAGTCCAATTCGTGAGCCCCACGCTTGAGATTGTTGAGCCATTTTTATATTGTTGAAAGTTTATGGGCTATTATCCCGATTGATATTATAGTACCGTAAATTGTCACAAAACAACCAACAGAACCATTTTATTTGTTGTCCGTACAAAAATAACACTTTTGTTGTTATAAAAAAAGGAGATTATATAGCAGTTGTCCAAAATGAGGATTGTTAACCTTTAAGAATATCAGTCAAAAAAAGGAAAAAACGAAAAAATAATGGTCATAGTTCAATAAATTGCAAACTTTATTTATTTTTGCTACTACGGATATTTAATATTAGGCTTATGAAATCTTTAGTCAATATACAAGGTTTATTATTCATTCTCTTGATGACGTTGCTTTCGGCATCTTGTCAGAAGGGGCCTACACTCACCATCTGCGGAAAAATTCCTAACGCAGCCAACAAGATGGTATATATCGACAGCATTACAGGAAATGGCACAATATGTTTAGATTCCACACTTGCCGACACTATAGGCAGGTTCAGTATCGAACGAAGAGCGGCCGTCAGAATGTCGTTCTTCCAGCTTAGAGTCGACTCTATGTCAGCCGTATTCTGTGCTGACAGTACTAAAAAAGTTGTTTTTAGCAAAGGCATCAGAGATGAGCTCTCCCTTACAGGAGACGAATATGCAGCCCAAGTGTGTATGTTGAGCCAGCATATCAGAGCCACCAACAAGTATATCCGCACTTTGATGAAGCTAGAGAAAAAATGCATCAACTCCCAAATCAAAGATCTTATCTACATAAGAGTGATGCAATACCGTGAAATCGCAGATTCAGTGGTAAAAGCAAACCCCGTCGCTCCGGTGGCATACTACGCAATGAATGCCAAACTGATATACAACATCGAACCGTACGACTTCAACGATCCTGACGACAGACGTATGCTGGCTATCGTGGCTAACGGATGGAATATAATCCGTCATGACAATGTATATTCCAACCATTTGTTGTCTATGCTTGAAGACACAAAGCTCAGTAAGAGAGAATCGATAAAAATAGTGGACAACACCAAATACTCGGAAAAGGCGTCATTCGTAAACCTTGATTTTCCGAACAAAGAGGGCAAACAAATAAGTTTGAACAGCATCAAAGACAAAAATATAATTCTGCTGTTTTGGGATTTGAGAATGATCGACAATGATGTTTTGTCTCGTATCAAGGATTATTATCAAGCCAATCCTGATCTTGAGATATATCACGTGAACTACTATAAGGATATAGCCGATTTTAAAGAAGACGCGGCAAAATGTCCTTGGATGTGCGTCAACGACGAAACCGGAACTAGCCTGACTACCTACAATCTTGAAGTCACACCATCAGTATTCCTGTTCAACAAAAAGGGCAATATTGTCGGAAAGAACGTTCCGTTTATCGGATACAAATTTTAATGCTGAATGCTGAATGCTAAATGCTAAATGCTAAATGCTAAATGCTAAATGCTAAATGCTAAATGCT
>JAKSKU010000005.1 GCA_024401565.1 Paludibacteraceae bacterium
GTTGGTTCTAGCACTTCCGGTTTGGTTAAAGATGTTAACGACATGAGCGGTAAGGTATCATCTTTGGAGACTACTGTTGGTTCTAGCACATCCGGTTTGGTTAAAGATGTTACCGACATAAGCGGTAAGGTATCATCTTTGGAGACTACTGTTGGTTCTGATGCTTCCGGTTTGGTTAAGAAGGTTGATGACTTGGAAAGTACTATCAACAATGACACAGATGGTTTGATCAAGAGAATTGAATCTTTAGAATCAGGTGATTGACAACCAAAATAAAGATGAAATCCCTGTCATTTCGGCAGGGATTTCTTTTTTACACAAAAAGCTCTAAAAACTCAAAAATATAACAATTTGTAAGATTACAACGTCTAAACACTAATAAATTAAAACCAACAAGAGTTTTTTACTTTCAAATTCCAATGGATATAAAATTATGCAGGGTAGTGCTCTTTTTAGGTGGATAGTGTTAGAGAAATTTTATAATTTTGCAACGTTAAAAAATCATAGAACGAAATGAATACTAAGTACATTTTTGTCACAGGAGGCGTTACTTCCAGCCTTGGTAAAGGAATCATCGCTGCATCATTAGCAAAGCTATTGCAGTCGAGAGGCTTATCAGTAACTATTCAGAAGTTGGATCCATATATCAATATCGACCCAGACACACTGAATCCGTATGAGCACGGAGAGTGCTACGTCACTGTGGATGGTGCAGTGACAGATTTGGACTTAGGTCACTACGAGAGATTCTTGGGTGTTGAGACAACTCAAGCAAACAATGTCACTACAGGACGTATCTATCAGAATGTGATCAACAAGGAGCGTCGTGGTGATTATTTAGGAAAGACAGTACAGATCATCCCTCATATCACAGATGAGATCAAGCGTAATATCATGGCGCTTGGAAGCACAAAGAAATATGATATCGTAATCACAGAGATCGGTGGAACAGTAGGTGATATCGAGTCACTTCCATATATCGAGGCAGTACGTCAGTTGAAATGGGAACTTGGCGACGATTGTGTCTGCATCCACTTGACATATGTGCCATACGTTGCTGCAGCAGGAGAGTTGAAGACAAAACCAACTCAGCACTCAGTGAAGCATTTGTTGCAGAACGGAGTTCAGCCAGATATCTTGGTGCTTCGTACAGAGCATCCGTTGAACGACGGAATGAAGGCTAAAGTTGCATTGTTCTGCAACGTCGCAAAAGATTCTGTTATCGAGTGTATGGATGCACCTACAATCTACGAGGTGCCATTGATGATGCACGAAGAGGAGCTTGATATGGTGGTTATGCGTCACTTGCGTCTTGACACTACTAAGGAACCTGATTTGGCAGAGTGGAAGAACTTCTTGACAAGATTCAAGAATCCACTTAAGACTATAGATGTTGCGTTGGTTGGAAAATATGTTGAGCTTCCAGACGCATACAAATCAATCAGCGAAAGTTTCGTTCACGCAGGTGCAGCCAACGAAGTTAAGGTTAAGGTTCACTACATCCAGAGCGAGAATGTAGACGAGAGCAACGTCGCAGAGAAACTTGCTGGCATGAGCGGTATTCTTGTTGCTCCAGGATTCGGAGGCAGAGGAATAGAAGGAAAAATCACAGCTGTGAAATATGCAAGAGAGAACAATATTCCATTCTTCGGAATATGTCTTGGAATGCAGTGCGCAGTGATTGAGTTTGCAAGAAACGTGCTTGGTTATGCCGACGCTAATTCAGCAGAGATGGATTCAAAGACACCACATAAGGTAGTGGATTTGATGGAGAGCCAGAAGAACATCACTGGTATGGGCGGAACAATGAGATTGGGAGCTTATCCATGTGAGATCAAGCCTGGCACATTGGCAGAGAAGGTTTACGGTTCGACTCACATCTCCGAACGTCACCGTCACAGATACGAGTTCAACAACGACTATCTAGCTGAATATGAGGCACACGGAATGATCGCATCAGGTATGAATCCAGACAACCACTTGGTTGAGATCGTGGAGATTCCATCACACAGATTCTTCATCGCCGGACAGTTCCACCCAGAGTTGCAGAGTACAGTGTTGAAGCCACACAAACTATTCACAGCATTCGTGGCAGCGGCAAAAGAATATGACGAAGAAAAAAAATAAGGTAAATGAACCTTACTAGTTATGAATTAATATAAAGGCAACGTCGACGAATCTTTATCGTCGACGTTTTTTATTTTGATATAAATAAAATCATATAACAACCTAAAACATATTAGGGAAAACATACAAATATTACTTATCTTTGCAAAAGTTTTACAGATATCATAATTTCAGTTAGTTAGGGCGTCCAGCTCTTAACAATCCTCATTTTGTACAACTGCTATATAAACTAGACAAATTCGTGAAGAAAGGAAAACTTATATAACTAAAAAAAAATGAAAAAAATATTCAGCGAAATTATACTCTTTATAATTTCAATTAGTTTTGCTAACGCACAAATGTGTGTCGTAGATGGATTGCGCTACTATGCCTACTCCATGACGCAAGCCTCATTTGCAGGCATTGAAGACACCGCTCTTTATTCAAGCGTCACTTCATTAAAGATTCCAAATACAATCAAAGTAGACGGCAGCACAAAATATGTGGAAAAAATCAAAATAGAAGCACTCTACGGATTCGACTATTTTGAAGAAATAACGCTGCCCAACGGCATAACTTCCATTGAAGACTATGCATTCAAAAACTGTTCTAAGCTTAAAACTATTTCCATGCCGAACGGTATGTATTCATTAGGAACAGGTGCATTTAAAGGATGCTCAAGCCTTGAAAAAATCGACTTGTCAAACACTAGCATAATGCAGATTCCCCAAGAGTGTTTCTACGGATGCTCTTCTCTTGACTCTTTGGTCATCCCTAAAAAAGCTAATTACCTATACGATTCTGCATTCGCCTACTGTGGCATCAGATACTTGGAGATTGAGAATTCTAATGAAAACATTTATGAAGGTGTGTTTGCCGGATGTAAAAACCTGGAAACCGTTGTACTTCCAGAACAATTACGTAATTTGGGAAATGGCACGTTCGCTGATTGTAGTGGTCTAAAACGCATCACTTTGCCAAATGAGCTAACATCAATCAAGGCAAACTTGTTTAAAAACTGCTCTTCCTTGGATTCTTTAGAGCTACATCCGAATATAACAATGATTTATACAGATGACTTTGGGAGATAAAAGTTTTTCAGAGGCTGCCGGCAATGTGAATTGGAGTGATGTTGCCTATAGCGGAATAGAAGTAACTTACCCTAAATGGTATATGGCTGTAGCATCTGCCATTGGTCGCGATATTTTGACACAAAGGTTAAGGAATTCTACCGAGATTTCTTTATTGGAATTAACAAAAAAATATTCTTTGATAGTACTCTCTAACGCTCTCGGTACATTTTTTTGGGGGGACCTTACCAAGGTTAATAATATAGATTTGAAGATAAAATGGTATATAAAGGATGCTTTGTCGTATAATTTTAAGTTTGCGATACATTCATTACATACTAATGGATTTGATAGAAATACACTTGAGTGGTTTCTTTCTGATTTGGGATTTAGAATATTTACTAATGATCAAAAAGCCGTAATAGAAAAGGAATATGAGTAGAAAAGATGATTTTTGGCTTCCATATTTATTAGCTGCACTTACATTTACAGTAATGATAATTCTTTGTATATCTGACTACCAGAGTGTTTTAACTCCTTTTACGGAGTATGGGTATAAAGATATGAAAAATGGGTATATAACTCTTGATCGTATTGGTGGCCCATTTCTAGTTGTTGGATTGTTGTTTTTTTTGTTGCTGATGTGCGTGGCAAAATTATATTTTATATGGAAAAGCAAGCATTGAGTCTTGTTAAAGTTAATTGTGACTTTTGAATAATCATTAAATGGTCAATATAAAAGCTAGAAAATAACTAACTTATGCTACATAAATTAAGAATATTATTGCTCTTACTTGTCTGCCTACCGCTTTGGGCGAGGGCAGAGAGTGGTGATATTGAATAGTAGTAGTTTTTTCGGTATAATAACAAAATATATGGGCACAGAAACACTTTTGAGAAATCAAGGAGAATCGGAAGGACTCTATGCTGACGTATGTAAAATAATCGCGTCGGCACAGAGCGAGGCTTATCGTGCCATTAATGTAGCTCTTGTGCAACGTAATTGGCTTATTGGTAAACGAATTGCCGAAGAGGAATTAAAGGGGAAAGATCGTGCTGAATATGGAGCTGAGATTATTAAGCAATTGTCTGATTTATTGACTCGTGACTTTGGTAAAGGGTTTACAAAAACCAACTTATATCAATTTTATCAGTTCTATAAATGCTTCCCAAACATTTTCCACTCACTGAGTGGAAAATCTATTTTGCTTACTTGGACTCACTATCGAACTCTCCTTAGAGAAGAAAATGAAGAGGCTCGTAATTGGTACGAAAAGGAGGCTGCGGACCAACAATGGAGCGTTCGCACTTTGGAAAGAAATCGACGAATACGACAAGCCAATTCTTGATTCCATGTTCAAGCCTTATTCAAAGGATATTCTTGAATTAATGGCTGATTTCTATCAGAGATTGAAATCAGCTAACGACAAAGAACGTTTTGTCTTCATTACCGGCGTAACCAAATTCGCTCATGTGTCGCTTTTTTCTGGAGCCAACAACATTAAGGATTTGACAAGAGACAAAAACTTTGCGACTATGTTGGGCTATACTGAGGTCGAAATGAGAAACAACTTCAGTGAACATATTGATGCTGCCGCTTCTGAATTGGAAATGAGTCGTGACGATCTTCTTCATAATCTAAAATTGAACTATAATGGAGTCAGAATGCAGGTGAAATCACAGAGGGATATTTCCGCAACCATCTCCGCACTTTGTTCTGCTTGTTCGGCATTCCAAACCAATGCGAGATCATGGAGGCGAGCCAACGCGTCGACATCGTGGCTCAAACAGCAAAGATGGCTCTTGTGTTCGAATTGAAGATGTTGAGCAAAGACGAAGCTGATCCTGAGACAAAAAAGATGGAGTTGCTTGAATCTGCGTTGGAGCAGGCAAAAACTAAAGGATATGCGGAAAAGTATAGCAATGAAAGTGAGGAAGTCCACACAATCGGCATCGTTTTCGACGAGAAAACTCGTAAAGTGGCGTGCTGGAAGATGATGGATGAATAAAATAAAAAGGCAAGGATTTCACAATCCTCGCCTCTTAAGTTAAAAATATCAAAATTTGGTTTTATATTTCAACCGCATGCCAACAACACAATAAGTTGTGCTGTCAGAATCCTTAAGAACATCGATAATGGGTAGACGGTGGAATATCCGACCGCCGGAGCATCCTTTGAACAAACACTGTTGGCGTATGCCAATGCCGGTGGATCCGTATAGGTTCCGGCAAGCATTCCCATCACAGTATAGTAGTTGAGTTTGTAGTGCATTCTTGCAATCGTGCCGACGATTAAGATTGGAATCACAGTAATGAGAAGTCCACACAAGACGTACAAACCACCGTCGCCAGCCACCACCGTATCCACGAAACTTGCTCCTGCCTTTATTCCAACTGATGCAAGGAAAAGCACAAGCCCAATCTCACGAAGCATCAAATTTGCCGACGTCGTGGTATAAGTGACAAGTCCTATCTTATGACCGTAGCGGCCAATCAAAATAGCGATAATCAACGGTCCACCAGCGATACCAAGTTTCAATGGCACAGGCATCGTAGGGATCGAAATCGGAATGCTTCCAAACAAGATTCCCACAAAGATGCCAATAAAAATTGTAGCAAGATTAGGAGCATGCAACGTCTTGACGCAATCTCCAAAATGTTTGCGCACTCGCTCCACTGCATCTTCACGTCCAACCACTCTTACTCTATCTCCCATTTTCAACTCAAGAGAAGGAGACGCAAACAATTCTATACCACCACGATTGATACGAGTCACATTGACTTCATATAATCTATTGAGATGTAGCTTTTTAATTGTTTTGCCATTAATCTTTGGATTAGTGACCACAACACTCTTCGACGTAAGTTTACCCTCCCCCACGTCGCTCCAGTCCATCTCACACTCCTCGCCAAGAATAGTTACAAGAGCCTTTGCCTCACTCTCCAGACTCACGATGAAAAGGACATCGCCTACAGACACCGTCGTCTCGCCACATGGAGAAATCATCTCTCCATCATGAAGAAGACGCGAGCATACAAACTCTTTGTCGAGAGTACTACGCATCTGTTTCAAAGAAGCACCGTCGAAATTCTTATTTTTCAACCTGATACATAACTTCTCTGGTTTCGATTCCGTATCCTCAACATCTGAGCTAAGTTCCTTCTCCGCCTGGACCAAATCCGTTTTGGAAATGAAACGGATAGCAATCGTAGCCATGATGATTCCCACAACACCCAACGGATAAGCGCAAGCATAACCGTTGGCAATCAACGGAGCATTTCCTTCAGTGAAGACGGCATTGAGAGCCTCGTTGGCAGCACCAAGACCTGGAGTGTTAGTCACCGCTCCAAACAATGTGCCGACAAGCATTGGCAGATTATTCTTGTCGGTAGTGTCGAAGAAGCAGTAGTAGCAACCAAACATCACCGCCACATTGAGCATGATAGCCAACGCCGCAAGTTTATTCATCGTCACACCACCCTTCTTGAAACTGTTGAAGAATCCAGGGCCGACCTGCAGACCAATCATGAAGACAAACAGAATCAAACCGAAGTCTTGAATGAAAGTCAGGATGGCGACCGGAGCCGTAAACTTCAGATGTCCGGCCAAGATTCCTGCAAACAGCACGAAGGTGACTCCAAGTGAAATGCCAGCCACTTTGATCTTGCCAAGGTAGATACCTACGGATATCACTATGGCATAAAGCAAAGCGATGTGGGCTACAGACTCATTGTTGGTAAACAGATTAGTCAGCCAAGAAAAGTCCATAATATGGATATTTAGTGTTTGAAGAATTAGACACAGCCTCCTTATAATGTTTAGTCGGATTCTCTGTTGGCACAACATTTACAGAATCACCGTCGATAACAAATCCATTATTCTTTCCACACTCTGAAACTTTTGAAGCAGCTCTCCAAACAAACAGAGCAGCAATTACAACTAATAATGCAACCATATTCTTAAATTTTAATTTTCGTCTTCGTTTTCGTTTTTTGTCTTCGTTTTTTTTTCGAGAACGGATGCAAAAGTAGAACCGTTTTGATTTCGGTTTGAAAATTTGTTATAAGATTATCTAATAGCTACGATAAGTCAAAAAATAGCGATTATGACTGTTGCTAATAGTCATAATTAGTAGATTTAATGCAGCAAATAAGTGTAGAAAAAATGAAAATGAGTAATTTTGCAGTCCGAAGATTATTAGAGATTATGGAACTGAGACAATTAAAAGCATTCGTTAAAATTGCAGAGACTTGCAATTTCTCGTTAGCGGCAAAAGAACTTTACACAACGCAAAGTGCGCTTTCTCAAAGTTTGAAAAAATTAGAGGAAGAACTCGGCACTACCTTGTTCCATAGGGATAATCATAACGTCAGGTTGACAGAAGCTGGTGATGAACTGCTTCCATATGCAAAGAAGACCATCGAAGAGTCGGACAATTGCGTCAATAGAATGCATGATCTTATGAATATGAAATGCGGCACTCTTAATATTGGAGTCACACATTCATTCCGTATTCTTACTTCTGATACACTTAACGTATTTGTAAAACGTTATCCGAACATCAAACTAAACATCTTCTACAAGACCAATGATGAACTGCAGAATATGCTGTTGCATAAGGAGATCGACGTCGCACTGGCATTCAAACCAGACGTGATACACGATCAAATTGAATCACATAATCTTTTTGAAGACAAGTTGTGTGCCATAGTGGCAAAAGACCACGCATTGGCATCAAAAAGAAGCATCACTTTAGAGGAAATTGCAGAATATCCGCTTATTCTTCCTGCCGAAGGAACTCAAGCTAGGACAATGATAGACAAAGTGTTGAAGACACATCCCGTCGACCTTAATCCAAGAATCGTGATTAATGAAATCACACCGATTTTGATGCTAGTGTCGTATGGAGAGATGGTTTCAATTCTTTCTGGCATCTCCACAAAGACCAGACCAGATGTAGTGGGCATTCCTATCGACGTCGCAGGAAATACAATGGAAGGAGCATTCCATATTCTAAAGAATTCATATTTCAAGCAATCAGCAAAAGAATTCATTAAGATGGTTTGCGAAACACATCTGCTTAGATTAAAGATGAATAGCCTTTTTAATTAAAAACAGGGACCTTGTACAAAGTCCCTGAATATAAAATCACATTTCTTTCAAAATTTTCAATACTTCACTTATATCAATATGGAATGCTTCTGCAATTTTTTCTGGTGGCAAGACATTTCTTAAAGCTACAATATTTGATATTCTCTCGTTATTTGCACCCTCTACCAAACCTTCCGCTCTTCCTTTTTTTATACCTCTATTTTCAGCGTCATCCAACGATGAAAGCTCTCGGGAAACAGCATCCCAATACTTATCATAGTAAGCTCGTTCAAGGCTAGTGTACGACGACTCTTCCAAACAGTCAATGGCCTTTTTAATCAATGGATTAGAAACTAACTCCTGAGGTAGTTCATCTATTGATTCTTTTCCATCGACATCATTCAAAAATGACATCCAGTTATTGACATCAGTTTTTGATGCTTTACAACCAGCCTTAAATTTTGGCATTTCCACAAAGACGAACTCAATTCCTTCAATTTTCAAGTCGGAATGATTGTCATTGCATAAAGCATAATGATGAATAAATTCATTCTTATACTTATCACCTTTCAAAAAGATGTCATTTAGCAAACACAATGAATAGACAGGTTTGATAGTGTTGAAATGCTGTCCTTTCTTTGTCTGGTTGACGTAAGTTTTCGCCGCATTAAGCAATGCTCTGCTCATAAAACTCTCCGACCAATACAACTGCATCTCCACAATAAAATGTCTGCCAAGACTATCAACACACTTCACATCAACCACAGAATTTTTATTGTATTCCGTAGTAGGCAACACACTTGTGTCTTCATATTCAATGCTTGTGATTTTTGCATCATCAGGAAGACTAACCAATGCATTCAACAAACTCATACACAAATCCTTGTGTACGCCAAAAACTTTTTTGAACGTAATGTCGTTCTTTGGATCTAAGTACCGCATATCCTTTTTTCTCTTTATTATTTTAGCACAAAAATAATAAGTAAAAGTTCAAAAAACAAATTTCGAATATCTATTTTGTAATGCTATAGATTAATAACTATTTTTGCTTAAAATCAAGTTGATATGAATCTCCATAAAAATAGCGACGGAGAAAATCCCCGTCGCTATTTTTATCTGAAACTATATCAGTCAGTTAATTACTTAACCTCCCAAGTATCGTTAGTCTCAAGAAGCTCTGCGAAGTTGTGGTACTTCTTAGCTGCCTTAACCTCCTCGATCTGTGCATTAACAGCATCGTCGTAAGTTGGAGCATCAACATCACGGATAACACCAAGCGCTACTGGATACTCCATCATAGCAAGCTTTAGCTGAAGTGTGTTGTCCTCGCAGTGAGCATCGTGAACAAGAACGTCGTCCATTGTGTAACCGTCCTGACCGATTGTAACGACCTTAACGCCGAAACCTTCCTGAACAAGACCGAACTCGTTGTTCTCACCGAATACCATCTTCTCACCGTGCTTCAAGTAGATAGCGTTCTTTGCACGACCTTCCTTAGTGTAAACTGCCTCGTGTGTACCATCGTTGAAGATAACACAGTTCTGAAGGATCTCGCAAACAGCAGCACCCTTGTGAGCGTGAGCTGTCTTTAGAACTGCAACTGTACCCTCAGCGTCAGTGGCAACTGCACGTGCGAAGAAGTGACCTCTTGCACCGAAGCAAAGCTCAGCTGGACGGAATGGATCCTCAACTGTACCGTAAGGAGACGACTTGCTGACGAAACCTCTTGGTGAAGTTGGAGAGTACTGACCCTTAGTCAAACCGTAGATACGGTTGTTAAGAAGGATCATCTTAAGATTGATGTTACGACGGTTAGCGTGGATGAAGTGGTTACCACCGATAGCAAGACCATCACCGTCTCCTGATACCTGCCATACACTTAGGTCTGGATTAGAAACCTTACAACCTGTTGCGATTGCAGCGGCACGACCGTGGATAGTGTTCATACCGTATGTTGCCATGTAGTGAGGCAAACGGCTTGAACATCCGATACCAGAGATAACTGCGATATTATGTGGAGCAACGCCAATCTCTGCCATTGCCTTGTGAAGCGACGCCAAGAAGAAGTGGTCACCGCATCCTGGACACCAACGTGGCTGTCCTTTCTTATAATCTTTAGCTGTAAATTCGCTCATTTTCTTTCTAAATTAAAAGTTAAGAATTAAGAGTTAAGAATTGTTTCCTAATTCTTAAACCAATTTATTAAATGCAGCAACCAACTCGCTTACTACGAATGGCTGACCCTTAACCTCATTGAACTGTGCTGGTGCGAAACCGTCAACCTTCATACGAAGGAATGCAGCAAACTGACCCATGTTCTGCTCAGCCACAACAACCTTCTTGTACTTCTTCAATACCTCAGCTGTGTTCTTTGGCAATGGATTGATGAAACGGAAGTGTGCAAGAGCAACCTTCTTACCTGCAGCACGCATCTCGTCCATAGCAGCGTGAAGGTGTCCGTAAGTACCTCCGAAACCAACGATCAATAGATCAGCGTCGTCCTTGTCGCCCTCTACAACTACATCTGGTACAGGAATCTTGTCGATCTTGCTCTGACGAAGACGAGTCATCAAATCGTGGTTCTCTGGGTTAGTTGAGATAGCACCTGTCTTGTTGTCCTTCTCAAGACCACCTAGGATGTGAGCGAATCCCTCACGACCTGGAACAGCCCAGTATCTAACGTCTCTCTCATCTCTCTCGTATGGAGTCCATGTACCCTTCTTTGACTCAGGCACGTATGGAGGATTGATTGCTGGATACTCAGCAAGGTTAGGAAGCTTGAATGCCTCAGAACCGTTAGCGATATATGCGTCGCTCATGAAGACAACTGGAGTCATGTGCTCAAGAGCTATCTTACAAGCTGCGTATGCTGAATCAAAACAGTCAGCTGGGCTTGTAGCAGCGATAACTGGCATTGGCGTCTCACCGTTACGGCCGAACAAACACTGTAGAAGGTCTGTCTGCTCTGACTTTGTTGGAAGACCTGTTGCAGGACCACCACGCTGAACGTCGATAACTACCAATGGAAGCTCCATGATAACTGCAAGGTTCATTGCCTCTGACTTCAAACAGATACCAGGTCCTGATGTTGAAGTAGCAGCAAGAGCTCCAGCGAATGAAGCACCAAGAGCTGATGCACAACCTGCGATCTCATCCTCACACTGTACTGTTGTCACACCAAGAGACTTGTGCTTTGACAACTCGTGAAGAACGTCTGTAGCTGGAGTGATAGGGTAAGAACCAAGGTATAGGCGAAGACCTGCCTTCTCAGCTGCAGCGATAAGACCGTATGCAGTTGCCTTGTTTCCGTTGATATCCATGTAGCGACCCTTCTTTGCAGGAGTCTGCTTAGATACTACATTATATGTGTGGCTTACTGATGCGTGTGTGTTAGCACCGAAGTCGTAACCTGCGTGGATAACCTTGATGTTATTCTCTGCGATAGCAGCCTTCTTTCCAGAGAACTTGTCGCGAAGGAACTTCTCTGCGATTGAAAGGTCACGGTTGAAGATGTAGCAAACAAGACCAAGAGCAAGCATATTTCTACACTTAAGCATAGCCTTTGGATCCATTCCTGAATCTGCAAGAACATCCTTAACCATTGATGTAACAGGAACCTGAATAACATCCTGCTTAATTCCCATCTCTGCGATTGCACCAGCAGCGTCTGTTGCCTCGAACTGAGCCTTCTCAAGATCTGCCTTCTTAAAGCTGTCGACGTCGATGATGATCGATGAAGTTGGCTTACAGAACTTATACTGAGTCTTTAGGGCTGCAGGGTTCATTGCCACCAAAACATCACACTTATCACCAGGAGTGAAAGCCTTCTCTGCTGCGATACTTACCTGGAATCCAGACACACCAGTTAGAGATCCCTGTGGGGCACGAATATCTGCTGGGTAGTCAGGGAATGTACAAATACCATTACCTACAGTGGCCGAGATAGTGGAAAAAATATTTCCAGCAAGCTGCATTCCGTCTCCGGAGTCGCCTGAGAATCGAACCACCACTTGATCCAATTCTTCTACTTTCAAGTTGTCTGCCATATTTTAATTACTTTAGTATATTCAATTTGTTTTTCTTTCGAGTGCAAAGTTAGTCAAAATGTAAGCACAAACAAATAAAACGCGAACTTTTTTAATCAAAATCAGAGTTTTATTGTTCATTTTGACATTTTGCTATCATTTTTGCTTTCTACGTGCATTTTTGTCACTCGATTGCAAAATTACTCAAAATGTGTGCAATATAAAAGAATTGTGAATATCTTTTCGTATTTATGCACATTTGCATTCACTTTTTGACATAAATATGCAGAAATATATCCCCGTCTTTATTGTTTTAAACCACGGAAAACACGAATAAACATAAATTAACCACAACCTAAATCATAAATTAAGCCACGTAGTGGCGACATATTGGTAGCCAGGTACGTAAGGGTTCGTTAGTTTTTATCAAAAACAACAAAAGACGGAGCATTGCCCCGTC
Source organism: Paludibacteraceae bacterium (assembly GCA_024401565.1). Taxonomy (GTDB): domain Bacteria; phylum Bacteroidota; class Bacteroidia; order Bacteroidales; family Paludibacteraceae; genus UBA1723. Next base: position 12,754 of record JAKSKU010000005.1, read on the forward strand.
TCTACAGTTGGATATAATAATTTGTCTGGATTATACCGACAATTATGAATTATGAATTATTTGGCAAGCACCGCGCGAACAGGGAAGCCAAGGAAGCGGCCGTAGTCGCCCCAGTACGCTTCGTCCTCGTAGAAGCCCAAGAAGCGAGCGTAGCCCTCGTCCTCCTCGTCGAGCGAAGACGACCAGTAGAGGCCGTAGTTGCCCACACTGGTGGCACCCGAACCGGTGCGGGTGCCTGCGGCAGGGAAAAAGACAGAGTTGCCGTTCTTTCCTGTGAATTTCGCTCCGTACACGCCGTTGACCTCCGTCATTTGGTATTGACACTCCTCTACTAGCTCTCTCTGCTCCTCGTTTGTCGGCATGCGCCACTCTGATCCCCAGTTGGCTGTGGCAGCGTCATCCTCGGGAAGAAGCGTTGTCAATCCGTCATTAAAATTATATTTTGTAAAATCTTCTCCCAATTTGTATGTGATATTGTTGTATACCTCCTTAGGCTCAGTCTCGCCCCATGCGAAGTACCAGCCGTATTCCTCGGGCTTGGTCGCTCCGATGTTGTATGTCGCCCATAAAGTACCTGATGGTAGACCAAGATCCACATACTCATGGTTTGATGAAGAAGCAACATCTTCAAAAAACACTTCATCCACATCATTAACGTCGAATTTCACGATCTCTCCATCTTTGGTCTTAACCTGCATGAAGGTTGCTGCGTAGGATACCATGCCTAAGGCGGCTATGCCTAGGGTCGCTAGTAATTGTTTTTTCATATTATTTTGCTTTTATACTTTCAAATATAACATTCTCTCCGTGTATCAATCCCATTTTCTCCGACTTTAACTTTTGTTAACAGATGCCAACTGTCGAATTTCCTTCTCACCCACAGTTGATTTTCATTCGCTATCGCTTCATGAAAATCAACCATGAGCTATAAAAGAATTTATTATGTTCTATTTTCCATTTCACTTTTAATTCTTATTTTTGTTGAAAACAAAGAACTTACATAATATAAATTCAAAAAAAGATAATAAAATGAAGAAAATAACGACTGCGATTTTCGCCCTATCATATATGTGCTGTGCATTCAACGCTAACGCCCAAGATCAGCAGCTTACTCTTAAATGCGAGCAAATCGGAGAAATAAAAGGCGACGCTAAATTTTCCGCCGAAGACGGTTGGATGATGTTGACTACAGATCTTTACATTCTTAATCCTGAAGCCTTCAAGGGCCAGCTTGAGACTATCTTCCCAGGCCGTAAGGAGAAGGACAAAATCAAGAATGTCTTCATCTCCGGTCAGATTTCCAGCACTTCCGTCGCTCAGGATGTGAGATACCCTCTTTATAATTTGACAGTGGAGCTTGTCAACAAGGAGATTTCCGTCAACAAGGCTAACACTCAGGGCAAGATCAGATTGGCAGAAAATCTTCCTCTAACTTCATACGGCACCAACCCAATCGACATGAAATTCTACGCTGAGGCTATCAACGTGGAGCAGCCACAGAGCATCACTGATTTCGTTTGCCGCCAGCTTGCGAACGTCGGCAAGGTAAGCAACGACTACTCTGCCATGAACAAAGTGTCAGGCGAATATGGAAAACTACTTGAGAGCAAGGCAAAGGAGCGCCAGTATGTGTTCAACTCGACAGTCTCCCTATTCAATGAACTCAACGTCGACAGAAAGGTCTACTCAATCAGTCTATACCAGTTTGCCCCAAGCAACCAGGATATAGAACGAAATTTCTCTAACGCAGCCTTGAAGAAATGCGTCGACGACAATGCAAATATCGATTACGCCACTATCAGAAAGAACGTTGCCAACAAGACAGCTCCGATCATCGTGGCAGTAAACTATAAGAGCAGCCACAAGCCAAGCATGCGTAAGCCAAACCAGATCAACGACTCTTACGTCAACGAACGCGTCGTCAAGACTCGTAATCTATACGCGTCGAAGCTTATCAGCGACGACGTCTTCACACAGGAGGATGATTTGAACGAACTATTGAAGGATTACCTTGCTTTCGACAAGGAGGTGAAGGGATACAAAGAGAATAAGGCAAAGGGAATGACTAACATCAACCCGTCGGCAATCATTTACAACTATTCCGAGCTTCTTAACACAATCATGATGAAGAACTTGAAGAAGGAATTTCTATACGAGAACACATTCAAAGCTCACTACAATGAAGTGCAGTCGGCAGCAAAAGCAAGTTTGAAGGATGGTAAAGAACTTGATAGAATTGAGAAACTTGTCACAGTGATGGTAATGGAAAAAGATGCAGACACAATTTCGTCTGCACAAAAGATCATTGCGAATTTCAACGCGATCCACAATGCTGAAGCTTTGGTGGAGGACACAAAATGGGAAAACAACGTTTCGGATCTAAAAGACCGTTACGAGGAGGCATATTTCGACAAGGTGTTCAAAGGCAAATGTGAGCCATTGCTTGAAGGAGATCCAAGAGAAAAGGAGCCTATAGCAGAGCAACTAAAGAAAGAGATCGAGGCATCCAACTGTAAAGCATGTTTCTTCCAGGCAGAGGAATACTACTTCGAGCCACTTCAGGACAAAATCAACGTACTAAAAGCAGCAGAAGCTGAGAAAGCAGCAGCAGAGGCAGCCGCTGCAGCGAAAGCAGCTAAATTGGCAAAGAAGAAGGCAATGATGGCGAAGAAGAAGAAATAAAAGGTTTTATGACGAAGTCTAAATGCCATGAATCGTGAAGAAGCCATAGCAAAAGGCATAACAGTACAAGAAATAAAGCACAACATGAAACGCAGATGTTCTTGGCATGACTACCATAGAAAAGGAACTTACATGTTGACACTTGTGGTTGACGGCCGTATACCTTTGCTTGGTGTATTGACAGGGGATACTGAAGCTATAGTCGAAGAATCTGAACTTGGATCTATCATTCTCAATGAGGAAATAAAAAAGATTCATCAGTTTTATCCGACGGTGGATGTATGGAAAGTGTGTATTATGCCAGACCATATCCACATGATAGTGAGAGTGAATGAGGACATGCCTAAAGACAAGCATCTTGGCAAGGTGATAGCAGGATTCAAATCAGGTTGTAACAACGCCTATTGGAAAATCAACAACATGACGGAACCTCCTAGAAAAGGTCTTTTTGAGCCAGGGTATAACGACAAGATTCTAATGCACGAAGGTCAACTTGACAATTGGAAGGCCTATCTAAATGATAATCCTCGCCGACTATTTATAAAAAGGAATAATCCAGAACTGTTCACTGTACTTCACGACATGGATGTGGCAGAAAAGAAATGTCAAGTAGTAGGCAACCGATTTTTACTCGACATTCCAGATAAAATGGCAGTTATCGTGCATCGTCACTACACAGAAGAAGAAAACGAGCGTCTACGTGAAGAATGGATGAATTGTGGAGAACGAGGAGGTGTACTTGTAAGTGCAGCTATATCACCAAAAGAGAAAGAAGTAATGCGTGAAGCCATGAATAGAGGCTATCGCATCATTCTTCTACGCGAGAATGGATTTCCAAAAATGTATAAACCTTACGGTGAAAGTTTTGATGCATGTGCAGAAGGCGTACTTCTACAAATAAGCCCTTGGGAATTCAATATGGTAAAGAAAAGAATCACCAGAGATCAATGCCTGGTGCTAAATGCGATGGCCGAAAAAATTGCAGATAATAAATAGAAATTATCATCAAGCGACAAAATTGCTTGGGACTGTAACCATCCTCATTCTACCGTTCTCAACAGTTTTGCTGTTGAGAATATTAACAGAATCGCAATCAATATGAAGAATGTGATTCTTCCAAAGGAATTTGTGGAGGAGATTGAGAAACTATAGTCTTATCCCATACTTCACTATGCTTTCGCTCATCATTCCTTTGGGCATAAATGATTTGAGTGTATCAGTGATGGTGTTGAGCATTCGCTGACGTATATAATCTTCCTTAATATATAATGAGATGCGACGTTGCGACAGATAATCCCCGTCGATACGTCTGACATTCTGCCTCTGCTTTTCACAAAGGAATGGGAGATGCATCTCTGGTATGATGGTGTAGCCTCCATTCTCGTCGATAATACGAATCAATGTTTCGATGCTACCAGCCTCGTAAATATGGTTGCCTTTGCCGTTTGTCTTGTGGAATGAGAAGGCACTGTCTCGCAGACATTGTGCATCTTTCATAATCCACATATCTTCATTTTCAAGGTTTTCTGGTTTGAAGACGGGGAGTTTTCGCCAACAATTCTCTGCCAAATAAACGTAGAATTTCTCTGTATAAAGTGGTATTTCAAGCACCCCGCCGACGGAATTGTCTGAAATGGCTATACCTGCATCTATTTCACCATGGAGCAAGGCATCTAGCATATATTCCACCTTCAACTCATTGATTGACAACTTCACCAACGGATAATTTCTTCGATAATGTCTGATAAACTTGGGTAATATGTATGGTGCGATAGTCGACCCGACAGCGAGTGAAAAGTCTCCACCAATCATACCCTTATCCTCCAGGATAATCTCATTGATTCTGTCAATCTCCAACAGTGCGTTTTCCGCCTGACGTATAATCTTTTGTCCCGCATCGGTCACCACTTTATTTGTTCGGTCGAAGATTCGCACATCCAACTCCTCTTCCAATTTGACTATCATAGCACTCAATGTAGGCTGTGTGACGTTGCATGCTTCCGCAGCTTTCGCAAAGCTACGATACTTATTCACAGCCACTATATATCTAATTTGTTGTAAATTCATACTTTAGATTGTTGGTTAGCCGCTACAAAGATAAACAAAATCAACCGCCGTTATACAAATAACAGCGGTTGAGTCGCTTTAGCAACTAAACATATGAAAACAGACTACTATTTTTCAAAATTTTTAAAACAATGGATGGGCATTATCTTTTTTATAACCACATTTAGGGCAAACTCCTTTTTCGTTTAACGCAATTCCACAACAAGGGCATCTCTCAATACTGATGTGCGAGGGAAACTCTTCCGACGCAGTGTTGTCTCCACTGACAAATGTTAGCTTCACAATGTTTAGTTTTTCTTTTAGCAAATCATAGACAATCTTGATCATTCCCTCCACAGTCATTGTCTCTTTTGTGACCACTAATCTGCAATCTGGATATGCCTGAGCCAAATCGGTCTTGAACGCGTCACCCTTCATCTTGTTCTGTGGTGTGCCATTCTTTATTCCGGTCTGTTCATACACCCCGAGGATTGCGGGAAGAAGCGGGTCGTCCACACGAAGAATAAGAGCGTGGTCGAAGTTTTTGAGCACATTCCACGCCACTTTCTTGATTTCGTTGCATGGGTACACCATATTCACACCTTTGTTGATCGGTTCCTCAACTTCGATTGTCAACGTCCCGGTATGTCCATGAAGATACTGAGCCTCACCTTTGAATTTGTAGAAACGATGGGCATACTGAAGGTTCAATGTTGCGATACTTCTCATAGCTAAAAATTTAAGTTATCCTCGCTTGTAGATTTCATAATAGTCTGCATCTTGTGTAAACTGAGCCTTTTCCGCTCTACAAAACGGGCACTCGAAATCATCTGGTACCTCTTCCCACGGTGTGCCTGCCGCGATGCCAACCTCTGGGGCTCCGTACTCGGGATCATACTCCCAACCGCAAACATCACAAACAAATTTTTCCATACGCATTAATTTATTAATTGTTGTTTTATTTTGACAAGACAAAGGTAGAGCAACATTTATTCCCCGCCAACTGATTCTATCTATGTGAATATAGATGGTATCTATGTGGAGGAGAGGTTAGGGGTTAGAGGGTAGAGATTAGGGGGGGGGAGAGAATGATAATCCAACAAAAATTTGCATCTTTGCAATTATTCTAATCTTATCCAACCATGCATATCCAGGAATTAAAATCATATACGCCATCACAGTTTGGGGAGATCAAGCAGCTGATGGCGGAACTTTCGGAAAGAGTCGTCTTCACAGAGAATGATCTTCAGAATGTGTTAGCCGACGCGAATTGCCACCTCTACGCCATCATCAACGATAACCACATCATCGGTTGCGCTTCCCTTTGTATCTTCCACTCCCCTACTGGACGAAAGGCGTCTGTGGAGGATGTGGTGGTATCGTCGTCGTACCGCGGGCAACATCTTGGCAGACAATTAGTGCAACACATCATCAACCAGGCAAAATCGTTTTCTCCGGTTGAGCTTCATCTGACGTCTAATCCTAAACGCGTCGCAGCCAATTGCCTATATCAATCTTTGGGATTCCAGAGGAAGGAAACCAACTGCTACAGGATGATGATTGAGAAATAAAAACCTTCTTTTTACATTTTTCACGGCATGAGACTCTCGTTTCATGCCGTTTTTTGTGTATCAAACCCCTTATTCCAGACATTTTGCCTATTCCTTTTCATCTTTTCTCGGTATTGCCCCATTTTCACACTCCCCGTACCTTTGCAGTGTCTTAAACAAGGTGTTTAGGCAGTAAATAGTTTTAGTTGTTTTATGATTATTCACTTGTTCGCCCAAAGCAAACTGTGATGATTGAAAGTTTGTTTTTGCCATAAGGAAAGAAGAACAGTTTTATAAATACAGCAACGTTTAATGAACAACCGATTATGAAAAAAATACATCACAGCTTTGGGCAAACAAGAGGATAGTCGAAATGATTAAGAAAAACAAAAAAGATGGTTAATAATGGAGCTGTTGAAAGATGTAAGGAGCAACGGAAGATTACTTGGAGAGGATGGCATAAATGGGCTGGGCTGTTATTCTCAATATTTATTATATTATTCAGCATCAGTGGTATCATATTAAACCACCGCCAAATATTTTCTGGTTGTGAAGTTTCGAGATGGTGGCTACCCAAAGCATATCATATCAACAATTGGAATCAGTCCATTGTAAAAGGGACTATCGCATACGGCGACAACTTGTTGATGTGGGGACAAGCTGGAATATGGAAAACAGATTCCACTTTCTCAGTATGGAATGATTTCAACGATGGCATCACAGAAGGCATAGACAATCGCAAAATCACGAATATCGTGATCTGTGGCGACGGCACGATGTTCTGCTCTGGTCTTTTCGAGGCATACATCTATAATATAGAATCAAATCGATGGAATACAGTTGAACTGCCAGGCAATGACGAAAGGATTAGCGACGTCGCCTTACGAGGATCGGACACAGTAGTAGTCATAACTCGCTCCTCTTTATATGAAGCGGTAGCTCCAGACTATCATTTTGTGGAGCATCAGCTGGAAAAGCCCCAAGGTTATGTCAACCAGACCACCTTATTCAAGACGTTCTGGATGCTACACAGTGGCGAACTATTTGGCATCATAGGCAGACTTGTGGTTGACGCTATGGGAATAGCACTTATCGTTCTGTGTCTGACAGGTATCATTTTCTTTGTCCTCCGGTTCACAATAGGTCGAACAAAAAGCAAAGAGAAGAAGCATAAGCAAGCAGGCTGGATGAAGTCACAACTCAAGTGGCACAATCGTCTTGGTGCGGGACTTATTGTATTGACACTAATTCTAAGCGTCACAGGCATGTGTCTTCGTCCACCATTCATGATTCCGTTGGTGATGACACACCACTCTCCAATACCAGGATCGACAATGGCATCCAACAATGTATTCCATGACAAATTACGTGCGATACGTTGGGATGGCAATCTGCAAAAATGGTTGCTTTCAACAAGTGAGGGATTCTATTACGTCGACAGCAATCTAAATAATGCACAAACAGAAGCGATTGCTCCAGATAAAGAGCCACAGGTGAGCCCAATGGGACTGAATGTCTTTATTCCAGATGGCGAAAATTGGTTGGTGGGTAGTTTTAGCGGTCTATTTAAATGGAATCCATCCACAGGAAAAGTAATCGATTGGTTTACAAATGAGCCATACAACAAAACGTCAGGTATTCCATTCGGTGGACATGCCGTAACTGGTTACTCCAAAGATTTAAGAGAGACTGGAGGTCAACCTGTAGTTTTTGAATATGGGGGAAACCCAACTATTGGAGGGACAAAACCATTTGAAGTGGAGATGCCGGAAGTACTTAAGAATCAGCCAATGTCACTGTGGAATTTTGCACTTGAGCTACACGTCGGACGCTGTTATGAACCATTTTTAGGTTCAGTTGTTTCGGTTCTCTTTGTATTCCTTTCCGGGCTTCTACTGACGTTAGTCTTAATATCCGGATATATCGTATATAGAAAAGGCAAAAAATATAAATCAAATAAATAACATAAAAAATGAAATCAAAAAAATTCTTGGCTATGATGATAGCCGCAACCACTATGACAATGAGTGTTTCATCTTGTGATGACGACGACGATGACAACACTCCAGCATCCACTATTTCTGTAGCAGAAGCTATGGCTGGCTCATACAATGGCGATTATGTCCTTACTGTTATGGGAAGTGGCGACACGACTCAGGTTGTGATGACAATCAACAAGGTCGACGACAACACTATCCAGCTTGTCACTCCGTCGGCAGGTTCGGGTGCGATGGCTCTTCCTTCTCTTACTTGTGACCTTAAAGCCTCAGCTTCCAACAATGTCTACACTGCCACAGCAGAGAGTGTCTCAGGCAGCGTGACAGTGAACGATGTTGAGAAGGCCTACACTTTCAGCAATGTCGCTGTAGTTGTATCTGCCAACACTGCAGCTATCACATACAGCTTACAGTATGGCAAAATGCCTATGGCTATGTTGGTGTCATTCAAAGGAGAGAAGAAATAAACGAACATTGAATGTAGAGACGCATGGATGTGCGTCTCTCATCCATCTAAACAATGGTGATGAAACGATTGAGGTTGATTATATTATGTACTTTGACGTCGCTCTCTTCCATAATGTGGGCTGAACAGAGAGTGGTCAAGGGGAAGGTGACTGATGAACATGGGGAGCCACTGATTGGTGCATACGTCACTGCCAAAGGGCAACGTGACGCTGCCACAGCCACTGACGCCCATGGCAACTACCAGTTGAAGGTTATGCCTGGCAACTGCCAACTTGAGGTCACTTATGTTGGTTTTGAACCTAAGAAAGTGACAGTGAAAGATTCCAAAGACGAAATATACTGCAATGTGCGTCTTGCCGAGGACCAGACAACTCTTGATCAGGTCGTTGTGACAGCGACCATGACTCCCAAGACTTTGATGGAAGTGCCGGTTGTCACTCGTCTGATCAACATTGATGATATCAAAAAAACTGACGCCACCAACATCCAGGATATGCTGACGCAAGAATTGCCAGGTCTGGAGTTTGGTTACGCTATGAGTCAGGAGACGTCGCTCAACATGAATGGTTTTGGCGGTAACGCAGTGCTCTTCCTTGTGGATGGAGAACGTCTGGCAGGTGAGACAATGGACAACACCGACTACAACCGTCTGGATTTGGACAACGTGGGTAGAATCGAAATCGTGAAGGGTGCGTCGTCGGCATTATATGGAAGCAACGCTGTGGGAGGTGTCATCAACATCATAAGCAGAGAAAGTTCCGAGCCGTGGACTGCCAATATCAACTCCCGCTATTCTTCCATGGGTAATGAGTGGAGAAACGGAGGATCTGTTTCGTTTAACATCAAAAAATGGAACAGCCAGACAAGTTACCAGCAAACTAAAATTGACAATATCAATCTTCCTACTGACGCACCGTCTGCTTTGGAACAAGCTCAGGCTATTCTCGACGGAAGAGAATTACCTGCGACGAAATCAAAATTGAGTCGACTTTACGGAAACAGAAACCACAACATCAAAGAGAGACTCGTTTTTACCCCCAATGAACATTTGAAATTTACTGCTCGTGGAGGCTATTTCTACCGTGAGAATTACCGTGACACCTATGAATATCATTTTCATGGCTACAGCGGTGGACTAAAAGCGGTCTACGACTGGAAGAATGGTCGTAATCTGGAAGCGTCGTACAGTTACGACAAATACGATAAGGCTAATTATCAGCCAGATGGCACACGCACCCACGACCACGACTACAACAACACACAAAATGTGGTTCATCTGCTCTACAATCAGGAGTTTGGAAAAAATGTCTTGACTCTTGGTTCTGATTTCATGCACGACTATTTGTCGACCTACCAATTTCTCGACAATACGGAGCACGAGCAAAACAACTGGGATATCTTCGCTCAGTTTGACTACAACCCAACCAAACGATTAAACTTCATTGGTAGTGTGCGTCACGACTACTTCTCAGCATCTCAAAAACAGGCTACCACAGCCCGTTTGGCAGCAATGTACAAATGGAACAAAGTGTCGCTTCGAGCAAGTTATGCCGGAGGATTCCGTGCCCCTACCCTTAAAGAGATGTATATGCAGTTCGACATGGGAAATATGGGCTATATAATCTGCGGAAATCCCGATCTCGACCCAGAGAAAAGTAACAATTTCAATCTTGCGTTCGAGCACAACGGACGTCTCGACAACGATAATGTCTTCGACGGTTCATACAACATCACTCTGATGGGCTACTGCAACATCTTCGACAAACGAGTAAGCTCAATCAGCAAATACTGGGTGGAGGACGAGGCATACGAGAGAGGCGGTTACCAAGTGGATTACCATGACCCTTCCGTCAGTTACGATGCCGACAAGGACTCTTATTCCTACGTCGACGCCAACGGTGTCACTCGCAGAGCATTGACCAGCTCACTATACAGCAATGAGGACGGAGTGACTGTGACTGGAGCCGACCTATCCATGCAGTATAAATTGAAATGTGGCTTTGGGATCAAGTATAGTTACGCCTACACTCATACCGACGGTGCTAATATAGGCAGCTACTTCACTCAGCCTCGCAACCATTCTATGACGTGGCGTGTGGACTATGACCATCAGTTTACTGACAACTATGGATTTAACATAGGTTTGAGCGGACGCATGCAAGGTAAGCCTCAAAAAGAAACCGAAGACGCAGATCCAGGCTACACACTATGGAAACTGATGCTTCAGCAACGAATATGCAAAGGAGTCAAGGTGAATTTCACCGTCGACAACCTCTTCAACTTTATTCCGAAATTCTACGGTTATAGTTCACCTATGACCACAGGACGCAACTACAGCGTAGGAGCATCATTAGATATCGACCGTTTAATCAAAAAGAAAGATGAAATACAAAAGTAGAATTAAACAAATTGTGTTACCTGCATTGGCAGCCATCCTTGTGGTGGTTGCCTTTGTAAGTGTCTATCGCACTTGGTTTTCAAGTACGAAAGTGGCATTTATCAACTACCAGGCTCTACAGCTTGGAGTAATCAACAAAGCCAACGACAATCCGATGATTGATATCGAGGAACTGCCACTGGAAAAAGTGAATGAGATTGAGAAATATGATATGGTTTTCATCAATGGCATGGGGCTCCGCATCACAGAAGAGCAGCGAGACCATATTGAGATGGCTGCACTGTTGGGCCACCCTATCCTCACCACTATGGCCACTAATCCTGCCAATGCAATCGTAGGTGTGGACAGCACAACAGCCGATACACTCAAAGCCTATCTGAACGGAGCAAGCCGAGTGAACTATCGATCAATGCTCAATTATGTCCGTACCCACGTCGACGGGAAAATAATATGCAAAGGAGAGATCGATTCCGTCGTTCCTCAACGTCGCTATCTTTTGATCCATTCCAATCTCGACAATCCCGACGATGAAGAGGTTGGATTCCAAAGTGTGGCTGAATATGAGTCGTATCTCGACAAACACAATATCAAACTCAATGGCAGTCATATCATCCTGACAGGAGCCATGGGTTCACCGTATGAACTTTGTGCCGCTCTTGAAAAAGCCGGTCACACAGCATATATTCTGCCAAATGTCAATGCTCAGGCCGACATGGATATTCTCGACAGCATCGCGCCATCAGCAATTGTCAATTTTGCACACGGACGTATGGGCGACGCAATGGTTAGATATCTTGAACATACTAATATTCCTCTATTCTGTCCGCTTAATGTCAACACGCTCACAGAAGAGTGGATGGCAGACAAACAGGGAATGCAAGGCGGATTCCTATCCCAAAGTTTAGTTGTGCCCGAGGTCGACGGTGCAATCCGTCCCTACGTGCTTTTTGCCCAACGTACGAACGACGACGGACTTCGTGAGGTTTACACTATTCCAGACAGATTGGAGACATTCGTCAAGACATTGAATGGCTACATCAACCTAAAGACGAAACCAAACAATGAGAAGAAGATTGCCATCGTCTACTTTGGCAATCCACTCCAGAATACACTTTCCGCCGCAGGTTTGGAAGGTATTCCGTCGCTCTACAACCTTTTGAAAAGGCTAAAATCAGAAGGCTATCGCGTCGACAATCTGCCAGCAAGAGTGGAAGATTTCCGTTTGAGCCAACAAGACTACGGAAATATCCAAATTATGCCACAACCGATGGCAGGAGAAGGATCAGACACGTTTGCCATCGTTCACGGTACTGGCAAAGAGCCAACTCTACAATTCCAAGAAACATATCGTTGGATCCGTGATGAGTTCCAAGCCGATGCATTGATCCACTTCGGCACACACGGAGGTTTGGAATACACTCCACGCAAACAGGTGGCATTGTCGAGTGAGGATTGGCCAGACAAGATGGTCGGACATCTGCCTCATTTCTACATCTACACCATAGGCAATGTAGGAGAGGCGTTGATTGCTAAACGACGCACGTATGCCGGAATACAAAGCCATCTAACGGCCCCGTTTATGGAGAGTGAGCTTCGCGACCAATACAAGGATTTGACTTCTGCTCTTGAGCAATACGGAGCCAAGCCATCAGATGAGAATGCTAACAAAGTAAAGATAATTGCTGTGGAGATGGGCATCCATCGTGATTTACGTTTGGATTCGAGCATCGTTTCCATCTGGAATGAACAGGAGATTGCCCGCGTAGAGCAGTTTGCAGAGGAGATCATAAACGAAAAGATGACAGGCCAGTTATACACCTTAGGTGAGCCGTACGAAGATATTCGCATCACATCATCAGTCATAGCAATGGCAACCGACCCAATCGCATACAGTCTGTTGGCATTGGACAAACAGATGGGAAGAGTGGCAGACGACGTGGAGAAGCATCAATCCCGTTTTAGCAAACAATACCTGCAACCGGCCCGCACGCTTGTCAACCAAATACTTAAAGGCGACGTGAAAGCCGACGACGCTTTGGTTTGCAGATTGACACACATCACGTCGGAACAACTTGCCAAAGCAAGAAAAATAGAGGATGACACCAAGCCAATGGATATGATGGCTATGATGCGGATGATGGGATCTATGAAGAAAAAGGTAAAACCAGCCCCCATTGTCGACAACATATCGTCGACAACGGATTCTGCCAAGATTGCAAAGATGAAAGAGGCTGGCAAAGGTATGGATCCACGCAAAGCTTTGGCAATGGCCAAAATGATGGGAGCCCCTGCGTCCGCACTCAAAAAGATGGCAGAAGCGATGGGGCTAAAATCGTCTGAAGCCAACCAGGGCGGACAAGATATGGAGGAGATGATAGAGCAGTTTTTGCCTCATTACACCGAAGCAGAGAAAAACGAAAGTCGTGCCATAATGGAGTTTTGCCACACTATCGAAAACGTAACCAACTACCGTAGTGGACTACTTTCCGCACCAGAGCAAGAGATGAAATCACTGTTGAATGCCTTGAACGGTGGATATACAGCTCCGTCGACTGGAGGAGATGTGGTGAGCAATCCACGTACCTTGCCAACAGGACGAAACCTCTACGGAGTGAATGCCGAAAATACACCAAGTGCCAAAGCGTGGGAGAAAGGTAAAGAATTGGCAGAAAGCACAATCCAGATGTATCGCAAGGCTCATCACGACAGCATACCACGCAAAGTAAGTTTCACTCTGTGGAGCTCGGAATTTATCGAGACCGAAGGAGCTTCCATAGCTCAGATTTTCTATTTGCTTGGAATCGAGCCCATCCGTGATGCGTTCGGTCGTGTCACTGATATCAGACTCATTCCAAGCGAACAACTTGGACGTCCTCGCATCGACGTGGTGGTGCAGACATCCGGCCAGCTACGAGACTTGGCAGCCTCACGTCTCTATCTCATCAACCGTGCTGTGACGATGGCTGCCGCAGCCAAAGATGATAAGTTTGAGAATCAGGTGGCAGCCGGTGTTCTCGAATCAGAACAATATCTGACATCACAAGGGATATCCCCGAAGGAGGCTCGTGAGATGGCATCATTCAGAGTGTTTGGCGGTGTGAATGGCAACTACGGCACAGGCATACAAGGTATGGTGCAGAGCCAAGGTGGATGGCAGAACACAAGTGAGATAGCCGACGTCTATATGAATAATATGGGAGCATTCTATGGCAGCGTCGACGGGTGGGAACGCTACAGCAAAGAGGCTTTCGCCGCCGCGCTAACTCGCACTGATGTGGTGACACAACCACGTCAATCCAACACTTGGGGTGCTCTTTCGCTCGACCACGTTTACGAATTTATGGGAGGAATCAATCTTGCCGTCACTGAGGTCACAGGCAAAGAACCAGATGCCTATATGGCAGACTATCGCAACCGTAACCATAATCGTATGCAGGAGTTGAAAGAGGCTGTTGGCGTGGAGAGCCGCTCCACAATCTTCAATCCGACATACATCAAAGAGAAGATGAAAGGAGGAGCCTCATCAGCAGCTGGATTTGCGGAAATCATACAAAACACCTACGGCTGGAGCGTGACACGTCAATCTACAATCGACCCTCAGATGTGGGATGAAATCTATGCCGTCTACGTGGACGATAAATTCAAACTCGGCATCGACCAGTTTATAAGCCAACAAAATCCTGCCGCTATGGAGCAGATGGCGACGTCGATGCTCCAAGCTGCGGACAAAGGTTATTTCCACGCCACTGACGCACAAAAGCAACAGTTGGGCAAAATCCAACAACAAGCTCGCGACAAACAACTTGAACAGCAACAGAATTACTCCCAGCAGAATGAGCAGGAGCAGAAATCTGGCACCGTCTTAAAGAAAGAGACGCTGATGGATTCAGCTGAGACATCAACCACACTCGTCACAACATCGGTAGTGATCGGCATAGCCATCGTGGTGCTGATTATCATACTTGTCGTGGTGCGCAAACGTCGTAAAGCAGAGGAAGAATAATATGGAGACGATAGTTCTTGTTCTGATGGTGCTGGTGTTTCTCAACACCTGGATAAAACTTACCTTTCTAAAGTGGTGGCAAGTGGCAGTGGTGACTGCCGCCTGCTCCATCTTTGTGGGGATGACGTGGGAATGGGCAATCCAGCAGAGCAGAAATGAGATTCAGGCGTGGTTGGCAAACCAACCATTGATGCTTGATGTGAGTGTGGTGCTTACGATTGAAGTGTTCTGGCAAATCGCCTACTGCATTCTCTCTGGAAAGATGTTGTATGGAGAGCCTATGCGACGTCGCACTATCTGGATCTATCGCATTCTACGCTTCTTTCCAGGCATACTTGTTTTCCCCGTCCTATTCTACGCTTTGGTGCAAACCATCTACGCCTTTCCCGGCGTCGACTTTTCTATAATCGCGTGGACATTAGCAGGAGTTATCGGAATAATAATGCCGACGGGAGCATGGGGATTACATTGGCTCATACCGGAGAAAGATTTGCGTCTGGAGGTGCTATTCCTACTATCCACACTGATTCTCATTCTTGGCGTCGTCGCCACAGTGAACGGCACTACAACCTTCCACGGTTCTGATCCGATAGAATGGCTCGCGTTGGCAACATTCTTCATTCTCGCCGTCGTCTGCGGCATCATTGGCTGGCTTAGATTTAATAATAAATAATCAATAAAACCGACACCAAAATTTTGTCAGTTTGCAACTGACAAAATTTTGGAATCGGCTACCAATCCGTTGGCTAAGTCCTCCGGACTATGGTCCAGCGGACCTTGCACGTAGTGATTGGTAGCCGATTCCTGTGCAACAGGTGTCGGAATCAAAAAGTAAAAACGAAAATTATATATAACAATGGAAATTATCAGCGATATTCTCTACTGGATTTCAACAGGCTTATTAGTGCCTGTCATCATCATTTTGATTCTTCTTTTCATCCGATCACTCCTTCTCATCGGAAGTTTCTTCGGACAATACCTTGCCATCCACAAATCTGCCTCACAAGTGAGAAAGGCGTTGACTGGAGTGACGAGGGAAAATGTCGACGCAGTGATTGAGCGTCTGCCAAAGAAGAGCGACATGCTCGTCAACCGATATATCAAAGCCATCATTGAAGCCAAAGACGAGCCGGCTGAAATCCAACGTCTGTTGGCAGAGTACGAGATTGAGGCAGACAAAGATCTGACCACTTCCAAGATGCTTGCCAAACTTGGCCCTATGATGGGATTGATGGGAACGTTGATACCAATGGGACCAGCATTAGCAGGTTTGGCATCAGGAGATATAGATTCGATGGCACGCAATATGCAGGTGGCTTTCGCGACAACCGTCACTGGACTTGTAGCCGCAGCCATCGGATACGTCACTCAGCAAATCAAGCAACGTTGGTATCTGCAGGATATAACAAACTTGGAATATTTGTATGAGATTCTAAAAAAATAATCGTAGAAAAGATGAGACACAATCTATTAAAGAATCAAGAAGAGGACGACCCTATGTCAACGGTATCCAACCTTTTCGACGTCGCTATGGTATTCGCCGTGGCACTTATGGTGGCATTGGTCACACGATTCAATATGACAGAGATGTTCAGCCAAGATGATTTCACGATGATCAAGAATCCAGGCAAAGAGAATATGGAGATCATAACCAAAGAAGGATCACAAATCAACAAGTATACTCCGAGTGAAGACCAATCACAGTCGGAAGGCAAACGAGGCAAAAAAGTCGGCATCGCCTACGAACTGGAAAACGGAGAAATCATCTACGTACCAGAATAACAAAAACTCCCGTGCGACCTTCATCACACGGGAGTTGTATTTAGATCTCTTAAGCTAATTATTTGATATAGCATTTTGAGACAGTACCGTCTTCACCAACCACGATATTTATACCCTTCTGCAAACAAGACTGATGTATTCCGTTTATCGAATAGATTCTCAACGGAG
Organism: Paludibacteraceae bacterium; assembly: GCA_024401565.1. GTDB lineage: Bacteria > Bacteroidota > Bacteroidia > Bacteroidales > Paludibacteraceae > UBA1723. Next base: position 29,848 of record JAKSKU010000005.1, read on the forward strand.
ATTGCACACATGCCTGTGCCACCTGTTTGCATCCAGTATCAACTGAAAATCCTTCAAGCATTACTGAACGCAAATAGTCAAGATCCACTGCTTCGACACCTACACTTAACAAATAGTTGTAAAAACATCTGGCAAGGTCGTTTTCTGGTCCAAACTCACGGATATAAGGAATCACCTTGTCAAAACCATATGTCTCCGAACCACGAGGTCTGTCATTGCCAGAGAATGTAGACAATTCATAATCACGACAAAGATCAAGCTCACTCATACCTAACACTCCTCCAACAAGAAAAGAGAATGTGCCACAACGGTCGCACCCAATCGCGCAATGCCAATCAACATTCTTTCCTTCACGCAAACGCGCCACCACCCATTTCATATCATTTGCATATACGAAACCATAATTAGCAAGGCCCTTGTAATATGACGAATTGTCGTATTTTTGATAATCAACATCATAGCCCAAAGGAGAATATGACAACCTTGATTCCTCTCGTAAATCAAGTTCAGCCTTTACCTTAAGGTTGTCTTTAAAGTCATGTATTCCCGTTTTGGTGACACCTTCAAACTTACCGCTTCGATAAAGCCTTCCATAACGAATAGGCTTTCCAAACTGAGTCATCCAGCCTCCCATGTCTCTGACGTTGCGGCATCCATCCACACGTATCATTCTCACTTGACCAACAGTACGAAACACTCCACTCGCAACCTCAGCCACTGTTTTGTCCACATGCGTCTCCTCTACCTTATAATAATATGTCCTGTCAGGAATCATGTTGCAAATAGTATAGTTGTCGGCAAGCAAAGAGGCAGGATAAAATGTGACGCTGTCTGAAAAATTTTCATTCTCACTTACAGTTATGCAGATTCCTGCTATCTCAGAGACAGACGCACCAGGCGTCCACTTTACCACCTTACCATTAGGATAATCTCGGTCTGACTCACAATATTCCGATGTGTTGTAGTCAAGAATGACGCTTGTGTTGTAATCGGTATCATAATAATAAGTGCTGTCGGCCATATAAGCTTGCACTGCCGGATTCTCTATATTGACAATCTCAATCGACGGAATTGTATCGACTATCACAGTATCGACTATCTCTGTGTCGACTGGAATTGTGTCCATTGGTAGTGTGTCGACTATGATTGTGTCCAACGGCAAAGAATCCATTGGAAGTGTATCGACTATGATTGTGTCCAACGGCAGTGAATCCATTGGAAGTGTATCGACTGGGATTGAATTCAACGGTAGAGAATCTAAAGGAAGGCTGTCCAATGAAACCGAATCCTCAGGAATAGAATCCTCAGGAAAAGTATCAATCGGAGGCGTCACTTCATTTTGGGACCAAACCAGACCAACAATAAATAAGAATGCAATAAGAATTCTAAATTTCATTTCTAAACTCTAAAGTATTCTATTGTAATAAACCACGTCTGCAAAAATACAGTATTTTGTCATGTATAACACAATAAAACTGACAAATCATTCAAACAATTGCATATATACAGTATATTTGAGTATTTTTGTTTGAGAATTTAAGTGGGGCAACCGACTCTATCAAACTTGATTGCAGACAAACATATCAAAAAAAACGAGGCCACAACAATAATGAATAAATTCACCATACAGCAACTCCAGCAAATGCGCGAATCCGAAGACCGTGTTGAGTTCAAGGCGGGCGAAGGAGGCAACGTTTCCTACGATGGTCGAGGCAAGACCAATCCGAAGGATCGTCGTCGCTGCATCCTTGGCTATGTCATCGCTCTTTGTAATGAAGGTGGCGGTCGTTTGGTCATAGGTATGCACGACAACTTTCCGCATCGTGTCACAGGTACTCGCCAAGCACAAGATGCCATCGGACAACTGGAGTCGGACATCTATCGCGACACAACCATTCGTCCAGAGATTTACGAACTCTACGACGAAGAGAAACGTCGTGTGTTGGTGATTGAGGTCCCTTCACGCCCTATCGGCAAAGTCTTCAAGTTTGAGGACGTGCCATTGATGCGCGTTGGCGAAGAACTCAAGCCAATGTCCGATGCTATGTATCTCAAGATACTGCAGGAGTCAGAACCAGACTTCTCAGAGAAGATCTGCGAGGGGCTCTCGCTTGAAGACCTTGACGAAGAAGCCATCCGTGTGATAAAGCAGGGCTATGCCCAACGTTGGAACAAGCCAGAGTTTGTGAGCACACCAACTTTGCAGGTGCTCCACGATTTTGCTCTCATGAATAAGGATGGTCAGTTGACCAATGCTGCCCTCATCCTTCTTGGCAAGTCAGAAGCAATACGCAAGCATCTGTATTGCAATCGCGTGACTGTAGAGTACCGCCTATATCACTCTATGATAGAATACACTGCACGTCAGGAATTCCAAGAACCACTTGTACTGATGGTTGATTCTGTGTGGAACTACATCAACCAACCTGCCAGCAATCCATTGCAACACTACAATGACGGTTTCCGCATTGGTGACATTCCTGCGTTTAATCGAGAAGTAGTACGAGAGGCAATCCTCAATGCTTGCTGCCATCGCGTGATGTTCATCCAGAGCGATGTGGTAGTCAAGCAATATCCCGACCAACTCATCATCACCAATGCTGGAGGTTTCCCTGTTGGTGTTGATGTGGACAATATCCTTACGGTCAACAGTATGCCACGTTGCAAACTCATCACCGAGGTATTGCAGAAGGCAGGTTTCATCGAGAAGAGCGGACAGGGCGTTGATAAGATGTTCTACCATTGCCTAATGGATGGCAAATGTTTGCCAGACTACTCTCTAACAGACGATTGGCAGGTATGCTTGCGACTCCCTGGCGAAATCAAGTACCCAGCCTTCATGCTCTATGCACGAGAGTTGCAGAACTCCAGACCTGCAAACAACAAACTCAACGTATTTGACCTTCTTGCCCTCTTCCGTGCTTCACAAGGCGAAAGTCAACGCCATACAGATGAGGTAACACTACGCAAACTTATTGACGAAGGATTGCTCATCTCAGCACAAGATGGCTACAATCTTTCAGAGAGGTATTATGAGATTGCCAAGAATGTTGGAACTGTCGAAAATACTCAGAAGAATGATACGGTAAATGTCCCTGTAAATGATACTGTAAAACTATCGCAACTTACTGAAAGACAACGCAAGATTTACGAGATAATAAAAAATGGTACGATAAATGATACGATAAATGATACGATAAACGCACAAACATTGTCTGAAGCATTAGGTGCTAGTGTTACAACTATCAAACGAGATCTCTACGTCCTCCGAGATCAGAATCTCATTAAGTATGTGGGAAGCAACAAAACAGGACATTGGGAAGCCGTGAATCAATAATCACATATCTATTATACTGAATACAATACAATAGAATAAACAACAAAGAACATATACTTATGTCAAAACTTAATGTTGACCAGAAAACAATAAAGAATCTGCTGAGCGACAACAAGGCCGATTTCCTCATACCTGACTATCAGCGTCCATACGCATGGGATGCAGAGAAGGAGTGCTTCACACTTTGGGAAGATGTGTTTGCTTTTGCAATTCCCGAAGGCGATGCTGACAATTTTGACCGAACCACAGCCGAGTATTACCTTGGACCTATTGTTACCTTCAAAAACGACAACGGCCAAATGGAAATCATCGATGGTCAACAGCGTTTGACAACCATCATGCTCCTGCTCCGTGCTTTCTATTCACGTTTTGAGAAGATGAAGGACAAGCAGAGTCAGTTGCTTCGCGAGATGATTGGTAAGTGCATCTGGAAGACGGACGAGTTTGACCAACCTGACATGAACCTTTTGAAAATCAATTCGGAGGTCGCTACCGATAAAGATAAAGAGGAGTTTCTTGCTATTCTCAAGGACGGTATTGTCAACGACAAGATGAAAAGCCGTTATGCCGAGAACTTCCGTTTCTTCCAAGGCAAAATTGACGAGTTTGTTGCTGATTATCCTGCATACTTCCCATATTTGCCCAGCCGAATTCTGAACAACTGCATCCTACTTCCAATCGAAGCTGACGTACAGGACACAGCACTTCGTATCTTCTCTACGCTTAACAATCGTGGTAAGGCACTTTCGGATGCCGACATCTTCAAAGCTGAGTTCTACAAGTACTACTCGAAGCTTGGTAAGAAAGATGATTTCATTAAGCGCTGGCGTAAGCTGGAGGAGATTTGCGAGAAGCATCTTCACTCCAATAGCGGCACGCCGATGGATGAACTTTTCTCTCGTTACATGTATTATGAACGTGCAAAGAAAGGCATCAAACGTTCTACAACTGAGGCTTTGCGTTCATTCTATGGAACCAACAACTATGCCTTGCTCCAAAGCGATGAGACTCTCTGCAACATGGAGTTGCTTGCTGATTTCTGGAACGATGTTTATTCCATGTCAGATGATCGATTTTCGCAGAGAGTGTTGCGCCAACTTTTTTGTCCTCAATTATGCACCTAACAGCATGTGGACGTTCTTCGTGAGCGTTTATTTCCTTTGCAATAAGGATGCTGACAACCAGCTTGATGATGAAAAGTTCTACAACTTCTTGACTCGCAGCATTGCCTTCATTTGGGCATACGCCATCACGAATCCTGGTGTAAATGCCCTACGCACACCGATTTATGCCGAGATGGTGAACCTCATCAATGGCAAGGAAGTAGAATTCGCAGATTTCCGTTTCCCTCAGCAACAGACGGCAAATCAGTTTGATAACTACAACTTCTACAACGGTCGTCCTATCACTAAGTCAATGCTCGTGTGGTGGTGCATGCAGGATGATAACCAAGAGCGTCCTTCACTTGATACTGTCTTTGAGATAGAACACATCTATGCCCGCAACCGTTACGATTTGGAGAAATCACTCAGTTCAAAGGAAATGGTTGAGAAGCTCGGCAACAAGTCAATTCTTGAAAAGCGCATCAACATCCGTGCATCCGACTTCCGTTTTGGCGACAAGATGAAATACTACAATGGCTACACTACATCAAAGGGCGACGATAAGAAAGCTACTTGTTTATTAGAACTGAAACAGCTTGCAAAGACAAAAACTGACTTTGCAGAAGCCGACATCAAGGAAAGAACAACCACCATCCTTGAAGCATTCGGGAAGTTCTTGGATGAGCAGGGGTTGATAAAGTAACTTATATAGAATAATAATGAACATGGATTACAATAAAAATATTTCTTCCGCAGTAAACTCTTTTGGGAGACTAAAGAGAAACAAGGTAATGTACTTGCTGGCAAACAGCTTGATGCTTTCCTTGAGTTGCTTACCCGCGTTGCTATTGAGGCTGGTGTACCAAAGGAATGTGTCTATCTGAAGAACAATCACATCCCTGGGTATTATCGTGTGCAACAAAGGATTGGGATTTGTTTGTGATTTCGCCGAAAGGTAATCTTGTGGCGGCAATAGAATTGAAGTCGCAAGTGGAGATGTTTGATGCATAATACACAAAACAAAGTCCATGTTTGACCTTCCTACTCGCACTTTCTGTTTCTCAAGTTTTATACGAAAGATAAAGTTTGATATAACAACCCCACACAAAAAAACTCCCATGCGATTTTCATCACACGGGAGTTAACTCAGGACAATAGTCTGATTTTATTTTCCTATGATCAAAAATTCGGTGCGACGGTTCATAGCTCTTCCTTCGTCTGTCTTATTGTCAGCAATAGGCTGTTCTGCGCCATATCCCTTATACTCCAGGCGAGAAGCGTTGATTCCATGCTTAACCAGATAATCGTAGGCTGTCTTGGCACGAGTGTCCGACAATTTCTTATTGTATTCAGCATTACCCTTGCTGTCGGTGTGGCCACATAGACGGATCTTAACAGTAGGGTTAGTCTTCAAGAACTGGATCAAATTGCCCAACTCATTATAAGATGCAGTCTTTAGCGTAGACTTGTCAAAATCAAAGAAAATATTTTTCAGAGTGATCTTCTTACCGACCTCAATAGTTTCAAGAGCAATACCCTTCTTATCATCAAGTTTTACAGCCTTGTCGTTATCATAATGTTCACTGATAAGCATATAGCCACGCTTGTTGATATTCAATCCCGTCTCCTCGCCTTCAGGAACACAAGTGACAAACTCTCCAGTCTTTTTATCAGAGACGGAAGTAAACACCTTCTCATTAGTCTTCGTACTATATACATTGATCTTCGTCTGGATTGGCTTGCCGGTAGACTCGTCGACGATCTTACCTCTGCTATACTTCATCTTCTTCAACGGCTTCAACGGACTTTTGGTCATATCGATCTCATATATTTCCCTGCCCTTTCCGTTTTTCTCCTGACCATCCGATGAATAATACGCCTTATCACCATTAGCATTTACCACGAAACCGATTTCATCCCTACAAGTGTTGAGCGGATAACCCATGTTCTTCGGCTGGCTCCACTTGCCGTTCTCATCCTTGTATGAGACAAAAATATCCATCTTGCCCAATCCCTTCTGTCCTTTTGAAGAGAAAAACAAAGTATGGTTGTCGGCATGGATAAACGGAGACTGCTCATCGTCCGGAGTATTGATCGGAGCCCCCATATTCACAGGTTCTGAGAATTCAAGCATACCGTTGTCCTTGATAGTCACCTTACACTTCCAGATATCAGACTTGCCCACTCCACCTGGACGTGTGCTGGCAAAATAGAGTTCGTCACCAGTGGGGCTCAAGCTTGGGTAAGTCTCCCAATGTTTCGTGTTGAGCGGAGCACCAGGGTTGATGGCTTTCGACCAACCGTCTCCCTCACGAATAGAATAATAGATATCACATCCGCCCATACCCTGCTGGCGATCACACGCGATAAAGAACAAGTAGCGTCCATCCAAAGAAAAACACTGAGCACCTTCATTTCCAATGGAATTAAGAGACTGTCCCGCATTCTCAATCTTAGCCCAGCTGGCACCCTGTTTCTTCGCGATAAAAATATCTTCATGCACACCCTTACCCACAGTAGACTGGCCCTCAAGTTTGCCGATATTCACTGTAGTTGAGAAAAGATTTTCATCGGCAGTTATAGACGGCCAGTAGTCATCATACTGAGTATTGATGTTCGGCCCCATATTCTTTGCCTGGAAAGGTATGGGAGACGCAGCCAGCTCAATTCCGTCCTTACACTGAGCGATAGCCTTCTGAGCCATCTTATAATATGTCATCTCCTTCTGAGGGATCAATTCATAAGTGGCGATCGCCTTCTCGTAGTTACAAGTATTGTGATACGCTTTAGCCAGACGCATTACAGAATTATAGTATCGAGGCAATTTAGGCTTAGCAACTGACTCAAGAGTCTGAATCATCTTGGTATCGTTGCGCATAAGACCGTAAAGTTCAGAAAGAGTCCATGCAGCGTCCACAAACTCCTTGTTGCCACGCACCAAAGTCTGAAGCTTAGGCAAAGCCTCCGTATAATTACCAGACCCCATAAGAAGCACAGCCGTCTCGTACTCCTTAATCTCCTTTTTCGAAGCGTATGTGGTTTGTGCCGACATTGAAGACACCGACAGCAAAATCATACATATTATATATATAACACGTTTCATAATCATAAATTTTAAGATAATAGACGCGAGCAACTGCGTCTACAATGCAACATCATTTATTGCGATCATTTATTAGTTTCCGTCTTATTTGCATCAGAAGGCTGTTTCTTTTTTAGCAGTCCAAGTTTCTTTTTTCTTTCCCACTCTGCTTTTTTCTTCTGATAAGCATCATAACGGCTTTCCAAATATCCGTCAGCCATATTTTATTAGTATTAACATCGCAAATTTACGAAAAAAAGAGCAATCAAAAGTTAAAAAAACTTAAACGAAATTTAACAATACATGCTATAAAGAATGTTTTATGCAAAAATTGCAAAAACAGCAAAAATTCAAAAACATAGCACACAAAGGGGTTTCAGTCATATTTTATGAATAAAAAAACATTCAAAATGCATATTTTTTTTGCATATTTTAGCTTTTTTAAAATCAAATACGTAAAAAAAGCATAAGTATAAAAAATCAGAAAAAATATTGTTCAACACAAAAAAGTACTTATCTTTGCAATGTTTTTTAGATCGGCAAGTCCATGAAAAAGACGAGCAATTGAAAAACACTATTTATAATATACGGATTAAATTAAGAATTAGGAAAAAAACTTAATAAACAAAAAAATGAAAAAATTATTTGTAATGTCTTGTGCAACTCTTGCATTGGCAGGATGTACAAGCGAGGAGAACAGCCTTCTAGGTGGTGACAACACTCCTAATCAAGCTTCGAACCTAAAACAAGTTTCAGCAATCACTAGAGGATTTGGTGCTGGTTCTATGAATGTTGCTCCTGCACAGGCAGGCGGAAACGACTTGAGCGAAGTTTACGTTGTAAAGAGCCAGGATGTTGTAGTAAATGACATTAAGAGAGAGGACCTTCGTTTGGTTGACAGCAATATTTCTACAGCTTATGTTAACGTAATTTGTAACAAGGGAACTGGTTTCTTCCACGGAGAGAACGGTTGGGCTGTAAAGAATTACGCTGCAGGTTCACTAGACAACAACCGTAAGACATATTCTTACTTCTACAATGAGAAGGGTGAGAAGCAGAGTCTTGAGCCAAACGATCAGGGTTTGCTACTTACAGGTTCAAACTGTAACCTTTCTAACTTCAACCAGAACGGTAAGCGTGCAATCGTTAACGTAGGTGACGAGTGGTTCGATAAGAACTTCGCATTCGCAGAGGATTTCATTGCTAAGGCATTCGCTACTGAGGGTACTGTAGTAAACTATGGTGGCCAGAACGCTGGTGAAGTTGACAATTTGACTTACACAGAGTACTCTTACGACGGATACACTGTAATCAAGGTTGAGCAGAGCGCATTCCAGAATGGTGGTGTTGCAGGTTACAACGGTAACAAGGCTCCTTGGTGCGAGGGTAACAATAACTCATTCGCAACTGACGGTGACCAGACAACTGTTGACCACAATGTAATCATCGTTCCTACTGGTGACATCACATTCGATGGCCGTAACATGAACTGCCACATCTTCGCTCCTGGCAAGAAGGTATCTCTATTGAACGGTGCTTGCCCAAGCGGTCTTGTAATCTGTGATGAGTTGGTAACATCTTCTGAGATCCACGGAAACTGGTCTCCTGAGTTCAATCCTGGTGAGGATGAGAGACAGCCAGAGCCTGGTCCATGTGAGACAGACTTCATGATCGATCTTGACTTCGACGAGGACTACCTAGTAATCGCTGACGACTTCGCTATCCAGAATGGTGACAAGCTTTACGCAAACGCTTCTATCGAGGGCGAGGATCACATAGGTGTTACAAACGGTAACGGTGAGGGTGCTTACGTATACGTTAACAAGAACAACAAGGTTCAGGTTTCTATCAAGAAGATCTGTGAGCTATACGACTCATACGTTGGTAAGGAGTCTGAGGATGGTGTTTCTTACATCAACGCATCTGGCGAGCTTACTCTAGTAGTTTACTTGTGGCCAGGTCAGCTTGACGAGGCTGGCAACTTCTCTTCAATCCTTAACCTAGGTAAGGGCTACATCATCGGTGAGGAGAACATGCCTGAGCAGCACGCTGTAAACAACGAGGAGTACAGAATCTTGGTTTCAGCTTACAAAGGCTTCCAGGGTGTTGGAGAAAAGGCTGACGGAACTAACGACAGAAACGGTTGGTCTTACGTTAAGGTTTCTATCCACATTGCAAAGAGAGCTCAGTAATTCTGAGATCGCAAAATACAAAGAGTGCGACGGAAATTCCGCCGCACTTTTTGTTTATATACAAGAATGAGATCTCTAGCATTAGATATTGACAAAAAATCATTAACTTTGCATACTAATTTAAATTAAAAGAATATGGAGAATACAAGACTAAATAAAATCGAAAGACTGCTTCAGAAGGAACTTGGTGACATGTTCATTCACGTGTCGTCTACTTTCAAGGGTACTATCCTTTCTGTATCTGAAGTCAGAATCTCTCCAGATTTGAGCGTCGCAAAGGCATACATCAGTGTTTTCCCTCAGGCTCAGAGCGAGTATGTGATAGAGACATTGAAAAACAGCAGCCGCAGCATACGTTATGAGCTAGGAAAGAGAATCAAGAATCAGGTACGTGTAATTCCAGAATTGATATTCAAGCTTGACGAGACTCTAGACAAACTTGAGACTATCGACCGTCTGCTTGCTGTCGACAGAGACGCTGTTAATGCTGCCACAAGCGACGAGAACTCTCTACCTGAAACTAAAGAGGACTAATCACAATGCGTTTTGAACTGCGAGTAGCCTTACGCTATCTGTTCTCCAAAAAGAAACAGAATGCCATCAATATCGTCTCTGGCGTGTGCGCCACTGGCATATGTGTGGCATCATTGGCTCTCGTATGCATTCTCTCCGTCTACAACGGATTCCAGAGTGTAGTCGGAGATTTATACTCATCGTTTGATCCAGACCTTAGAATTCAGCCCAAAGAGGGCAAAATCTATCCAGACACACTGCCACAAATAAAAGAGATACGCAACATCAAAGGCATCAAAGCCCAAGCTCCAGTGCTTACCGATGACGTGATTCTCATGAACGGAGGCAAACAGACATCGGCCACGCTTTGCGGTGTGGATGGCAACTATTCAAGGATAATCAAAGAAGACGTTGTTTTTGCAGGTGAATTCAACGTCGGCAAAGACGAGACTCCATTCATGGTTCTTGGCGTCGCACTTGCCGCGCAACTGAACGCCAGCACACATTTTGTGGAGCCAGTCACACTCTACACTCCTATACACGATGCCAAGCTGAGTGTGGCCAACCCAGAAGGAGCATTCAACCAGATGCAGATTTTCGTGAGCGGACTTTACTCCGTCAACCAACAAGAGACAGATTCAAAATTCGCGTTTATCCCTATCAACGTGGCAAGAGAGATGTATGGCTACGAGCCGCACGATATCTCTCATATCGACATCAAAACGGAAGATGGGGCTGACATCAAAAAAATAAAGAGAGAGATCGAACAGACGCTGTCGGACACAGAGGGTTATACCTTCGAAGTGTTGGACAAAGAGACGCTTCATGCCGACTTCTACCGTATGTTGCAAGTGGAAAAATGGGTGACATTCCTCATCCTGTTCTTCGTGCTGATGATAGCCATCGTCAACATCATCGGATCGCTATCCATGCTGATCATTGAGAAGAAAGGAGATATCCAAACTTTGAAACATTTAGGTGCCACAAACTCAACAATCAGACGTATCTTCCTTCTTGAAGGATGGCTGGTAACAGTAATCGGATGCCTCGCTGGTGTCGTGATCGGCCTACTTCTTTGCGGAATACAAAGCTGGTTCGGAATCATACGTCTGAGCGAAGGTGCCGACTTCGTTGTCAAATACTATCCGGTAGACGTGCAAATCATCGACATCATCGTCATCATATTCTCAGTCCTTGCCATCGGTCTGGTCACCGCATGGTATCCTACGAAATATGCGGAATAAATTCAAAACCGAGATTTCAAATGCAAAATGATGAGTTTAATTTAGCATTTTGCATTCTGCATTTTTAATTTAATTTGCTATATTTGCAAACTGGAGATGCCTTTACAATAAGCAATTATGACAAAAAGAATCTTACATATATTGGCCATTTTAAGTGCTTTTTTCAGCTCTGTATGTCATGCGTCGGAGTCCACAGAAGAAGGCACAGTATTCCGTGCCATTGTGGAAAACGGAGATACTGTCATGGTTGCCGGGCTTCCCACCCTATATGTGTTTCCTCCATTGGAATTCAAAAATGAAAAACAGGAAAAATTCTATTGGAGAACAGTACGCGACGTCAAAAGGACCCTTCCCTGGGCAAAACTTATCGGTTCAATGTTACGTGACCTTCATTCGCAGATGGAAGGAATGAGTGACAAAGAAAAGAAAGCATTCATGAAGCAAAAAGAAGACGAGATATATAAGCAGTATGAGCCAATGCTCAAAAAGCTAACATTACGTCAGGGCAAAATGCTAATCACTCTTGTGGACAGAGAGTGTGATATGACAGGATATGAAATCGTCAAGGAGCTACGTGGTGGTTTCAGAGCTTTCTTTTGGCAAGGATTCGCAAAGATTCTCGGAGCTGACTTGAAATCAGGTTTTGACGAAACAAAAGAAGAACATCAGATTGTCAACCGCATCATCCTACTTGTGGAAAGCGGACAATTATAACAGACCGACACTTGCATCGGCACAACAAAGATCTATACAATGGCAGAAGAATTAGATTTTTCAAAACAACCAGTTGCAGACAAGTCTGTGATCTATGACGAGAACAACATACGTCACCTCGAGGACATAGAGCACATTCGTCTTCGATATGGTATGTATATCGGACGCGCGGGCGACGGTTCGCACTCCGACGATGGTATCTATATCCTTATCAAAGAGGCCATCGACAACTCCATCGATGAATATCGTATGGGCGAAGGAAAACAGATAGAGGTGACTATGGCAGACGGCAAGGTTCGCATCCGTGATAACGGCCGTGGTATTCCATTGGGCACTAACAAGGCTGGTGATGACGTGATGATGATGGCTGTGTCTAAACTGAATTCCGGAGGTAAATACGATTCAAAGGCATTCAAAAAATCAGTCGGTCTGAACGGTGTGGGTCTGAAAGCAGTGAACGCTCTTTCGTGGAAGTTTACTGTCGGAGCGTATCGCGACGGCAAATGCAGACGAATGGAGTTCAAGCAGGGAAAACTAATCTCGGACACTGGAGTGGTCGACAATACCGAAAATGAAGCACGCGGCACATTCGTAGAGTTTGAGCCAGACAACACTATTTTCGAAAACTACTCATTCCGCAAGGATTTCATTGAAGAACAGCTTCAGAACTACGCGTATCTGAACACTGGTCTGACCATCGTATACAACGGCAAAAAAGTATCGTCGAAGAACGGTCTGAAAGATCTTCTTAACGACAGAATGACGTCAGACGCGCTCTACCCTATCATCCATTTCAAGGATGACGAGCTGGAGATCGCTCTTACTCATGCCGACCAGAACAATGAAGAATACTACTCCTTCGTCAACGGACAGAACACGTCTCTTGGTGGACCTCACCAAGCAGCGTTCCGTGAAGCAATAGGAAAGACGATCAAGGAGTTTTTCAATAAGAACCTTGACTTGGTTGACGTCCGCAACGGTGTTGTCGGAGCTATAGCAATCAACGTTGAGGAGCCAATGTTCGAGAGCCAGACAAAAAACAAGCTGAGTTCAAAGGAGATGTCTCCTGGTGCCGACGGTGTCTCGATCAACAAGTATGTAAATGATTTCGTAGCCGACAAACTTGACAAGTTCCTTCATATCCACGCTGATGTGGCAGAGACAATGCTACAGAAGATCAAGGATTCAGAAAAGGAACGTAAGGCATTGGCTGGAGTGTCGAAAGTTGCGAAAGAACGAGCAAAAAGAGTCAATCTTCACAACAAGAAGCTAAGAGACTGCAGCGTCCACTTCAACGACAGCAAAGCTCCAAAAGGAGATGTGGACATTCGTGATATCACAAGTATCTTCATCACCGAGGGTGATTCCGCGTCTGGTAGCATCACAAAGATCCGTGACGTCAACACTCAGGCTGTGTTCAGCCTTAGAGGTAAACCGACAAACAGCTACGGACAATCGAAGAAACTGGTGTACGAGAATGAAGAGATGAACCTTCTTCAGGCAGCTCTCAACATCGAGGACGGACTTGAAGGCTTGCGTTATAACAGAGTGATCATCGCAACTGATGCCGATGTCGACGGAATGCATATCCGTCTGCTTCTATTGACATTCTTCCTGCAGTTCTTCCCAGACTTGGTGAAGAAGGGTCACGTTTATATTCTTCAGACTCCTCTATTCCGCGTACGCGACAAGCAGAGAACATTCTACTGCTACGACGATGTGGAAAGAGAGAACGCCATCAAGACTATCGGTAAAAACGCAGAGATCACACGATTCAAGGGTCTTGGTGAGATTTCTCCGGAAGAGTTCCGCGATGTGATCGGAAAGAACATCCGTCTTGATCAAGTACAGTTGAGAAAAGAGGACGCATTGGCGGAAATATTAAGTTTCTACATGGGCAAAAACACCAGCGAGCGTCAGGAACTGATCATAGACAATCTGCAGGTGGAGGAAGATGCTCCTGAAGAATAATATTAATGGTTAAGTGTCAATGGCCCATTGCTTAACTTAAAGAGACATTTATAATCAGGTCTCATGATCAGGAAGGCAACGTCCCCATGACAAAAACATTAATCAAAAATGAAGAAAAAGATTGCTTTCATAATAAACCCAAAGAGCGGCACAAAGAGCAAGGAGTCTCTTCCCGATCTTATTGAAAAGACGATTGACAAGGAGAAATTCGACATCAATATCGTCTATACTCAATATGCCGGTCATGGAAAGGAGCTTGCCCAGCAGCTTTCCGCAGAAGGTTTTGATATAGTAGTGGCGTGCGGTGGAGACGGTACGGTAAATGAGATCGCCTCTGCAATCGTGCATACAAACACAGCATTGGCAATCGTGCCACTTGGGTCGGGCAACGGTCTGGGACGCCACTTGGGTTACTCAATGAGTCCATCAAGGGCATTAAACCAGATCAACGAAGCAGATGAGACGCACATCGACTATGCAAAAGCCAATGACAGATGTTTCTTCTGCACATGCGGCACTGGTTTTGACGCCCACGTAAGCCACTCTTTCAGCAACATGAAAACCAGAGGAGTGTGGACATACGTCAAGGTAATGATAAGAGAGTTTTGGCACTACAAACCATACACCTACGTAATCAAAGCCAATAGCATGGCCGTGCTACAGAAGGCATTCCTCATCACAATCGCAAATGCAGCCCAGTGGGGCAACAACGCATACATTGCTCCAGACGCCAATATCGCAGATGGAAAACTCAATGTGTGCATACTTAAGCCATTCACTATGTTCGCTATACCGCTAGTGATGGGTCAGCTGATGTCGAAATCGTTTCTTAAATCAAGATACTTCACATTTGTAGAGGCGACAGATATCACACTCTGCAGAGAAGAGAGCGGAGAGTTCCACATTGATGGAGAACCCGTGTTTGAGGAGAAAGACATCCATATTCGCATCATACACCATGGACTTAAAGTGATGATGCCCAAACAAGACAACAAATTCTTCCTCAACAAAGTGATAGACAATATATGATAAACAAAGTCAAGAAAATAGAATATAGAGAGGTCACGTTCGACGAATTGCCAGACAATGCAAAACAGCTTATTGAGAAGGCAAAAGACGCGACAAAAACCTCTTATGCACCATACTCTAATTTCCATGTAGGAGCCGCTTTGGCGACTGATGGCGGCCACATTGTTGTCGGTTCGAACCAGGAGAACGTAGCATATCCAAGCGGATTATGCGCCGAACGCACTGCAGTGTTCGCCTGTGGAGCCCAGTATCCTACAGAGGCAGTCATAACGTTAGCTATCGCGGCAGAGACAGAAGGCAGTTTTATAGGCCAACCAATCATACCGTGCGCAGCATGCCTACAGGTGTTGTTGGAAACTGAGAGAAGAGGCGGAAAAAAGATTGATTTTTACCTATACGGAACCGAGGTAATATATCATATAACAGGAGTCGGTTCGTTCCTTCCATTCTCGTTCGACATGTAAGGGACGACTACAGAATCATAAAAAGATATGGCTGATATAACAAATTCATTGGTCGAGCAGATGCAGCAGGATATGCTCAACTCTAAAGAGGAGATAATCATCGAAGAGGGACGCATGACACTGCGCACAGAAGGCTTGGTAAAGAAATATGGAGAGCGTACCGTCGCCAACAATGTTTCCATCAACGTGAAGCAGGGTGAGATCGTCGGTTTGCTAGGACCAAACGGAGCAGGAAAGACCACAACATTCTACATGACCACAGGATTGATCGTTCCTAACGCAGGACGCATCTTCCTCGACAACGAAGAGATCACAAAGGATCCCGTCTACCGTCGTGCTCAAAAAGGAGTAGGATATCTTCCTCAAGAGGCTTCTGTATTCAGAAAAATGAGTGTTGAAGACAATATCAAATCTGTGCTTGAGATGACTAGTTTTTCTAAAGAGTACCAGAAGGAAAAACTTGAAAGCCTCATCGACGAGTTCAACTTGAACCACGTGCGTCACAACCTTGGCGACCGTCTTTCGGGAGGTGAGCGACGTCGTACCGAGATCGCACGCTGTCTTGCCATCGAGCCAAAATTCATCATGCTCGACGAACCGTTCGCCGGAGTCGACCCAATCGCCGTGGCAGACATCCAGAATATTGTGTGGAAGTTGAAAGACAAGAATATCGGTATCCTCATCACAGACCACAACGTGGATGAGACGCTACAGATCACCGACCGCGCATACCTACTGTTCGAAGGTAAGATCCTGTTTAAAGGCACTCCTGAAGAGCTTGCGGCCAATGCCATCGTAAAAGAGAAATACCTTGGTAAGGATTTCGAGTTGAAACGTAGAAAAAGAGAAGAGGCCAATAATTTGGTATCCATTGAGTAATAAAAAATGAACGAGAATTACGACAAAGAAGACATAAAGGCAGCTCTTGACACCCTGCGTAATGGCGGAATAATCATCTACCCTACCGACACAATCTGGGGTATCGGTTGCGACGCAAGAAATGAAGCGGCAGTAAAGAAGATATTTGAAATCAAGCGTAGAGCGGACTCAAAGTCGATGATTTTGCTTGTGGACGCGCCAGGACGTATTCCTCTATACTCAGACGCGATGCCAGATATAGCGTGGGATTTGCTTGAGTGCGCAGACACTCCGACAACCATCATCTATTCCAAAGCTAAAAATCTCGCTCCAAATGTGATTGCAGAAGACGGCAGTGTCGGCATCCGTGTCACAAAAGAGAAGTTCAGCCATGCTCTGTGTGAGAGATTCGGTTTTCCAATCGTATCCACATCAGCAAATATATCAGGTGAACCGTCAGCCAAGTTCTTCGCAGAAATCAGTGAGGAAATTCTGAATGCCGCCGATTATGTTGTGAAGTACAGACGCAATGACAAGACGCCATCATCACCGTCGAAAATCATCAAAATCGAAGAGAACGGAGTATTCAAAATTATCAGATAAATAAAATGGGGGCAGGTCTAATACTTGCCTCCATTGTTATTTTGATAATATTTCTACAACTTGAAATGAAGTGACCACCATTGGAGTCGAAGGAAAATGCTTCAGATTACCAGTAACAAGAAAAGTATCCCATTTTTTCAACACTGTTATTATTTAGTACCACAAAATACGTTTTTATAAATCCAAATCAAAATTTGAAATAATAATTAATTTTGGCATTTATATACGAGTTGTCCAACACACGCTTTTTCTTTGTACGCTCGCCCTACGGGCTCGCATTGGAGGAGGAGGTTAGGGCGTTCCGCCCTTAACAATCCTCATTTTGGACAACCGCTATATAATCTCCTTAATTTTACACAAGTCTTGTAAGTGACTTGCGAAATTTGAATCCCTATATTAAATCCTCTTATTTCTTCCCTTTACAATACTCAACAAACTCCTCAATGTTGGAGTATTTTCTTTCTGACAAAAATATTGAATCTTTCTCTGTATAAATACCGTAATTGCTCAACCTTGCGTTCTTATTATCAGGCATATAACGCGTTATCTCACTATACTTCAACACCTTGCCTTTAAGCAATCCAGGAATACCAAGTTTCCACTCAACAATACCCTCCTCTGTAGCTTCATACAAAGGCAGATTTAACACAACAAATGCCAAAAGTGCTATAATCATCAACAGATAGACTGGTTTGTCATAGTATCGAATAATGTAAAGGAGAGCCATCACATACGACAGTATGACATAAATCTTGTATTGCAATCTGAACTTTGTCTTCATATCCGTATTATATTACCAGCGACGCAAATAAACAGGGCTTCCCGCCTCTATAGTATCTCCACGTTTTGCCTTATTGGCCCAACGAAGCTCCCACGGACGCATACCAAACTCCTTGGCCAAAGTCTCGTAGGTATCTCCCTTTCTAGCCTCAACAGCCTTTCTTCCCTTGATTTTCACAATCTTATGGTATGGGCCAACTGCAATGCTACCCATCGCACTCTCTGTCAAGTATTTCTTCTCTGTTTCAGCAACAACCTGTTCCTCCTGTACAGTCTTCACAACCTCTGCAATATCTGTTTTTTGGTCGTATTTGAAAAGCTCATAAGTCTCTATCAAATCAATAAGACGCTCCGCATAACGAGGTTCAGTGGCATAACCACACTGTTTCAAACCTTTAGCCCAACCCTTATAGTCGGTAGGCTCCAAAGTGAACAACGAAGCGTAACGAGCCTTCTTCAAGAATAAAGAATGGTCGACGAACGACTCTTCTGGATTATTGTACTTGCGAAAACACTCCTGCAGCTTATCGTCATCATGGTAAACACGTTCTCCGGTCCAGTCTTTATGACACTTTATACCGAAATGATTGTTGCTCTTTTGAGCAAGCTCACTCAATCCCGCACCACTCTCAAGCAGACCCTGAGCAAGTGTGATACTTGCAGGCACACCGTTGGCACGCATCTCATCAACGGCAATCTTATTGTATTTAGAGATATAGTTTGTATAAGCGCTGTTCTTCTCCAAAGCGTTTGCAACAACACAAACCTGCATAAGGAATGCAGCAACCAAAATTCTTAATTTACACATATTGTTCTTTGTTTGGGAGACAAAGATATAAAAATACGAGATTATTTGCTATTTATTTAATTAGAAATCATTCCAATCCATCCTTCAAAAATCTCCTTAAATGCAAATGAGTCACACCATTGTCATCTGTTTTTGAAACAAGTGGTGTCATTGATATCACATATTTAGGATAATTGTCTTTGATTGAGTGTAGATTGCCAAACTCACGCTGTCTGGTTGCGTCATCCATAATAATATATGACGCTTGAATATATGCACGGCTTCCATCTGGTTTGCTGCAGACAAAATCTATCTCTCCAGCCTGTAGTTGTCCAACCGTCACCTCATATCCAAGCCTGATCAAATGGTTATAAATCACATTTTCAATCACTTTCTCTATATCACCATCGCGATTACCTCCAACTAGTATTTTTATATTCTATAGAATACAAATCTCTAAATATTCACACTTTTATATTCTATAAAATATAAAAATCACAAAATCTTCACTTTTATATTCCATAGAATACAAAATTCTTCACTCCATTTCATTCAATATCACTTGTGGAGAAGTTCCCATTAAAGATATTGCAGAAATCTTATGACCTCCATTCGCATTTAGAGAATGTCCACAATGATAGAGTTGGTCATCAACAATCAACCATCTATCATGAGACTCATTTTTCCAGCGACGAATATCAATATGATTATTAGGAAACAAGCGATCATGTTCCGCCATAAGACGAGTCATTCCTTGCCCAACACCATTGGTAAAAATAGTAGCCTTAACACCATCTTTTCGTACATCAAGAATATCAAGAGTTAAAGCAGACACGTATGCGTCTATGATAATAACACGATCAATAGCCCTACGAATAAGTGTTTCAAGAGCTATTCGTGCTGTATAGAAATCTCCTTCCATAAACACCATTTCAGCAGGAGGAGTAGATGTCTGAATAAAAAAATCAAGTTGCTGCTGTTGTTTATCTTGTCTATCCTCTATTTGTAACATTCGTTTGTCCATACGTTCTTGAAGAGATATTAGATGTTGACTAAAACTATATCCTCGCATGATATGTTGTCGTAATATGCTTGTAGACCATCTCCTAAACGCAGTAGCATTAATACTATTTACTCTATATCCAACAGACAATATTACATCAAGATTATAAAATATAGTTGAATACTTCTGTTTTCCATCATTACCCATATGTTCCAAAATGGAACATGTGCTATCTTTATCAAGTTCTCCACTCTTGAATATATTATTTAAATGTTTTGTAATGGCAGGACGTTGCGTACCAAACAAATCTGCTATCTGCTGCTGTGTAAGCCATACAGTTTCTTGTTCCGCATCAAACTTAACCTCCAAACTAACTTTATTATCAACATGATAAAGGACAATTTGAGATTCCATGGCATCTACCGTCTGTGTATCAAAACTTTTATTCATAATTTTTTCTGCATTTAACCAATTCCTTACTCCACTTCATATTCTCCTCCCATCGTCTCCCTTACAACACCATCCATTTCCAAGTCAAATAGCATATCGGCAATCTCTGCAATCGGTTTACCCAAATGTCTGGCAATGATATCTTTATGTGATGCTCCTGCCGACGCAAGGAATTCCACAATGAGTTTTTTATCTCCGTCGAGGTTAAGATCCGGCATTGATGGCGTTTGCGGTGTTTTCGGAGCAATCGTTTTTATTCCATGATTTGGCAAATCACGGAACGAATTATTTCCAGAAAGGATTTCATCCACGTCGGCTGCAGAAGTAATCAAACGGGCTTTTCCACTACGAATCAACGCATTGCAGCCTTCACTTTGCAATCTTGTGTAGTCGCCAGGCAACGCACACAACGGCACTCCATAACGATGGCTCCAATCAGCAGTATACATTGAGCCTCCATTCCCTTTACTTTCCACCACAATCACGACGTCGGCAATAGCTGCGATAATTCGGTTGCGGTCGACAAAGTTTTTATTGTCAGTTGCCGTGTGAAACGAGTACTGCGTCATCAATCCTCCGCTTTCCATGATATCTCTCGTATATCGACGGTGCTCCGCAGGATAAATGGAGGAGAAATTGGTTCCCATCACAGCAAGCGTCTGCATACCGTTTTCCAACGCCGCACAATGGGCTGTGATATCAACGCCACGTGCCAGACCACTGACAATCAATGCGTCCGGATACATTTTTGCAATATCCGCGACAAACGATTGCGTGAACTCTTTACCATAGTGCGACATGTTGCGTGTGCCAACAATGGATATAATAATTCGTTTATTGAGAGACGCGGTGCCTTTATAATATAGGAAGAATGGGGCGTCTGTACGGCGGTTGACTAAAGACGACGGGTATTCTTCATCGTAGAGGGACAATATTCTGACTCCATTATTCTCCGCCAGTTCCAATTCCCGTTCCGCCAAACGAAGAAATGCAGCTCCGTTGTTAGCAATAGCAACTGCCGCAGATTCGTTTAGACGACACTGCTCCATCAGATCCTTTTGCGATAAGGAAAACACGTCTTCAAGACTGTTGAATTTTAAAGTGAGATAATTGATTTTAGCAGAACCGACACCATGAACAAATGTCAAAGCCATACCGTATAGGAAATCTTTTTTTGCATTCCACATAATGACTAAATTTTAACAATCATAAAACATGTTAGTATCACAAAGATACAAAAAAGATCCAGACTCTTACAAGTCCGGATCTTAATTCTTCCAGTGTCAATGAAATTAACCTTTCACAACCACCTTCAACGCTGCTCCATTAACACATATGATGTAAATTCCATTGTTGAGCTCACCATTCTTGCTTGTCACATCTTTTCCCGCCATGTCGAAAATCAAGAACGATTCCACACCCAACACTCTGATTTCTCGTCCGTTCACAGCGACAGAAAATGATGGTTTCTCATCTTCATTATCATCACTGTCGGTATTGTCATCCGTCTCATTGCAATAACCAAGTGTTTCATCATAAATCACAATGCCATGCGTTGGATCCAAGACAGGATATGGATCGACACCCAACGTCTGATACCATACAGTCTGCTCCTGACCTTCATTCAACTTCACACATATCGCACCGCTTGCAAAATCTTCCGCAGATGTGAATATCAATGTATCACAAGTGTTGTCAGTAGACGTCGGTAAAGTATAGGAATTATTGACATTTTCCAAATTATATGCACTTATAGCAAAATTCTGATTCCCATTCAAATAACTATATACAATACAATTATCTATTGTAGACGCATTGTAGTTTGTGATACCGGTAAAACCACTAGCAATAACAGTATCCCCAATAAAACAACAATTCCTTATTATTCCATTGTTTTCATCGGCAAAACCAGAACAATAATAACCGGGAGACATATCCTTGACCATACATCTTTCAATAACTCCCTCATTATCCACAACCAAACCAGAACTACGATTTCCTGTCGTCACCATACTGTCAGATACACAATTGACAATAACTCCTTTATTATGATAAACCAATGGTGCACCATAATTAACGACTGACTTACCCTTTGACATTGTCAGATTCTTTATAGTATCTGAAATCGAATAGAAAAGAGGTCCTTCTATTCCTCTAGTTGCAAAACAAGAATAAAAATTTGAAATCACATGTCCATTTCCATCAAAAGTTCCTTCATAATCCTTGCCATACAAAATTGTTATCCACGGACCATTTTCCTCACTGCAAACAGACGACATATCTATATCCGCAGTTAAAACCGCATCAATGGAAGGATTGCCATTCTCCACAATATCCTTGAATAAAACAAGATCCTCAGCACTACCGATTTCAAACGGAGAGTTTTCATACTGCTTCATATAGGAAGGCAAGTAATGCAAGCATACATCACACTTGTTGTCTCCATTTTCATCAATATGATCCGGATTCATAATGACGGTGTCAATAGACAAAGAGTCTCCAAACTTAAAGTTTTCATATGTAGCCCTATATGGTAAACTTGCATCCGGACATTCCAAAAATACGGAGTCTACCTTCACAAAATAATCATCCAAACCTGCTGCCAAATAAGGCAAGACGAAATCATCATCCAAATTCTGAGCCCAAACCAATGTGTCCAATCCATCATTCAAAGCCACGCAAGCCGCACCATTATAAAAAGGAGTCAATTGGGTATATCTCACAAATTCTGTTCGAGGAGAATCTCCAGTTCCAGCAATAATACGAGTCGTACGCTGTTCAGGAATGCAATATGTCACACATCGTTTGGTAGTCACCGCACTTCCTTTGTATAATCCGACAAAGGCTCCTGATAGTTTTTCCACGTATGGTACATATCCTGTATTATAACTTACGTCTATCTTACTATCCTCCAAAATTCCACAAAATCCACCAAATGTGCCACCTGTTCCTAAAGGCAACACAAATCCTTTATTGATGGAATAGAGCATTGTACTGTTTTTTGATGCTTGTCCGACAACTCCACCTCCACTTGTAGAACCAACATATATACCTCCATTATTGACACACTGTGTGATATCTGTGCTTTTAATCTCTCCACAAATACCCCCAGCATTAATACTACCAGATACGATACCATTATTTGTACATTCTGTAATTACAGACCCTGTTGCATAACCACATATTCCTCCAGCACTTGGACCGATAATTTTTATATTACTATAACAATTGTTTATTACGCTGTTTGACGCCTCCGCGCATATACCTCCTGCATATCCGAGTCTGGTTGTACATTTCAACGAATCTCCATATACCGACACATTCTTAACGACAGCATATCTAAGACTCTTAAACAATCCGACATTTTCCTTCGAAACCAATCGTAGGCTATCTATCCTATGATTGCCACCATCAAAAATACCTGAGTATAAATCAAAATCATCTCCTATTGGAATCCATTCTGATTTCAATGTCGCCATGTTGATGTCTGCTATCAGCGTCGCACATGCTTCCCTCTTTGGTGATTCCGTATAATCTCCAGCCACATATCCACTAAACCACAACAATTCATCAGCTGTGGAAATCATAAACGGTCTCTCCTCACTACCGTCTCCCGCAGCTGGCTTTGTCTGCGCATTTAGATCAAACAAACTAACAGCAGTCAATAATAATAATAATAATATCTTCTTCATGTAATAACCAGTATCAGCATTAGCGTCTTTAAAAACGTCACAAATATACTCAATATTTTGTCATTACCGTAACCGAATAACAAAAACACACAAACTATCAAAATAGATTTACATTCTGCTTTCACTTTAATCAAAAAAGTGTAATTTTGCATTACAAACTGAAATTAACTTAACACATAAAACGATATGTGCGGAATAGCATACGTAAGATTAAGAAAGCCGCTTAAGTATTATTACGAAAAGTATGGTTCTTGGAAATACGGTCTTGAAAAGCTGTATATCCTAATGGAAAAGCAACACAATCGCGGTCAGGAAGGCGCTGGTTTGGCTTGCGTCAAACTTCATGCTAAACCTGGCGAGGAATACATTTTCCGTGAGAGAGCCGAGGGCGGTCAGGCTATCGACAAAATCTTCGAATCAGTTTATCAGAACTATCAGAATCTTTCTCCAGAAATATGGGCAGACCCGGATTACGCGGCCGACAATCTTCCTTTCGCCGGAGAGATGTATCTTGGACATCTTCGTTACAGCACAACCGGCAAATCCGGTTTATCATACGTGCATCCTTTCTTGCGTCGTAGCAACTGGAAGGATCGTACTTTGGTGTTGGCCGGTAATTTCAATCTTACCAATGTCGACGAGGTTTTCGCCAATCTAACTCGTATCGGCCAGCATCCTCGTGATATGGGCGACACAATCCTTATGCTTGAGACTATCGGCCACCAGCTTGATATGGAGGTTCAGCGTAAGTTTAATGAATACGACGCTCAGGGCAAATCATACGATGAGATTTCCGAACTTATCGAGAAGAATGTCGACTTGGGAGAGGTGATTCGCAGAAGCGAGAAGGGCTTCGACGGTGGTTACTGCATCTGCGGTATGGTAGGTCACGGTGACTCGTTCATCTTCCGTGATCCAAACGGAATCCGTCCAGCTTTCTATTATTACGACGACGAGATCATCGTTGCTGCAAGTGAGCGTCCAGTTATCCAGACGGTGATGAATGTCAAGATGGATGACATCAAGGAGCTTGAGCCTGGTCAGGCAATCATCATCAAGAAAGACGCGTCATTCCACCTTGAGCAGATCCGTGAGGCTGGAGAGATCAAGAAATGTTCATTCGAGCGTATCTATTTCTCACGCGGTAGTGATATCGACATCTACCAGGAGCGTAAAAAACTTGGTGAGCTTCTGACTCCACAGATTCTAAAGGCTGTCGACAACGACTTGAACAACTCCGTCTTCTCATTTATTCCAAACACAGCCGAAGTGGCATTCTACGGAATGATGCACGGTATTGAAAATGAGATGATTGAGGATAAGAAACGTGCGATTCTTTCAGGCAAGAAATTCTCTGATGAAGAATTAGACAAAATCCTTTCTGCTCGTCCACGTCAGGAGAAGATCGCCATCAAGGATATCAAGATGCGCACATTCATCGCGCAGGATAAAAACCGTAATGATATGGCAGCCCACGTCTACGATATCACTTACGGATCTATCCACCCAAAGACAGACAACCTTGTAGTGATCGACGATTCAATCGTGAGAGGTACGACTTTGAAGCAGAGTATCATCAAAATTCTTAACCGTCTTGAGCCAAAGAAGATCGTCATCGTATCGTCGTCTCCACAGGTTCGTTTCCCAGACTGCTACGGTATCGACATGAGCCGAATGAGTGAGTTTATCGCATTCAAGGCTGCCATCTCACTTCTTAAGAAGAGAGGTATGGAAAACGTCATCGAGGAAGTATACAAGAAGAGCAAGGCTCAGGTGGGCAAGAAGAAAGAGGAGTATGTCAACTACGTTAAGGACATCTACTCTCCATTCACCGACGATGAGATCTCAGCAGAGATTGCAGAATTGCTTACTCCAAAAGAGGTTAAGACACCAGTAGAGATTGTTTATCAGTCACTTGAAAACCTTCACGTCGCATGTCCAAACCATAGTGGCGACTGGTATTTCTCTGGCGATTACCCTACTCCTGGAGGAAATCGTTTGGTGACTCACGCATTCATCAACTACTACGAAGGAAACGTAGACAAGAGATAATGCAGAATTCGTAATTCTTAATTCATAATTCGTAATTGTCGGTACAAGCCAACAGATTTGTATATTTCGGCAATATAGAATCATTCGTAGAGACGGGGCATGTCCCCGTCTCTATTTTTTTCGCATTGCGACACCTATGATTTTTAGTAAAACAACCACAAGTGCCTCAAAAAACATAGTTGTGTTTATTTTTCTTGAGTAAAATGGAATTATCATACTCAAAAATCATAGTTATGGTTGTTTTTCTTGAGTAAAATGGAATTATCTCCATTTTTATGCTGTGTTTGGCAGATTATCCGAAAATAAGTTGCCAAACACACGATTTTTTGACGTCTTTGGCAGATTATCGCAAATTTTATATTTTTGTATTCAAAACATAACATTATGAATCAATTATTTAGAAATTGCATTAAAGCAACAGTCTCAGCTTGCTTATTCAGCACGATACCAAGTTGCTCAGAAACTAAAAAAGAAGAAGTTGTAGCCGTTGAAAATGCGACTCTAACAAAACAAGAATTGTCAGTTTTGGGTGCAGAAGATGAATTTGACTTGATCGGCAAACAATGGATGCTAATCACAAGTGGAGACACATCAAAATACAACACTATGACTGCATCTTGGGGTGGATTCGGACATCTATGGGGAAAGAACGTTGCATTTATCTTCGTCCGCCCCGAGCGTTACACTCACGAATTCATCGAGGCCAACGACCGTCTCACTCTTTCTTTCTTCGACGAGAAATACAGACAGGCTTTGCAGATTTGCGGAACAAAGTCTGGCAGAGATGGCGACAAAGTTAAAGAGGCTGGTTTGACTCCTATCGCACTGGAATCCAACACAACAACATTCGACGAGGCACGTATGGTGCTTGATTGTCGCAAACTATTTAAGACCGAAATGACTGAGGCTGCTTTCTTGGATAAGGAAATCTGCAAACAGAATTACAGACCTGAACCTGGTGGTGGATTCCACACTATCTATGTGGTGGAGATTGAGAATGTTTATGTGAAATAGTTAAGAGCTTAGAGCTTAAAGCTTAGAGAATGGGCAGGATTAAACCTGTCCCATTCTTTATTCTTTCCAAAAATCATAATAATTAAACCATTGCTCTGGATATTGGCGGACAATGGCCTCCAAAAATTCTATGTATTCCTGCATCGACGCGGATACTTTCATCTTTCTGTTCGTCTCCTTTGCCGCAGCCTCAGCTTTACGGCAGATGAAGCGGTATTTCTTGCCTGACTCTCTGACAGCAAAGAAATAGAAGGTGTCGGCACCAGTCATTGTGGCGATCTGGTGTGGACCAGGAGGGAAAGGTGCGTCATATCCTAGGAATTGTACCGTCTTAGCATCCTCTTCTCTGATGAATCGATCACCCTGAAAGCACACAACTTCATTCGATGCCAAAGCTGATTGGATTTTGAAAATGTGGTCGATATTTTCCGTTGAGACGGGGATGACTCCAAATGAGTTGGATCCCATCGTCGCCTCTAATTTATCCTTAATCTTCTGATACTCACCGTCGAGCATCACAACATTGAGTTTTGTACCGTATTCCTTCATAAACACTCGGCTCACCTCCCAGTTGCCAACATGGGCTCCAATCATCACGGCTCCCTTCTCCCCCCTCTTCAAATGGTCGATGAGGCAATCCATTCCGTCGAACGAGAAAGAAAATTCTTTTTCCAAGCCCGACGACGCTGCGATTTTGTCAATTATCACCTGACCGAAACGATAGTAATGCTGGAAAATCTTTCCGACTGCCACAAAAAACGATTTCTTATGAATCTTACGCCAATATCTCCAGCTTGCGGCTGTGGCTTTTGGAGCAAATGGCACGAAATATGGCACGACGACAAACAGGAACGCATACGCTGCGTTCAATCCTAAATGTTTGATTAGAAAGATGAAGAATCCGTATCCGAACGATCCTCCACGCGTCTTGCCATTCCAGTCGGCCATAATTAATTATTAATGGTTTACAATCTCTTTTACTCTCCACAAAAAACAAAGTTTTTCTCCGAGTACACTGTGCCTCTGTGGTTTTCTTTACGCTCGCCCTTACGGGCTCGCGTTTGAATGGAAGGCAAGGGCGTTCCGCCCTTTGCAATCCTCTTTTTACCCATCATAAAAAAGGGCAGAATTTCACTCCTGCCCAAATATAGAATTGTTTGAAAATTCTGATTATGTGTAAAGACCACCGTTGACAGAGATTGTCTGACCTGTAACGTAAGCAGCCTCTTTAGTACACAAGAAACCAACTACAGCGGCAACCTCCTCTGGCTCACCGAAACGGTTAGCTGGGATCTGCTTCTTCAACTCAGTCTCATCCAAATCCTTAGTCATATCTGTACGGATGAAACCAGGAGCTACAGCGTTGACAGTGACGTTCTTCTTTGCAACCTCCTGAGCCAAAGCCTTAGTGGCAGCGATGATACCACCCTTAGCCAAAGAATAGTTAGTCTGGCCAGGAAGACCCTTCAAACCAGATAGAGAAACCATATTTACAATGCGTCCGAATTTCTTTCTAACCATTGGCTGAAGAAGAGCACGAGTGACGTAAAGGAAACCGTTGACTGTGATGTCGATAACGTTTCTCCAATCCTCGTTAGTCATGAACACCATGATCTGGTCGCGACGGATACCAGCGTTGTTGACCAACACCTCAATATACTCATCCTTGTGAGCCTCCTGCCAAGCAGTGATTGCCGACTCTGTTGCCTCGCAATCAGCCACGTTGAACTTGATGATCTCACCGTCGCTACCCTTTTCTCTAACCATAGCCAAAGTGTTAAGAGCTTCGGCCTCATTTGATTGATAGTTGATTAGCACGTAGTAACCCTGCTCTGCCAACTTGATTGAGCAAGCTCTACCGATACCTCTCGAACCACCTGTAACAAGTGCTACTTTCATATCTTAATTCTTGAATTTTCGTAAAAACGTTTGCAAAACTACAAAAAACATTTGAGTTTTGAAAATGCAACACAAGATTGGATTGAAAAATCATAACGTCCATCTGACAAAGGAGACGACATGAATGATTCCTTCTTCCACATTGATATCTTCATTTTCATCACAAGTTATGATATAGCCTTCTGTCAGCGAATATGCCTTCATAGCAGAACGTACCCCATCCAACTCTCGATTACGTGTTTTTTCATCACGTATAGTCATGCACACCTGATATGCCTCAGAAATACGGATACCTTCTCGCACAATAAAATCGCACTCATTACCGTCGTTATGATAAAATAGTTCCTTTCCTCGTCGACGCAATTCAATATAAACTGCATTTTCAAGTCGACTACCATCATTTGCACTAAAGCTGAATCCGATAACACCAACAAGTGCATTGTCTATAAAATAAATCTTCTTGGGACTTTTAATCTGTTCTCCAACTTTGACATCATACTTTGGCAATTGACCCACCAAATATGTCTCTTCCAAATATGAGATATAGTCTTTTATAGTCTCAGCACTTTTCACCCCGACTGCTTTAGCAACAGAATTGTAAGTAAAAAGATGTGTCGCATTGCTGATTAAATAATAAACAGTCTCTCTCAATGGTCTTTCTGCCGACAATTTATACCGGACAATAATGTCGCGATATATGATATCATTATACAATGCTTTTAAATACTCAACATTTTTACTTCTGACATATTGTGGAAAACCGCCTTCTAAAAGGTAATTGTTCTGAACATTTTGCAACAAAGCACGTCCTTCTGTAGTAAAAAAAGAATCACGTGGCACATCAATACCCTTCACCTCTACATATTCCTTCAAAGAGAACGGATACACCTCTTTACTTACATGACGACCAGTAAGAAGAGTGCCAAGTTCACGACTGAGCATTTTTGCATTGCTTCCAGTCACAATCACCTTATTTCCGTGTTTATAAAGTCGGTCGACAAAACGTTCCCATCCGTCAACTAACTGAATCTCGTCAAAATAAAATGTACGCTGCAAACCAAAATCTTCTACAAAAACATCGTAAAGCAACTGAAAATCATCTACAGTAAAATGAAGCAGACGATCGTCATCAAAACTTATGAAATAATCCTTTTCCACTCTGCTTGATCTGATTTGCTGCATCAAAATGGACTTTCCACAACGTCTGACTCCTGTAAGCACCAACACCTCTTGACAATCAACAAGTCCTTGGTCTATGTGCCTTTTTATCCCTAAATCGACATATAGATTTCGCTGATCATAAACAACTTGTCTTATCTGCTCTTTCGATATCATATTCTAACTATTTTTCTGTCACAAAAATAATAATCCACATTGACAATCGCAACTTTTCAAAAAGAATCCATATTGACAATCGCAACTTTTTAAAAAAAATCCACATTGACAATCGCAACTTTTGAAAAAGAATCCATATTGACAATATGTATTCTAAGAAATCCACAACAAAAAAGCCAACCAAGCATTTGCCCGGTTGGCTCTTTTTATAATTATCAAATATTACTCTGTAACCACTCTCTTTTGTCCACCTACGACATAAACACCCTTAGATAAACCATCAAGTGCTTTGTTTGAGCAGACTTGCTTCTTTACCAACTGACCATATGCGTTATACACATCGACAAGCGCATTATCATCATTTGAGATCTGATCTACAGAAGTAAGACTCTTTGCAACCATCTCAAGCGGTTGTGAACTTACATATTCTTTAGAGTCTGAGATTGTAGCATAAGTTCTATATACACTAGCACCGTCTACGCCTACATACTTACACTTATAGCTAAAGCTTCCTTTCTCTCCTATATTCATCTTATCTGTACTATAAGTAACAACACCTGAATATATGGTTCCTGGAGCAGATTTCTCATATTTTGCTGAAGTATTCTCATCAGTAAACGAGACGAATTCAAAACCAAGCGGTATCGTATCAGCCACCACTACGTTCGTTGCCGCTACTCCGTTATATGGAGCATCACCAAGAATCTTACGCCATGAGTGGCCATCGTACTCCTCCACCAAAACAGTCGTGTTTACCTTGTCTGCATTATCACAAGCGCTTCTGATAACTTTGTCGACATCCTCAATCTTATCAGGATTTTGGAATGAAGGAGAAACAGGGTAATACAAACCGTCTTCTTCATCCTTTTCTAATTGGCTCCATGAATCGGTAAAATCAAGATCTAAGTACATAGGATGCTGAATATGTGTACATAATCTTATAGGGAAGTCAAATTTGTTTCCATTATTCAGAGGCCCTGCAAACCACGAGCAATAGATGGTATTAGCGGCCAAGAAATCCTTCGGTTTAATTCTAAAAATCATATTGCCATCCGATACAGGTTCTATGATAAAACGATTTTCATCAGAATTCCCCAATTCATGGTAGATTCCTTCTGCAACTATAGTCTTACCTATCAAATCAGTTTTATCTGTCTTTAAGAAACAAGATACTCGATAATTACCTACATTCACATACGGTTCTACAGCATCGTTGTATACTCTTAGATTAACATCGCATTTCCATTTATCCTCAATACCACCAGCCACTGCAAATGTGACTCCGGTTCTACCTCCAGTCAAGAAAGGAAGAGAATCCGTATTGGCAAAAGACACTGTAAACTCTACTTCATCATCTTTCTTCAACGAATCTATATCAGCACTTTTTGTCACACTCAACGCATTAGGAATGATATCGATTGAATTACGCTGCATTGTAGCAGTAATATGGTTAGGATATTCATCTGTCTTGCTGACCTTTCCGTTGTCACATGTAACAGTCGCAACAGGTGAATACTTGCCGCTTGCTCCAGGCAAAACCACACATCTGTATGTGATTGTTTGTATTGTTTTTGCCAAGTTTGGTGCATTCAAATCAAGAGCAGCACCTTCAATATCATCACTCTTGAATCCATCTATTCCATGATAATCCCACTGTATTGTGTTGGTAGCAGCGTCATATTGTTTTTGTTTTTCTGCGTCAACCAAAGCGAATTCTTTTGGCAGAGTCTCTGTGATGACAACATTTTTTGCCTCTGCAGAACCATAGTTACGGACTGTCAACTGATACGTGATGGTATCACCCACACGACAACTGCTGACACTATCTTTGACAGAACGGTAGATTCTCAAGTTTGAGCCTGCTTCCATCTGCGACGGTGCTGCATAGTTGCCAGTCAAGGCCATCATTCCAGCCTGACGAAACCATCCATCCATATATATTGGAACACAATGACCGTCCTCAGTTACACCATGACAATCATAAATAGAATAAACAAAATTGTAAAGTTCACCCATCAAATCATAGTCTTGTGCTCCGATTGCTGCAAACGAGGCTGCACCTTTATTACGACAATTTGGAAATAAATTATCATCTACCCCAATACCTGTCATTGGATCAGTCTGCATAGGCATTGTCTTTGGTCCATTTATGCCATAATCAGGAGTTCCATATACCAGACAAGAATTCTCAGAAGCATCATTCCACTTCATTGGATTCTTCAAATAGTTTGATAGTCTTACAGCGGCATCATACTCATGTGTGTTCTTGCCATCAACCACCTTGTGAGCCACAGGATCCCATGAATATTGTGGATTGCCATGCCATACATAGTTACTGATCGTACGCCATGGGTTACGGAAGTCTTCTCCTAAAATGTAATTGGAGAAGGATGTTTCTGTACCATCCTCATTTACACTACACCAACCAGCTAGAGGAACTGCATACTTGTTCTTGGCGATAAGTTCTCCCATCAACCAATCAGATGACGCTTCTGCACGACGGAACTGTTCTGCCTCCCAGCCATTTGTCACCCCAAGTTCCTTCGACAAAGAGATTAGCAAGTCGTAAAACTCACGGAAATATGAAGGTGCACTGTAGTCGGTATGCTGTTGAGTTCCACTTCCAAACTCTGGGACCAAACCAATTCC
This sequence comes from Paludibacteraceae bacterium, assembly GCA_024401565.1. GTDB lineage: Bacteria > Bacteroidota > Bacteroidia > Bacteroidales > Paludibacteraceae > UBA1723. The sequence continues at coordinate 62,619 of JAKSKU010000005.1, forward strand.
TTTTACATCTAACATCTCCGTTTCAGAAGAAAGATCGTATGGAAAAGAGAATATCGGCATAGAATCTGAAAAGACCACAGGATTTTCGGATGCCCATGAAGTAGCTTCATTCCAAACATCACCACCTTTTACATAACCGTCCAATCCAACAAGGCCTGAATTGACTCGCAATTTAGTTTTGTCATATTTCAAATCTATTTGGAACCCAGTGCTAAGAGCAACAAGACCACGGACAACCTCAATCAATTCCTGCTTGTAACTGATAGGATTTCCACAAGCATCTAGGACCTTCTCACCCTTATCGTTAAGCATAAATTCTCCCCACTGCTTGTATGCCACATATAAAGCCAAAGCAATGTCCACATCTCCGGCAGCGGCAGTGTTATTAGATTCTCCAATGCCGACGTCACCTATCGCAAAAGGGCCATACCTATAGTCTGACGAATAATCCGAGCAATCCATATATCTCTTTGTTCGATTGCGTCGTTTGTCGTGCGTACACATCCAATAGCCATCGAATGTGGTTTTATCCGCCATATAGGCAGCTGCAAGTAGTGCATAACCGTCGCCTTCCGTACAATCGAATGCCGCTTTATATGGAGTCCAAATATACTTGATTCCTTCCCACTCCTCACCAGTATATTCAAACTCGTTGGCATGCAGCTGATAGGCGTCGCGTATATGCTGCTCAATCTCAGCATGAGTCAAACCGTCTGCTAATTTTGTACCCAAGTTTCCTCCACACGCATATTCCATAAACTGTGGGAACGGATAGGCTGGATTGCCAGAATTGATATGGACTTTTACAGCATTTGCATTGCATGCAAGTCCTAAAGAGAACAATATAGGGGCAATCCTTCCAATCGTAAATTTTTTGTCTTTCATATTGCTTGTTTCTTTAAATCATTTGACATCACATCTATCTGATGTCAAAAGAAAAAAAGATCTGGACTCATACAAAATCCAGATCTTTATAATTTATACTCCGCAATGTTTGTTATCTAACCACAACCTTAAACGAGTTGTCGCCAGCAATCACAACATAGATTCCATTGCTCAAGTTGCCGTTAAGATTAGTTACATCCATACCAAAGATATTGTAAACGCGGAACGACTCTGCACCTACAACATTAACAGTATTGGAAACAACGTAAACATTAACACCCTCGTTTGCCACAACATCATCAAGACCTACATATATATTCTTGATGCTATCATACTTGACAATTCCACGTGAACTATCAAACAATGGGCGCTCGTCTACATTTATAGTCTGGTACCAAACTACATCCTGATCCTGATTTAGCAAATAAGTGATCTCACCACTCTTAAACTGAGTTAGTGTAACATTCTTAGCAGCGTCTGTGCTAGAAGAGAACGATATAGAATTGAAATAACAGTTTGTGAATACAGCATCGCTACTAGCCTGTTCAAAACCAATAATTGGGCCTGTGATTCTTGAGCCCTGGTTTGCACCAATGCTATAGCAGTTTTTAACTACAGATGCCTTCTCGTAGCTACCAACGATACCTCCCACTCTCGACTCTCCAGAAACAACTCCTAGGTTGTAGCAGTTGTTGACTGTACCGTCAGAAGTAGCACCAGCGATTCCTCCTGAACCCCAGTCATCACCACTTGAGATAGCTCCTTCATTATGGCAACGTGTAATCTCCGCGTCTTTAGAAAGGTAACCTACAATACCACCGGCAAACTTAACGCATGATACGTTTGTATAGTTGTGACAATTGTCAATCACTGTATTTGTAGCATAACCTGCAATAGAACCAGTCGAACCAGCCTTTGATGTAACTGTTCCTGAAGCAATAGTTAGATTCTGGATACGTGCATTTTCAACAACACCAAACAAACCTTGGTAATTGGTTGTTCCATTTACATACAAATTAGTAATAGAGTGTCCGTTTCCGTCAAACACACCAGAAAAACGGTTTTTAGTGTTTCCTATTGGATTCCAAGTTCCTCTTTCTTTTCCACATACTGTAGACATGTCGATGTCTGCAACAACTACTCCACATGCATTAGTGTTGCCCGAGTCCACATGCTGAGCAAACCACAACAACTCGTCAGCATTGCTGATTCTGAATGGAATTTCTACTGTACCTTCACCAAAACCAACATATGGATCTTCTGGGACAATAGTATCTGGAATTACAGGAACAATAGTATCTGGAACTACAGGTATATGATTGAAATACGACATGTTTGCAGAATCCATCAATACTACATAATGAGTAGGATCAAGCACTGGTATAGCATCCTCTCCAATTGTCTGATACCAAACAAGAGTATCATTATTTAAAAGATAAGTGATCTCTCCGCTCTTAAACTGATCTAGTGTCACATTCTTTGCAGCATCTACACTAGAAGAGAACGATACGGAATTAAAATAACAGTTTGCGTACACAGCACTATTAGAAGCCTCTTCATAACCAATAATTGGGCCAGTGATTCTTGAGCCTTTGTTTGCTCCAATGCTATAGCAGTTTTTTACTACAGAAGTTCTCTCGTAACTTCCTACGATACCACCTACTCTCGACTCTCCAGAAACGACTCCTAGGTTGTAGCAGTTGTCGACTGTAGCGTCAGAAGTAGCACCGGCAATACCTCCCGAACCCCAGTCATCTCCACTTGAGATAGAACCTTCATTATGGCAACGAGTAACCACCGCGTCTTTAGATAGGTAGCCAATAATACCACCGGCAAACTTAACACATGACACATTTGTATAGTTATGACAGTTTTCAATAACTGTACTTGAAGCGTAACCCACAACCGCACCAGTCGAACCATACTTTGAAGTAATTGTTCCTGAAGCAATAGTTAGATTCTGAATGCGTGCTCCACTAACAATGCCAAACAAACCTTGATAATGGGTTGTGCCATTTATATACAAATTAGAAACAGAGTGTCCGTTTCCGTCAAATACGCCAGAAAAAATGTGTTCTTTAACTCCAATTGGAGTCCAAGCACCTTTTTCTTTTCCGCATACTGTAGACATGTCGATGTCTGCAACTAGCTCCGCACATAGTTTTGCATCATCATTCACTTGTTGAGCAAACCACAAAAGCTCATCTGCACTGCCAATCTTGTACGGATTCTCTAGTGAACCGTCTCCCTTTGACGGAGCCACCTGAGCAAACAAAGCTACACTGACAAATGAAGCTGCAATAAGAGATAAAATTTTATTCATATATAAACATTTAATAATTATCATTATTGAGGCACTTCTCCGCAAATCACCAATAGCCTATTAATAATCAACATATTACAAGATAGGATTTATATAATAGATGCCTCAAAACGAGAATTGCAAAGGACTTAACATTTCGCATCTCTTTCGTGCAAACCGTATATAATCACTTATACCTACCATTACGGTTGCAAATGTACTTATATATTTTTTAAATACATTCAAAATTATGCTTTTTAACACATATTAACTTAATATTTGCTACCACGCGATCTCTCCTTTTCCATGCTGTCTCAAGTATTCGTTTGCTTTGCTGAAATGTTTACAACCGAAAAAGCCACGATAAGCTGATAGCGGAGACGGATGTGGAGCTTTCAACACCAAGTGTTTCTTTGTGTCTATCACTTGTCCTTTTCGTTGAGCCTGCGAGCCCCACAACATGAAGACAAGGTTTTCTCGTTGAGACGATAGCAATTCCACCACCTTATCCGTGAACTCTTCCCATCCTTTGCCCTGATGGCTCAACGGAGTGGCGCGACGTACCGTCAACACATTGTTTAGAAGCAACACTCCTTGTTTTGCCCAACGCTCAAGAAAACCGGAATTAGGATATGGCACGTGCATATCGTCGACAATCTCTTTATAGATGTTCTGCAACGACGGTGGAATCTGCACGCCTGGTTGCACAGAGAATGCCAAGCCATGTGCCTGGCCCGGCTCGTGGTATGGGTCCTGACCAAGTATCACAACCTTCACGTCTCTGAAGGGAGTAAGGTCGAATGCTGAAAATATTTTATTTCCAGGAGGATAGATTTCCGCTTCCTGATACTCTTTTCTAACGAATGACGTGAGAAGAGAGAAATATGGCTTTTCAAATTCGGGTGCCAAAACTTCCTTCCACGATTGTTCTATTCTAACGTCCAAAACAATTAATAGTTAATGGTTAATAATTAATAGTTTGCAAGAGCATAAAATTTATATTTCACGCTCGCGGTGTGGACGGGGCAATGGCTCTCGCCCTTTGCAATCCTCAATTAAAACGGTGCTGGTGCATTATCCATGAACGCTGGCACTGTTGAATCCACATTGACCGCATCATTACCCGACGCATAGCCTGGATTGATGCTGGAAGCCACCTCCACATAACCTGAATCCATAGGTGCTCCACCCGCACCCTCGTAGTTGCAGAACTTTGTCTGAGCTCCCATGAATCGAAGAATAACGTCGCCCACCGAACCGTTACGGTGCTTAGCGATGATAATCTCGGCGAGTCCTGCCGCCGGAGTCGTATTGTCGGACATGAACTCCAACTTATAGTATTCCGGACGGTGAATAAACAACACCATATCGGCATCCTGCTCGATGGCTCCAGACTCACGCAAGTCTGACAGCTGTGGTCGCTTATCCTGTTTGTCTCGGCTCTCCACACTACGGTTCAACTGAGACAAGGCAATGATAGGTACCATCAACTCCTTCGCCAACTGCTTCAACGAACGAGAGATCGTGCTGACCTCCTGCTCACGGCTACCGTAAGACATTCCGCTGGCGTTCATCAGCTGCAAGTAGTCGATGACTATAATTTTCACACCTTTATCTCGAACCAAACGACGAGCTTTAGTCGCAAACTCGAATACAGAAAGGCTCGGAGTATCATCCAAAAAGATTGGTTTTTGGCCCAAATATTCAACTCCCTGATTCAAACGCTTCATCTCATCGATATTAAGCTGGCCTTTTTTGATTTTCTCCGATGGCAGTTCCGTCACATTGACCAGCATACGAGTGGCCAGCTGGTCGTTACCCATCTCAAGAGAGAAGACCGCAACAGGAATATCTTTGTCGGCAATATTTCTTGCCATAGAAAGCACAAAGGCTGTTTTACCCATGGCTGGACGGGCGGCAATAATGATAAGGTCGGATTTCTGCCAACCATTGGTCATATTGTCGAGCAACGTGAATCCGCTAGGCACACCGCCGACGCCATCTTTATTATTGGCAGCGGCTTCAATATTAGCCCTGACTATCGGCAACACATCGCTAATAGGAGTGAAATCCTTCTCTATATTATGTTGCGAAATATCATAAAGCATGGCCTCCGCCGACTGGATCAGTTTATCCACATCCTCATCCTCGCTGAATGCACGACGCTGAATTTCAGTGGAATATTTGATCAGTTCTCTTTCAAGAGCCTTTGCCGCAAGGATCTTGGAATGTTCATAGACGTTGGCTACGGAAATCACATTCTGTGTGTACTCGATAAGCACCGTCATTCCGCCGATTGTGTCGAAGAGGTCACGTTTCTTAAGCTCCTCCGAAACAGTGAAAAGGTCGATCGACTGCTGTGTACTTCCCAAGTAAGAGATAGTCTCGTAGACGAGGGCATTCTTAGGCACATAGAACGTCTCCTTCTTCAAAATCGTACAGATTTCAGAGAAGCATCCTGGATTAGTAAGAATTGCGCCGATCACTGAGTTTTCAATCTCCGGTGCCTGAGGAGGCACAACGCCACCCATATCCCTAACTTCGATAATGTCAGGTGCCACACCTTTCTTGGATTTCTTTGTTGATTTAGATTCGCCGATAGCCATTGTATAAGTCTCTTTTAATTCCGTCTACAAAGATAGACAAACTATCGGCATTTGCCACAGATTCACAGCAAATGTTGTCGACCACGTTCTCCACAAATAATAAACAATCGTCAATATAAATATCAATACAAAGGTGCATCAAACTGACATATTTGGAATAAAGCCCTGAATAATCCGAAAAAAATTAATACATTTGTAATATAACGTGTATTATAACAGAAGGATTTGCACGCTCATTAATAACTGAAAAAGGACAATAACATGATAAAAGGATTTACTCGTTTTTTTACAACACTGTTACTTGCTTGTTGCGCAATCAGTGCATTTGCTCTTGAAAAAGATGCCGACGGTGCTTATATCATTTCAACAGGAGCCGAGCTCAAAGAATTTGGAACAATTGTTAACGGAGGTGAGGTTTCAGCCAATGCCAAACTTATAGCTGACATTGATATTTCAGATTATGCAGACTGGTCTCCTATTTATATGGTGAAAAAAGGCTTTTTGTCCACTACTCGTACTGCATATTCCGGAACATTTGATGGACAAGAGCATTCCATAACAGGTCTTACAATAACAAAAAATTCAAACAATTACCTTGGTCTTTTCGGAATCAACGAAGGTACAATCAAGAATGTAACTATTGTCGATGCGAATATTACTGTAAGTACAGCGGCAACAACTGTAAACCAAGGTGCTATTGCAGGAGAAAACAAGGGTTCTATAATCAACTGCCATAGCATCAACTCCACAATGGATAACTTTTCCACAGGTATCGCATCCAAAGTGGGAGGAATCGCAGGTGTGAACAGCGGTACGATCGACGGTTGTACAAACGAAGGTGGAAGATGTGTCGTAAGGAGTCTTTCCGAAGTGGTCGGTGGTGTTGCAGGTTCTAATTCAGGAACCATCAAGAATTGTGAGAACACTGCCAAAGTGGAAAACACATACAGTGCAGCTTCGGCAACTAACCACACAGGTGGTATATGTGGAGCGGCAGACAACGGAACGGTAGAAAACTGTTTTAATGGTGGTGAGGTTACAGGTAAAAGTGGTAACGTGGGAGCTATCGCAGGCACAACTAACAGCAAGACCGAGGTTGAGGACTGTGCGTGGGATAACACAAAAACCAATGCTCCTGGTCTAGGCAACGGTTCTGGCCAAAGCACAAATGTCAACGGATTCACAACAGAAGAGATTGAGAACGGAGCTATTGAGAAAGACTCAACTGGAACAATCGTAGTAAACCACTATGTAAATAAATATGACTATTGTTGTGTATATGGCACTCCAGAGCAAGTGATTGGCACTGAGGACATCTTCAATTTTGAAAAGCATCCAGGAAACTACACAACAATAGCAGCAGAACCGTCGACATGCACAAAAGACGGACATACAGAGGGATTGATTTGTAAAGATTGTGGAATACACATAGTTGAGCCAACAGTAGTAGCCAAAACCGGGCACACTCTTGACACACTAAAAGGATTCGCTTCTACATGTCAGATTACGGGAGTGACAGACAGCATCTATTGTAGAGTTTGCGGCGTCGTAACACAGAATCCAAAGACATTGTCGAAATTGGAGCATGTAAACGACACTATCCCTGCATTAAATTCGACATGTACTGTGGAAGGACATTCATTTGGAGTAAGATGCAAATTGTGTAATGACACCCTTGTCGCACCTACATCAATACCCAAAGCAGACCACTTACCAGCAATTGTTACTGGCGAAAAGCCTACTTGCTCACATACTGGAAAAACAGACAGCATATTCTGTAAGGTCTGCCACGAAGTGCTTCAAGAGCCCAAAGTCATTCCAGCAACAGGACATGACACAGTTGTGACACTTGGAAGCAAACCAACATGTACACATCCAGGACGCACCAGCACTGTTTTCTGCAAGGTATGTAACGACACATTTACAGTATCAGTAGATATTCCAGCACTTGGGCACGATACAATCGTGATTGACACTATCAAACCAACATGTACTGTCAACGGTTCAGCCGACAGTACATATTGCGGAAGATGCCACGAAGGTCTGCACGCAAGCACCGTCATCCCAGCACACGGACATGACACAATCTCAATGGGAGGCAGCAAGCCTACTTGTACAAGAGTAGGATTCTCAACCGCTACCCTATGTTCTATCTGCAATGAGATATTCGACGCTACAGAAATAATACCAGCACTTGGCCACGACCTTGACACTATCGCAATAAGAGTTGAGGCTACTTGTTCTGCATTCGGATCAACAGAAGAGGTCAAATGTAAACGATGCAATTATCATGTGGAGCCAGAGATTATTCCGATGTTGGCACACACAGACTCAATTATCAAAGACATTCCAGCCACATGTACTACAAAGGGTTCAAAAGGAGGAATAATCTGTAAGGTTTGTAAAAAAATCACAACAGAGCCAACAGAAGTTGCAGCACTTGGACACGACAGTGTTGAGACTATAAAGCATGTCGACGCTACATGTACAAACGTCGGACATACACATCAGATAGAATGTGAACGATGCAAGACTGTTTTAGAGGAAAGCAAAGAGACTCCATTAGAGGAGCACACAGTTGTAGAAGATAAAGCAGTCGCACCAACTTGTTTGAAGACTGGTTTGACAAAGGGATCACATTGTAGCGTCTGCGACCTTGTTATCACAAAGCAAGAGGTTTTGGATAAAGTCAACCATCAGTTCGACATGATTGTAGAAGACTCGGTAGCAGCCACATGTACCGTCAACGGACATACAGCTGGATACAGATGTTCAATATGCAAAATCACAACTAAGAAAGCAACTGTAATTGAAGCTACAGGTCATAATATAGAAACAATTCCAGCAGTTGCAGCGACTTGCCATAATCCAGGAAACACAGAAGGAGCATACTGCACACGTTGCCACGACACCATCACAAAACCAAAAACAGTGGCACAGCTAAATCATACACTTGCAACAATTCCGGCAGTTGCAGCCACTTGTCACTCCACAGGAATGAGTGAAGGTGCATACTGTACCGTCTGCCACGACACGCTTATCACACCAAAGAGAACAGACAAGCTCGACCACATCATCACAGAGATTCCGGCTGTAGAGGCCACTTGCCACTCTAACGGTTCCGGCCACGGTCTGATGTGTTCGGTTTGCCACGACACTATTTACAAACCGACTACGACAGAGAAGCTAAAGCATGTATCCGCAATAATCCCTGCTGTGACAGCCACTTGCCATGATTATGGCTACACTGAAGGCTCTTATTGCAGCGTCTGCCACGATACGCTTGTCGCTCCAAAGCAAACAGACAAGCTAATCCATAAGATAGTGCTTCTTCCAGCAGTCCCAGCCACTTGCCAAAAAGAAGGCAATAGTGAAGCAACAATCTGTTCAGTATGCCACGACACGCTTGTTGCTCCGACATACACAGCCAAGCTAAAGCATGAAGCAGAGACATTGCCAGCAGTGGAGCCAACATGCCATTCATTCGGTTGGAGTGAGGAGATCGTTTGTAAGCTTTGCAAGGAGGTGCTCACACCACGCACAAAGGTCGAGAAACTTAGCCACAAAGCTGTGGTTGATCCAGGAACACCAGCGTCTTGCAATAAACTTGGAAAGACAGACGGTTCACATTGTGAGCTTTGTGGAGAGGTGATAGAGATGCAGAAAATCATCAGTATGCTGCCTCACGACACTATGGTCTCGGTGCCTGCCATCGAACCAGGATGCGTGACTCCAGGCTATACAGCAGAACTTAAATGTGGCACTTGCGACAAGATCTTAAGAGAGGTGCAAATGACAACATCATTGGGTGGACACATCGGTGATCTAGTCGGACATATCGAGCCAACTGACTCCACACTAGGTTACACAGGCGACTCTATCTGTACGGTCTGTGGCGACACCTTGATATACGGAAAACTCTATGGCACTGTTGGAGTACACCAGCACTCAGCCAACAACATTCAAGTGTTGAGCGCAGACGGCAACATCATCGTCGACAACGCTCCATACGAGACAATCGAAGTCTTCTCAATGACAGGAGATAAGATTTACACTACGAAGAGCGTAAGCATCCGACATGAGATTGCAGTGAAACGTCAGCAGATTTATTTGGTAAAAATCGCAGACGCGGTATTCAAGATTCGCGTAAAGTAACGGATTTCTGACATAAAATGAAAGGGGTGTATATTTGAATTCGCCCCTTTTTTACTTTGATGAAATCGGAAAAAGAATGGGGAAAAACATATACATTTGCAATATACGAAAAACAAAATTCAACAATAAATTTAGACAATATAAAAATGAGTAATAAAGATTTATTCAACTACTGCTGTTTTATATTAGCGGCTATTCCTTTATTGGGAGTGCTTTTCGTTTTATTCGGATTTGAAGACCTCTTAAAATTTTGCTTAGCCCCATTATCTTACGGAAGTCATTGTTCTGGAGATGGAGGTCTTGGCGTTATCTTTGAATTGATGATAACTATTCCTTTGGAAATAATACTTTGCATTTATAGCTTGGTTGTCATTATCAAAAAACACAGACATAAATAAAAAGAGGGTGTATCAAAACTCAATTTATAAAAAATCAAACTATCAAAATGTAAGTTGATTTTTAATTTCGCCAAAAATATAGCCGTTTCAGAGACTTAACTGTAATTTTTAAGTTCTGAAACGGCTTTATTCATATAAAAAGTGACAAAATGTAAGCTCGAAAAACTTGGGTTAACATTTTGATACACCCTCTTTTTTTGTCAGCAAGTCTAGCGTAGAATTATTTGTTTTCCGGCTGTCCGCAAATCAGTTTTCCGTTGCGCTCCACCAGTCTGCCATCTTTCTTCAATCCTTGAAGCACTTCTTGGAATGCCGAATCTACATTTGGACCTCTACGCACAAATCCCATTTTTTTGGCAGCGATCAAAGTCAAGCCATCCTCTTCTATGGAGACGTTTTGCTCTACGACCTCAAGAAGAACGACCGCCAACTCAACTGATGGAATATCCTCAATTGATCGTTTATTGGCCGAATCAGAATTGTTAGGTCGGTAGGCATCCCAATTATCAAGTAAAGACTTGTCTGTACATACAACAATATTGTCTCTATCTTTTTCCTGATATAATTGCGATCTCTCTAACGCCTGACTCACTTCCGTCCTTAGATTAGACGACACTTTCTGCATATACGACAACGTGGCGATTCTCTTGCAAAGAAGTGAGAACATTATCGGTTGCTCTTGCTTGACGACCTCATCCAGAGCATCAATAGCCACACTCTGTTTTGATGATACTATATAGTTGTCAATATCCGGATACTCTGCTGCTTTCGACTTAGGGTTAGGCAGAATCACAGAAGCTGGCACACGGAAATCCTCTGCTATCACCACGTCTTCGGAAGATCCAATCATAATTGGAGTATCCTCAATTCCTCTTTCGTTTTGAAGATCTGTCAGCAACGAGACCAAACGGGAGATGACTTCAACTGGTTCGTTAAACCAACTAACGCTCCATACTCTCACGACGTTCCACTTCAGATGCTTAAGTATCTCCGGCTGTACGATTTCCCTGTCACGCGTAGTTTGCGTATTTCGATATACGTCACCGTCAAGCAGTATTCCAAGCAGATAATTCGACTTGTTTCTTGGATCCTTGACTGCCACATCAATCTTGAAGTCGGAAAGCCCCACCCCAGTCTCCACTTCAAAACCTTTATTCGCTAGCGCTTGAGCAATATGGAATGCGATTGGAGAGACGCGTGAATAATGATTCTTTCGGGATGCATACAAGACTCCTTTCTCCGCATACTCCAGAAAATGTTTCAATCCTTCTACACCTTTTGACTTTGTATTGTTAAGGTTGATCTGGCTACCCGTAAGTGTAGAATAGACCATCATCTCCTTTCTTGCACGGCTGACCGCCACATTAAGTCGACGTTCTCCTCCTTCTTTGTTCAACGGGCCAAAGTTCATGCTGATCTTTCCTTTGGCGTCTGGGCCATATCCAATAGAGAATAGGATTATATCACGCTCGTCTCCCTGTACATTTTCAAGATTCTTGACAAAAATCGGTTCGTACATCGACTCCGCAATCTCTTTCAAATCGTATTTATTGATTTGCACCTTCAATATATCCTCAATGAGCGACTGTTGCGCCGTGCTGAACGAAATAATTCCTATACTATCTTTTCTCAGTTCTTCATTCCGCAACCTTCTAATCACTTCATTTACAATAGCCTCAGCCTCAGCCTTGTTGAATCTGGTTCCGCCTTTCTCATAAATGCCGTCAACCTTTACGAATTTCACTTTCTTATTCTGGTCGTCAGTAGACGGGAATGTTATCAGATTACCATCATAATACTCATTATTGCTGAATGCGATCAGGCTCTCGTGCTGTGAACGATAATGCCAGTTCAATTGTAGCGACGGGATACCCAATTCCTGACAATCTTTCAAAATGCTTTCCGAATCCTCTATACTTTCATATTCCTCCGAACTATTCACACTGAAATAGGATGTCGGCGGCATCTGCCTAGGGTCGCCCACTACAATAAGTGATTTTCCTCTGGCTATAGCTCCAATAGCTTCACACGTTGGCATCTGTGAAGCCTCATCAAAAATAACCAAATCGAATTTTTCCTGATTCAAATCAATGTATTGGGCCACCGACATCGGACTCATGAGCAGACACGGACAAATCCTTGGGAACAAGTTTGGAATAGACTCCAGCAATTGTCTGACAGTCATTCCTCTAGCCCCACTTCTTATGTTTTTCACAAGCAAACCTACCTCTCCAATTGCGACGAGGCCATTTATATGTTTACCCAAATCATAAAACGCCTCATAATACACCTGTGGTATTTTAGATGAAAGACGCTCATACAAAAGCATCTTTGATAGCTCCTGGTATTGACTAGTCAGCTCTTTATACATCTCCACCTGCTGGTCAAACAAAACGCCTTCAAACGCCGCCAAACTCTGATCGTCGTCCATCTTCCGTTCCGCCAACATCTTGAACAATCCTTTCATGAATGAATCTGCCAAACTTTTTGGATCAACAATCTCGGTTTCAATCGTTTCAATGACGGCACCCAGGCCTAGACCAATGAATCTGCCTCGAAGATCATACCATTCCTGCCATTGCCTTAACTTTGACACATTATCATTCCATCTAGAGAAAAGAGTATGGACTGACGTAGAGAAATCATCTTCAGGCAAGGAACACTCTGCAAATTCAGAGATTTCAGACTCAAGTTTTTCCCATTTTTTATATGTAGACGCCGCTGCTTTCAGATTATCCTGAGTCTCTTCACCAATAGCGTCCTTCAACAAAGAGCAGATCTCTCGCATCGGAATATTGGCCTTTTTTGAGAGTGCGTCAATACAATCCTTTAGATCAGGAAGTTCACCCAAGAAAGAAGACAATTCTTCAGTATTGAGTTCTTTGCCAGTATATTCTTTAATGATATACTCTTTGCCAGAACAATGCTTCAAAAGTTTTTGGAAACTTAGAATCTTGTTCAGTATCGTCTCTACATTACCTTTACTGATGTTTTTATTAAAACAGCTAAGCTTTTTCACAAAGTTGTTTGACGCGAAGTACCTAGGCAAAAACCATTTGCTTTTTATCTCCGACCACTCTTTCAGCAAAGACATCACGTCTTGTTCCAGAATCTCAAATCTGTTTTCAGGCACAAGCTCATTATAGAGACTGTCTTTCTCTTTCAGTTTAACGCACAGCAGACTGAGCTCCATACATTTGTCGTCATCAAATACAGTATCTATGACGGTACGGTTTACAAACGGCAAAGAGAATACCCTAGAAAGCAGGTTGATTCCCATATAGGACACTGCTTTTGTGTCGGCCAAGGATTCTCCAAAGCACGACACAAGAAACGAACGGTGTTTGACAAAGTCAGACGAGATCTTGCATCCTTCTTGCAATAATTCAGTAAGCGTCTCCAGCTTCCCTACTCCATCCCGCAATCTTATTTCTTTAAGAGGATGCTGGCTTGGCTGGCCGATTTTCTGCACAATAGCCGGCAAATGCTTATAGAGTTCTTCCTTGAACGCGTCCAATTGTTCCTTTCTGAACGAAGACAATTGGGTATTAATCTTAATATCAAGTGGCGCGACAGTATCGTGAGCGTCGTACTCACAGATACATTCATATAGAGAAAAGCCATCACGTCCCTTATCATTATGAAGAGAATCCAGATACCAGATAAGCAACTGGCGTTTCTCAAACAATTGCTCCGACAACGAATTCTCGGGCACTCTTATATGCCTAGACAAGAGTGCCTTTTCTAATTGATTGAGTATATGCTTTCTCGTAACTTTGTTTGAATGCAGCTCCAGACAGAAAGGGCCGAGTCCTATCTTTTCCAAACGGTTTTGCACAACATTCAATGCAGCCATTTTTTCTGCCACAAACAAAACTCGCTTGCCTTTATACAGTGCGTTTGAAATGATGTTTGCTATAGTCTGCGACTTTCCCGTCCCCGGAGGACCATAAAGGATGAATGACGATCCCTTACCCGCTTCCAATACGGCTGCCATCTGCGACGAGTCGACAGGCAACGGAACTGACATACTTTCCGGAGTGATACTTCTGTCATTTTCACTCAAATCAGCGGTAAGTGGCTGAGGAGTCCACGTCAGAGATCCATTTACAAGACTAGAAACAACAGAGTTTTCCAATAGTTTTTCTCTATTGGAATGAAGGTCTTTCCACATCATGAACTTATTAAACGAGAATGTGCCAAGCACACACTCATTTAACACTTCCCATCTGCTTTGTTTTTTTATAGCATCCCGGATACGGTCAAAGATCAGATTTACATCCACGCCATGATCGTCCGTCGGCAACGGATCAAGTCCACCAACCGTAATTCCAAATATCTGACGCAGATATTCGAACAAGGTCATGTTCAACGAAATCTCCTCGTCTCGCTTTTTTATTTTATAACCCCAAGAACGAACAAATGTCACTGGCAACAAAAGAATCGGAGCATATCGTGGTTTGGGGCTGTTGCCCTTCTCATACCATTTCAGCAGACCTATAGCAAGATAAAGTGGATTTGATCCTGTCTCCTCTAATGATAATTCAGAACCCTGACTAATATTCCTCATCACGTTGCTATAATCATCGCCAAGTTTGGCAGTGTAAAGAATATCCTTTTTCAGATCTTTTTTGACGATCTCCCGACATTCTTGAGAGCAGGAACGAATCAACACCTCTCCACTGGGGATTTCTATATCATCAGGAAACGGTCTGACGGAAAAAACTCTATCTTCCTGCAGACAATCCTCTACATTCCCTGCATCAACAGAAATCAACTGTATGACTCTCGATCTAAAAGATAGATTCAGGAAAGAGTTTCTCAATGAAAAATCAAGCAGTTTGTATTCCCACAAATCAAATTTTCCTTTTTGGGAAACATTTCTTTTGCTAAGATCGTATGGCGTACGCTCTGCCACAGCAAGGCTTTGCGTCTGGTTGTCTACAGGAAGCAGCCATCTGCCTCCATCATTTATTCTTGTGGGCAATGGACGCACTCCTTCAAGTCGACATCGCATTATGTCGATGTACAGGCAGAAATCATCAGCATCCAAAAGATAACTCATTGCTATCTCCTGAGCTTTCTCAAACGAAGAGTCACGCTTCGTGAATTCCACACAATCAACAACTGTCATTTCAGAAAATTCATCCGAACATTTCTTGCGGATAAAGGAGACGTCGTCCGACACACTGTGTTGCGCGCAAAGCTCATCTATCCATATCGCAAGAAACACACGTCCCGCAATGAAGACGACGCCGCTATATATCCCCACTGATTCTAGCGCAGACGCCATAAGCAACGTCAACTCCACACTATCTCCGGATTTGGTTTTTAAGAGATGATCCGCAAGAGTGATTTTTTGTCCTTGTTTTTCATAATCAGATGACGACGCTGCCACTTGTAAATTTTCATCCTGAAGAGCCGCAAAAACTGCCGCTATCTGCTGACGTACCGTTTGAGAGTTTCCATCCTGGTATCCAATGAAATTAGAAGATCCGCTTATCTGTTGCAATTTACCCGCAGATCTTAATATGATGTCTTTGATTGCCGGCTGTTCGGGCATTGAGAAAGACGCGAGGCATTGAGGTAGAATATCACTGCCCAGCCAATAGTCAAACCCCATAATCTCCAACTCAAAATCTGCTCGATAGATAGTTTCTTCATTTGATGTGATTTTTATTTCAAACGACGATACTGTCTTTTCTGAAACGTTGACCAATCCATCAGCATCAAGAGAAATATTCAGATTAGAAATCTTAAGTGATTTTTCATTTTTTAGAAGATCATAAACAATCGAACTTGTATCAAGCAAATAGGTGCCCGACACATGAATCTGTATGTTTTCTATATCCCGTCCTGTATTATTGCTGATTTCTAAGTATCTGCATATCGGAATATGGTTGTGACACAAAGTGTAATTTACAGGATTTATATAATCAATAGATACAGACAGATCGATCATTGTTTTTTTGACTTATTATTTGGATTGTGGATTTGACATCATCTTCAATCAAAGATAATGCTTTTTGCTTGAGCCACAATAAAGCAAAAGAAAAAAGAACATATAATTATGTCCAACACACGCTTTTTCTTTATACCCAAATAAATCAAACATGGGTCCTTTGCAATCCTCATTTTGGACAACTGCTATATAATCTCCCCCCCAAAAAATAACATCACATGATACGATAGTAACACATTTGCGTTTATTTTTAAATTATCGTCATAAACATTTATTCTTTCTCAGGCGTTCTCTAAAGTAGACCTTTTATCTAAATGCGTCAGCTATCTAAAAATATTATCTTATTATTTCACAATTAATTACTATGATTTGACTTATCATTTTGAATAAAAAGTACATGCCGTCTTCTGCCGTCAACCCCTTAATTTTTTTGTTCATCCGTCCTTTTTTGTTGACATTTTTTTACAAAACCAACATGGTGCGAAAGTCCTATTTTTTGGAGTAATATTAAGATAGACGTCTTTGACTTTGATCTATCTTTGCCAATGTAAACGGGGGACACAAAATAACCTGAACACACAAAAACGCATTCTTAACAATAAAACTTTACAATTATGATGACAACATTTTTCAAGACGATCTCAATCGCACTAGCATTCATCTTCACTCCAGTTTTAGCAAACGAGTTTGACGCCACTACAGTGGAGAAAACATACGTTAAATGCTCTATTAATGAAAACGGAGAAAGAGTACCTAACTATTTCGTTGTGGTCAACGGTATAGCTTACCAAACAGATTCCCGCACTTTTTTTGAAATCAAAAAGATAAAGGCAGACGAGAAGAAAAATATGGCCAACAATGAGGTCGCAAGAAACATGGAAAATGCAGAAACTACAAACAACGAAGCATCAAAGATCAACTAAGTCTGTTGGTTCAATTAACTATGGAGAATATTGCAGTTATCCAAAATGAGGATTTTTAAGGAGCAATGCATGATCCTTTTTGGACAACTCGTAATATAATTACTTTTGTTTTTCACAAACACCAAACTGCATATAATGGAACGGATTTAATCCCATTTTCAAATCCAAAATTCTTAGTTGAAATTCGTATGCTATACTCAGGTTGAAAGTGTTTGACAAAATAACTTAAACTCTTAGCTTTTACATTGTCATTGCTTTTAACCTCAATCGGAATAATACTTCCATCAATTCTTGTGATAAAATCAACTTCCGCGTCTGATTTATATGTCCAATAATACAAATCCAATCCTTTACTTCTAAGTTGCATATCAACATAGTTTTCAGTAAGGCCGCCCAAGAAATTACTCATTAATGGATTTTCAGAATGAATATCCTCAATTAAAATTCTCTGACTCGCACTACAAAGACCTATGTCATTCATATAAAACTTAAAATCAGTTAGGGATTTATACGACTCTAATGGCAACTGTATCTGTTCCACCCGATACACTTGATGTGCTATACCAGACAAGCATATCCATTCTATTGCCGATTCAAATTCGCTTGCACGTCCTCCAGATTTAATCATCTTGTATTGAAATTTATGATTCTCCTTGGACAACTGCGTGCTTATATTCTTATATACAATTTTTGTCTTAGGTATTTCACTTTGTTTATTATATTTGCCCATATCATTCATATATGCGGCCAAAATATCAGTTTGTTTGTCGACAACAAGATTATAATTTTTAGTATTGACGTATGTAGCCACAACCTCTGGCATACCTCCAACAAATAGATATTCACGATACAACCGAATTGCTTTCTGATGAAAGGCTTCTTCCAAAGGTTTATTTGAATCAAAACATTTACGAATTTCTTCCAAAAGGAAATTCTCTCCACAAGCTTTTAGGAACTCTTCAAAATCCATAGGATACATCTCCATGAATTTCACCTTACCTACAGGGAAAGAAATGTCACCCCTATTCACTGAAACTCCTAACAATGATCCTAATGCAATGATATGATACTCATTAGCCTCTTCACAAAAATATTTCAACGATGTGATTGCAGAAGGACATGCCTGCACTTCATCAAAAATAACTAAAGTTTGACCTTTTATAATCTCTCTTCGATAATAACCAGATAATTTTCTGACAATTTCTTCAGGATTAAGTTCAGAGAAAAAGGACTCTAATGTTTTATCCTTTTCAAAGTTGAGATAAACACAATTTGAATACTCCTTAGATGCAAATGTATTCACAATCCATGTTTTGCCTATCTGTCTTGCACCTTGAAGAATAAGGGGTTTTCTATCAGAAGAGTCTTTCCATTTCTTTAATTTATCTAAAATCTTGCGTTCCATGCTACATAAATTTTAGACAAAAATGCAAATTTTATATTAAAATCCACACTTTTTACTGTAGATTTTAAACCAAAATCTACACTTTTTTAGAAGTTGTGTTTTTCTACACTTTTTTTACCTTTTATCCCACTTCAACGACAGTGATTCCAGCACCACCGAAATCGACATGTTCATCTCTGAAGCTCTTCACCTGTGGCATCGTTCTGAGATACTCACGGATGACCTGACGAAGCACTCCTGTACCAGTTCCGTGAAGAATACGTACAGTACCAGCATCAAGCATAATCGCGTCTTCTATATAATAGCTGACCGCTTGCAAAGCTTCGTCCGCTCGCATACCACGCACGTCGATCTGCTGTTTGAAGTTCTTTGATCGCTCATGCACAATGTCTGAATTGTTAGACGATACGATATTGAAACTGAATTTCTGCTGCTTTGGAGCTGCCTCCTGAGTCAGTTGGATATCCTTTAGTTTTACAGTAGTACGGAGATTACCCAACGCTACCACAGCGCTATTGCCGTTAATCTCAAGCACCTTGCCTTTCGCGCCACTACTCTTCAACTTCACACTGTCGCCAACCTGGATCGGTTTGTCCTGTTTCTGTTGCGGCTGATTTCCGTTCTTCTGCTGGCTCTTGGCATTGAGTTTTTCCACCTTCTTGGCAAACTCATCCTTCTCGTCACCATAGACAACATTATCCTTATACTGGGCCAACTCTTCACGAGCCTGACGCGTAGCATCCTTCTCCGCCTTTGCCTCCTTAATAAGCTTAATAGTACGCTCGATTCTGGCATTGGCACCGTCGAGCAACTCTTTGGATTTAGCCTTCGCGTCGCTTAAGATTCTCTTGCGCTCTATGTTGATGCCGTTGACATCAGCCGTAAGTTTCTCCTCAAGTTCCTCGATATGTTTCTCTTTCTGGCGGATATTCTGACGTTTGTTCTCCCAATAACGCTTATCACGAACGATATCCTGGAGATACTTCTCCATATTCACGTAATCGTTGCCGACGATCTCTGTCGCGCGGGCAATAACGCTTTCTGGCAAACCAATCTTTCTGGCGATCTCAAGGGCAAACGAACTTCCAGGATTTCCTATCTCAAGACGGAATAGCGGACGCATCTCATGACGGTCGTAAAGCATCGCACCGTTGATGATGCCATCTGTATCTGTTGCAAACTGCTTAAGATTAGTGAAATGGGTTGTGATGACGCCGAACGATTTCTGACGGTTGAAATGGTCAAGCAACGCCTCAGCTATAGCACCACCAATTCGTGGCTCCGTACCGCCTCCAAACTCATCTATAAGCAGGATTGTCTTGGCATTACACTTTTTCGCAAACTCCTTCATGGAAGTCAAGTGCGAACTATACGTACTCAAATCATTCTCAATACTCTGCTCATCACCGATATTTATTAGGATATCGTTGAAGATTCCGACTTCACTGTCGGCATGCATCGGCACAAGCATTCCACACTGAGCCATATACTGGATCAGTCCGACGCTCTTCAAGCAGACGCTCTTACCTCCTGCATTTGGTCCGGAAATAAGCAAAATTCTATTGTTTGAATCCAAACGGATATCAAGCGGCACAATCTCTTTGCCCGACGCCTGATGCGATAGGAAAAGCAACGGATGGATGGCATCACGCCAATCAATAATCTGCTCATTACGCAGTTTCGGCATCACGCTGTTTGTCTTCAACGCAAACTGTGCCTTTGCTCTTGTAAAATCCACAACTGACAGATAATCAACTGAAAACAACAATTCATCAGTACGTGGACGCAATATCTCGGTAGTGAACTCTGTAAGGATTCTGACGATTTCTCGCTGCTCCTCAGCCTCAAGCTCGCGCAACTTATTATTAGCCTCAACAATGATTTCCGGCTCGACGAACACCGTCTTACCTGTGGCTGATTCATCGTGGACAATACCACGTAGTTTCTTCTTGAAGAAAGGTGAGATAGGAATCACAAGTCGGCCATCACGTACGGCTGGAGTCGTTCCCTTCTCCACAATTCCGTCTTCCACAGCCTTACGAAGGATAGACGTCATGTTTCTTGATATGCTTCCCTCCGTAGCCGCCTTCTCACGACGTATCTCACCGAGTTTGGATGACGCGGTGTCCTTTATCTGACCGTATTTATCCAGGATTCTTGCGATTGCACGTTGGATGTCGGGAAATGTGAAGACATCTCTCGACAACTCCTGAAGATAATAATACGTACCCTCCTCTTGATTGGAAAAGAAACTGACAATGCTGCCGATTGCCTCGACAACACGGCTTAAGTCAAATAGTTCAGCCGGCTCAATAAAAGTGCCGACCACCTTTATTCTCTGGATTGCCTCACGGACGTCGTAGAATCCGTCGGTCGGGAAATCCTCTTCCTGAAGGATGCGGACAAACTCGTTAGTACGGTTTGCCTCCTCCAAGATTGTATCATAATTTGTAAGGAACGACATGCCGTCGACCTTCTCCTTACCCAAATCAGACAAGCATTCCGACTTTACCAAGTCGCGAATCTTGCCGAATGAAAGTTTGCTTTCTGTCATCTGTTGACGGTGATCAAACTGATAAACTCTTCTCTTGTCTTTGCTGTCTCAAACACACCTGTGAAATCGGATGTTGTAGTGACTGAGTGCATCTTCTGCACACCACGCATCTGCATGCACATGTGTTGAGCCTCGATAACAACCATTACGCCAAGAGGCTCCAACGTCTCCTGAATGCAATCTTTGATCTGTGTTGTAAGACGCTCCTGGATCTGAAGTCGACGCGACAGAATCTCCACCACGCGCGCGATCTTGCTCAATCCTGTTATCTTGCCGTTAGGAATATAAGCCACGTGGACCTTGCCGAAGAACGGAAGCATGTGGTGCTCGCATAACGAATAGAAATCGATATCACGTACGATCACCATCTGGCTGTAGTCTTCCTCGAACACAGCGCTCTTCAAGACGTCACTTGGATCGATTTTGTAACCGTAAGTCATAAACTGCATAGCCTTAGCCACTCTCTCCGGAGTCTTTAGCAATCCCTCACGGTTGACATCCTCACCCAACAGCTCAAGCTCCTTTCTTACGAGAGGAGCCAGTTCAGCTGTCAAATCCTTGCTGGGATACTTAGCGATATCCCATGGTTTTATCTCTAAATCTTCGTTCATTTACTTCTTTGCCTTAAAACTCTTTGCAGCGGCCTGGAATTTCTGCAGATACATATCATATTCCTGGTTTGCCTTAGATGTGAAGCAATAATACTTGCCCGCTGTGAAGACAACCATGGCGTATGACTTCGACTTCACCTCACCGTTGGCAGTCTCAGTGATGAAATACTCGTAGCCTGGCAATCCGTTCACCTCGACAGCGTTGTCTGATGTTATAGTCTCATTGTCCGAAATCAACGCTTTTACCACCTCTGTGGCGAACATCTTCTGCTCCTTTGCCTTTACAGCGTCTTCATTCATCAACACCTTGAAGTAAACCAATCTGCCTGTGGCCTGCTCCTTTGCGAAATCACCCGACTCACAGAAAGCCACAAGTGTGGATCCCTCTGGCTGAGCAAAAAATCCCTGGTTCTCTATACTGTAAAGTGAATTCTCAAAAACAGGGCCGTCCGACAACTCCGACGGATCAAGGAACACAACTGACAAAAGTGCCTCCTTTGCCTGCTCGATTACAGCCAAATCACTGTTTGGAGTAACAGCTGTCAACATTACAGAACCGTTGTCCTCAGGCATGACTAGGGATGTGATGACGCGGTCATTATCAGCCTTGCTCACCAAATATAGCTCCATATCGTTGATATAGACAAACTCGTTAGTCTGGTAGCCGGAGATGAAATTCTGGAACGTCACCTTTAGCAACTCATTGTCGCTCGAACCATCTAGCACCATGTTAAGATGCGAAATGCTGATGCTTGAACGCTTATCCGCATTTCTGAAAGCGGTTCCGTTATCTGTAAGTTCGTAACCAGCAGGAGGTATGATCGCATACGAATAGTTGTCAAACTTCTTGTGGTCAGCTGTCTTTTCGTTGTTCTTGTCAATCTTGGCAGACGCTGTAAACAATGTAGCTATAGCGGCCGCAACTGTAATAAATCTTTTCATATATGTTAGTCCTTTTTATTTCTTTTTAGCTGCTGTCTTCGGTGCAGAAGCTGGTGCAGGTGCCGACGCTTCCACAGACGCTGGCTCCTTCTTCACGTATCCTGGCTCCAACGTAACGTCTCTAACATCATCATCCTTGACGATCAAGATCTCCGAGCCCAACTCTGGGAAATCCTCACGAAGTCTCTTCGCCATCACAAGAGCGTCGGCATGAGTACGGTAGTCGCCCACACGTAGCTTCCAGAATGGAGATGTGAAACTGATATATGTTGTAAGATCCTCATACTTCTCCTTTAGCTTCTTCTCTCTTGCGTAAGCCTCGTCTTTCGACTTCTTCTGGTTGTTGTCCATATACACCTGGATTCTGTAGCCAGAAAAAGTGATGTATTTCTTAGTCTCGTTCTCCTTGATCTTTCTGTTAACCAAAAGATTAACCTTCGGATTCTGCTGCAATTTCACAGTACCGTAGCCTGGCTGTGTTTTAGCCAAGTCCTTGAAAATATCCTCGTGTTTTGCCTTCTGCGACTGTGCCGACACTGCGAACGCAAGCATAGTCAACAATATAGTCAAATAAAATCTTATTCCTCTCATAATCTAGAAGTTCACATTTATGCCACAAAGGTATAAAAAAATTTGCTATTTTTGCATTCGCTTTTTCGACTTTACGCTAAAAGCAATGAAAATTAAAATATGGCAGAAAATACACTACTACAGAAACTTGAGGGTCTGGAAATCAAATTCGAGGAGATCAGCACCCTTATCACAGACCCGGCAGTGATTGCCGATATGAAGCGTTTCGTGAAGCTCAACAAGGAATACAGCGACCTTGAGAGAATCATGAAGACGAAGAAGGAATACGAGACTACCCTCAACAATATAGCTGAAGCCAAAGAGATCCTTCAGTCTGAAGACGATCCTGACATGAAGGAGATGGCAAAGGCGGAACTTGATGAGCTGGAACCTAAACTGCCAGAGATGGAGGAGGCCATCAAACTTATGCTTATCCCGTCGGATCCAGAAGACGGCAAGAATGCGATCGTGGAGATCCGTGGCGGTACGGGTGGCGACGAGGCTGCTATCTTCGCCGGCGACCTGTTTAAGATGTACAGCAAATACTGCGAGTCGAAAGGCTGGAGCGTCAGCGTCTCTTCATTCACAGAAGGAACAGCGGGCGGATTCAAGGAAATCATATTCAACGTGTCTGGCGACGGTGTGTATGGCACACTTAAGTACGAGAGCGGTGTCCACCGTGTGCAGCGTGTACCTGAGACAGAGACACAGGGCCGTGTCCACACATCAGCGGCCACAGTGGCAGTGTTGCCAGAGGCAGATGAGTTCGACGTGGAAATTCAGGAAGGTTTGATCAAGTGGGATACATTCCGAAGCGGTGGTGCCGGTGGGCAGAACGTCAACAAGGTGGAGTCTGGAGTCCGTTTGCGTTATCCATGGAAGAACCCAAACACTGGTGTGGTAGAGGAGATTTTGATCGAGTGTACAGAGACACGAGACCAGCCCAAGAACAAGGAGCGCGCGTTGTCTCGCCTGCGTACAAAGATCTACGACCAGGAGCATCAGAAGTATATGGACGATATCGCGTCTCGCCGTAAGACCATGGTCAGCACAGGC
This sequence comes from Paludibacteraceae bacterium, assembly GCA_024401565.1. GTDB lineage: Bacteria > Bacteroidota > Bacteroidia > Bacteroidales > Paludibacteraceae > UBA1723. Next base: position 86,988 of record JAKSKU010000005.1, read on the forward strand.
GACCGTTCAGCAAAGATCCGTACATACAACTATCCACAGGGCCGTGTGACAGACCACCGTATCGGATTGACTCTCTACAACTTGGCTGCTATCGTAGGTGGAGATATCCAGGGTATCATCGACCAGCTAATCATCGCTGAGAACGCTGAAAGATTGAAGGAATCGGAGATGTAAGAAATGCGGAATGCTAAATGCTAAATTATATGTATAGACGGGGCTATGCTCCGTCTATTGTTGTTTAAAAATCAAATGATCTTGGAATAGGAACGTAAAATTTCCGGAATTTATTCGGAAAATTAACGAACACGGATTTCTTATAATATCACCACAGAGACACAGAG
>JAKSKU010000050.1 GCA_024401565.1 Paludibacteraceae bacterium
TTTTGTGGTCTCACTAGGATTCGAACCTAGGACCCTCTGCTTGTAAGGCAGATGCTCTGAACCAACTGAGCTATAAGACCATTTTTGAGTGGTACCACCAGGAATCGAACCGGGGACACAAGGATTTTCAGTCCTTTGCTCTACCAACTGAGCTATGGCACCAATCAGCACTCCTTTTCGGAATTGCGATGCAAAAGTACACTTTATTTTGAGTATCACCAAACTAAATAGAGAAAAAATTACAACTTTTTTCTTATTTTATTGTTTGATAGATAGTTGTACTATGCTCGGATAATGGTCGGAATAGAGCACTTTTTCTCTTTTTATATAGATGCAGTCGAATTTGTCGGTCTGATATAGCACATGATCGAGACTAAAAAAGAAGGGAGCTTCGTTGAAAGTGTAGTTGTAGCCCCATCCTTTTTCTTCGTTAGCGACACTCATCACGTCTCCTTTCAGAGTGTTGTAGACGTATGATACAGGCACGTCGTTGAAGTCGCCGCAGATAATCATTTTTAGTTTTGTTGACGATCTCACGCTGTCGATATCATTTACCATCTGCTCTCTGATGATGTAGTTGTCTTTCATCTTTTTGCTGAAGGTGTTGATTTTCTCTTTTGTCTTGTCCAGTTTCAAGCCATGGCTGAGGCTGTCTATCTCCTCCTTGTCGGTGCGTGAGATATGGTTGCTGGCCAAATGGGCGTTCACTATTCTGATGGTGTCGTTGCCAAACACAATGTCTGAATAGATGGCTTTGTTGATGCCTTTTCCTTTGCTTGCCATTCCGCTTTGTACGATCTTGTTTTTAGATAGGGTCACAACGCGGTTGTAGCTGTCGAGAGAGGCGTCGCCGACTGTGCTGTATGGATATTTCTTCAGAAGAGCTGAGAACTTAGGGTCGCTATTGGCTCTGAAGTCGATATACTCTTGCAGACAGATGATGTCCGGATCCTCCTGTGTCAGCATCTCCGCTATCAGATTAGGGGCGTCTGCTACTTGCCAGAACGCGCATACGTTGTATGTGGCCAGTTTGATGTTTGTGGAGTCGGAATGAGATTCTTCTCCTGAAATATTGATTGGGAAAGTGTCCCACATGATCGGGAAGCAGATGACCGTAGGTAGCAGCATCAGCAATTGTTTTTTGCCTCCGAAAATGATGAGAATGGATATCCAAAGCAGATAACAGATTAGGATTATAGGGAAGCCGAGGCCAAGGTATGCGATCGGCATGAATGTGGACGGCGCGACGAAACGGCATCCCCATGCTCCAAGCATAGCAAGGAGTACAAGCACCGTCGGCACGGTAAGAATCAAACCCTTAAGGGCAGATATCACATTTTTAATCTTTTGCCATTTTCCGCAAGAATTCTCTTTCTGCTGCTGACAATGAGTCATATCCACTGATTTTAATCTTATCTAAAATATCATCAAGCAATTCTTTTTCTGTCTTGATGCGGAAATTTGGGTTCTGGTAAGCCACTTTGAATGTCGACTTTTTCTTTCTTGAAGCAGCGTCCACACATTTCCAAATCCATGATGTAATGTTGATGTTCTTTTTTTGCAATAGCCATGCGAATGCGGCTCCTGTTGCCACACCCCCGAAATGGGCGAATTGTCCGGCCCAGTTGCCTCCGAACACGTTAAGCAGGCTGATTGCGACGTAAACGATAGCCACCCACTTTAGCTTGACCCTGCCTATTAGCGTAAGGTAGATCTCGTAGTCGGGCCTGTAGACGGCAGGGGCCACAATCAACGCCATGATCGACGCCGAACAGCCCGACAGTATGCCGTTGTTGCCGCTCGCCGTGCATGCGATCACGAAACATAGTCCGCCTATCACTGCCGCCATGATATAGATCGCTGTAAGATCACGGCTTGTGAAAAACTCTTTGAAGAGTCTGCCGGCCATCGCCAGCATCATCACATTTATTATGAAGTGGATGAAATCACCGTGGATGAAGGCATATGTAAGTATCTGCCAAGGATGAGTCGCCACTTGCCATGCCGACGACGACAGGAAAAACCAGTTGTAGATCCAGCTCACGTCTGACGCACCGGAATTTCCGATGGCCGAGACCGCGCATACGCCGACAAACACCACACAGTTGATGGCTATCAACCATGTCAGCGAATCCCCGCGTCGGAGCATCATCTTTATATCATCAGTTACGCCTGCCATGGGTGGACAAATCAAAAGAAATCAGAACCACTGTTTATCTCTCCCTTCTTTCTCCAATACAGAATAAGGAGCAGACCAAATAGCATTCCGCCAAGATGCGCGAAATGGGCAATGCCAGACATTGTGCGTGTGATTCCGAAAAAGAACTCTAACAGCGCGTATCCTATCACCACGTATTTCGCTTTGACTGGGACAGGAATAAACATGATGAACATCGACAGGTTGGGGAACAGCATGCCAAACGCCAACAGGATTCCGAACACCGCTCCAGAGGCGCCTACTGTTATGTGGCTGCTTAAAAGTTTGTCAGCATAGTCGTCCCAGTCTCCCATTGTGTGGATCTCTATCATACGGCTTCCTGTGTTGATATAGAACGGGTTGCTGAACATGTCTGTTGATGCTGCGTATGCCGCTATTTTGTTTGTTATCTCGTTGATCTGCTCAAGATCTGGCCATAGCTCAATAGTCCAGAAGATCTCCTGTATGATGGCCGCTCCGATACCGCAGAACGCATAATAGGTGAGGAATTTCTTGGGACCCATTGTCATTTCGAGCAAACGTCCGAACATGAACAAAGAGAACATGTTGAAAAGGACGTGTGACCAGTTCAACGAATGCAGGAACATGTATGTGAAAAGTTGAGCGGGATGGAATGCACTGCTTTTCCAAAAGTGAAGAGACAGGTAGGAATACCAATCCATGCTTGGGTGCACCTTTTGCGATATGGTTGCAGCGAGTGCAATCAAAAAGTTGATTATAAGCAAATTCCTAGTTACCGCAATGGTAGGATCATTGAAGAAATTGCGCTCGTTCATACAATAAATCTACTAATTTTGTTGCAAAAATACTAAATTCAATCCATAATTGCATAATCCATAATGCTAAATCAGTTGATTTAAAATACGTCAGGGACATAGAATCATAAACTGGTTCATTCAAAAATTGGAAAATAGAGTGAATTTATGGTAAAGAGTTGTAATTTTACTGATTGCCCCCATTGGGATTACTGGTTTATAATTGTAAAAAGTGATGAAGAAGGTAAAGATTACGGTGGTTCGTAAAGCGTGCTATAAGGATCTTATGGAAAAATATGAGAATCCGATAGAGCATGCGTGTGATTTGCAGGAAGGCCAGACATTTATAGCAAACGGATGGGAACGTCCGGAGGGGATGTGCCTGAGCGCGTGGGAAAGTGTGTCTGCGTTTGTGATGACGCTTGCCCATGGTGGAGAAAACTTTTACGATGGATGGATGAAGAATCCAAAGTCGGCTATGATATCGTGTAATGACGGATTCAGACCCGTCTCCTTCCTTATTGAGGCGATGGATGAGGATGCCGACTGATCAAGGCTGGGCAGATTTTGTGGTGATAATTGTGGTAAAAGTGAAAAAATAGGAGAATTTTAGTAATAAAAGAGTGCAAAATCATGTCTATTTATTGCTTGATAATATCTAATAATTATTTTTGTTAGACGTAAATATTAACAAAACATGAGAAAACTAATTTTTGCTACAGCAGCTCTATTGTCTGCTGCTACTATCTCTGCTCAGGAGGTAATTGAGGCTCAGGCTCAGACTGAGTCGGCTACAGTGTCAACAGCTAAGAAGTTCAAGCCAGGTTCTGAAAGATTCGGAGCTGAGGCTGGTTTCAACTTTGGTTCAGGTTTCGGCTTGAGCGGTGGAACGCTTAACTGTAATTACACTTTGTCTGATGAACTTATGATCCGTCTAGGTTTTGGTCTTGACGTTGTTAAGGATGTTGATAAGACAGAGAACGAGACTAGTCATGAGACAACAACTTCATTTGATATCAAGCCAGGTATCGTTTACTCATTCACAGGTACAGATCGTCTTGAGCCATACGTAGGAGGCGAGGTTGTGTTTGGTTTTGATGCAAATCATAATGAAGGAAACGAACCAGATGTAAGAGTTTCGCAGAAGCATTTCGGTCTAAATGCAGTTTCTGGTTTCAATGTATATGTTTGTCAGGATCTATACGTTGGTGCTGAGGTTGGTTTCGGTTTCTTGGTTGTTCCTGGAAAAGTCACAAAGACAGAGAATGGCACACAGACTGATGAGAGCCATGATGAAGGCCACACTACTCATATCAGAGCATTGTGCAATCCAGCGATCCGTATTGGTTGGAAGTTCTAATTGTAGATGAAGTATATGTTGGGGTTTGATTTCTATCAAGCCCCTTTTTTGTATTTGGTTTTGCAAAACATCAGCAATATTGGAGTTTCGAACATTTTTTGATAGAATCAGTTATATAGGATTTGGAAAAAATTGTAAATTTGAAAAAATATTAAAAAAATGGGACTCTATAAGAAGTGCACAAAATATATTAGAAAGAAGCTTGGATTGTTGAAGGACGTTGAAAAAATCGAAAATCCTATAGATGCCAATACCATGGAAACCTTCGATTCCTGGTTTAAGAACAAGAATTTCGTAAAGAATTACAACGAAAAGAAACGTTTGGATAGTTTTAGGGAAGTAATTTCGATTTGGGAAAACAAAGACGTGTTTTCTAATGTTGGCTCTCTTTTGGATTTTGGTTGCGGAACAGGTCAAATGGTTTTGCAGATTAATCAAAAGTTTCCTGACATTAAGCTTTCCGCATGTGATTTTTCTCCGGAAAGTGTTAAGATCACAAAACAGTTAGTGGATAGTTGCAATTGTTTTGTAGACGATATCTTCGACATCAAAACACAAGAGAAATATGATTTGGTACTTTGTTCGGAGGTTTTGGAACATCTTCTGCATCCAAATCAGGCTTTGAAGAATCTTTCTGGGCTTCTTAAGGAAAATGGAAAGCTGATAATCACTGTTCCTAATGGTAGAGTCGACACTTTTATAGGTCATATCAACTTTTTCTCACCCGAAAGTTTTAAGGTTTTCTTAGAGGACAATCTTCCTGGGTTTGGAATTGAAACAGGCCTTTTCAATCAAAATCGCAACAATTGGGCAATAGTTTACGCTCAGAAATAAAGAGGATTTATATAGATTTGTTAATAGATTAAAGTGGAGTGGGGCACACTCCACTTTATATTTTAGGGGGTATCAGTATTCTATCTTGTCTGCCTTGTTTTTCCAAGTGTTGAACACTTTAAGTGTGGCATCACGCAAAATCTGTTTTCTGCTCATGATTCTATCCTTTGGGTTGAGAGCAAGTTCCTGATAGATGAACTTGTCGTCGAACCCTATCTCTGCGGCATCGTGTTGTGTGCCGGCATAGAAGAATCGTTCGATATGCGCCCAGTACATTGACGACAGACACATTGGGCAAGGTTCGCACGACGCGTATAGGGTGCAGCCGCTTAGATCGAAAGTCTTAAGTTTCTGGCATGCCTCTCTGATAGCCATCACCTCGGCGTGGGCGGTAGGGTCGTTGTTGAGAGTGACGCAGTTGTGAGCTGCGGCGATTATCTCACCCTCTTTGTTGACGATGACTGCGCCGAAAGGTCCGCCTCCCTCTTCTACACTTTTAGCAGAAAGGTCGATAGCCATCTGCATGAATTTCATATGTTGCTCTTCGTTCTTCATAACGTTTCGTATTTAATGGTTTATTGATTTTGTAAATATAGCCAAAAAGATACAACGACGTGCATTTGTTGCGGGAATTTATTTTGTGTTTGGCAACAACAAAAATGGGTTAGGGGTTGGGGGTAGGGGTTAGAAATGGTTGATGAAACCTGAATGGCATCCCCTTTAAAACAAAAAAAGCTTGCGATTTGCAAGCTTCAGCGGAGAGAGAGGGATTCGAACCCCCGGTACCCTTACGAGTACACCGGTTTTCAAGACCGGCTCATTCGACCACTCTGACATCTCTCCAAGACTTTTCGTCCTTTTAGTGAACCGGGTGGGGGTCGAACCCACGACCCACAGATTAAGAGTCTGTTGCTCTACCAACTGAGCTACCGATCCATTGTTTTGTTTGGTCGTTTCTTAAAAACGATGCAAAGGTAGTGCTTTTTTTGATAACTCCAAACTTTTGGACCGAAAAAATGCAAAAAAATCTTTTCATACCCTAAAAATAGCTATTTTTGCATCAAAGAAAGCGATGAAAAGGAGATATTCGGACATATTTATCATTGTTGTAACGCTCAGTGCGGCGTCGTGCTCGACCACAAAATACGTGGCCGACGGTGATTATTTGCTGAATGATATTGAGGTGAAGTGTGATAATTCAGAGGTGGATGCCACTGATATGTATGAATACGTCATCCAGCATCCCAACACTCCTGGTACTTTTTTCAATAAGACGTCGCTTCGTTTCTACTCGTTGTCTGGGCGAGACACGTCCAAGTGGATAAACAAGGTTATCCGTCGTTTTGGGGAGCCGCCTGTGATTTATTCAGAGGAGAGCACTCAGCTTTCTGCGAAGGAGATAAAGTCGCAACTTTTCAATATGGGCTATTTCTTGGCTGATGTCGATTATGATGTCACTAAAAAAGGAAAGAAAGCGCATGTCGTGTATGATATCAAGACGCGTGATGTCTATAGAATACGTGATGTTGATGAAAAGATCGGAGATGGCTTGATCGACGATATTGTCAAATCAGACAATGTCTTGTCTTCGGATAAGGTGAGGACGGGATTGAAGTATAACGCTGCCAACATCGATTCGCGTGTCGGCGAGATTGTCTCGTTTGTGAGAAATCAAGGTTATTATAATTTTACGAAGGATAATCTTTATTATTCCGTCGACTCAACTCTTGGTTCGCATGAGGTGGATTTGAAGCTCAATCTTCATGTCGATACGTCGAAGGTGGGGCATCCGCTTACTCGTTTCCGTATTGCCCAGGTGAATGTCCAGATGGAGCAGAAGCAGGGTAGACGGGATGATATTGATACCGTCTTATATAAGAATATCACTATCCTTTCTCCAGATAAGAAACGTTTCCTTCGCCCATCGACGTTGTACAATAATATTTATGTGAGAAAAGGACGCTATTTTAGCGAGATGCTTCACGACCGTACATACTCCGCTTTGTCGGGTCTTTCGGCTGTGCAGACGGCAAATGTGACCTATACGCCAGATACGCTGCCTAACTCGCTTGTCGCCAATATCGCGGTCACTCCGTCGAAACCGTATTATTTGCAGTGGGGTATAGACAATACCAATACGGCTGGCGATTTCGGAGTGGAGACATACGTCACTTACCAGGACAAGAATATATTCAAGGGTAGTGAAGTGTGGAGGATCCGTCTGGGTGGAGCATACGAGATGGTGCGTGCTGCCAAGGAAAAAGGGTTTGACTCAATGAATTTCTTTGAGTTCAGCATCAATAGTTCACTCTCTTTTCCTAGAGTCCTTTCTCCATTGTTCTCGGATTCGTATGCCGCCAAACGAGGAAAGACTATATTCTCCACAGGTTTCACATGGCAGAACCGTCCTGAATTTAAGAAACGATATCTGACTTTCGACTGGAAATATACGTGGTCTACTCACCGCAACCGTTTCAATCACACTCTTGATATGTACAACATCACTTACACTATTGTGCCATGGGTGTTGCCGTCGTTTCAGACTCAGTATCTAGATGTGTCGACCAATGCGTTGCTTAAACAAAACTATACCAATCAGTTCATCACGCGTACAAGTTATGCGTTCAACTATTCTAGTGTGGCGACGAGTGTGTCCTCTATGATCAATTCTAAAAAGACACTTAAGTCTAGCAGCAATTTCGGTTTCATGATAGATATGTCTGGTACTCTGCCGTCTGGAATTGTCAGGTTGCTAGACTCTCCCAAAAACGAAGAGGGCCATTATGAGATAATGGGTGTGCCGTTCAGCCAATATGCTCGTTTTGACGTTGACTACAGCCATACTTTCCGTTTGGGTGTTCATCAGTCTCTTGCTCTTCACGCTGGCGCCGGTATCGCGTCTCCATTTGGAAATTCCGACCAGATACCTTATGAGCGACGTTACTTTGCTGGCGGCCCTAATTCTGTGAGAGGCTGGAGCACACGTGAACTTGGACCTGGACATTACATCAGACGTGGTTCTGCTGATTTTTTCAACCAGACTGGAGATATCAAGCTGTTGGCTCAGGCAGAATATAGAATCCGCACAGAGGGTGTGTTTGAGTATGCTGTTTTTGCTGATGCGGGAAATGTGTGGACAATCAGAGAGTATGAAAACCAACCAGGAGGATTGTTTGTCTTGGATGATTTGGGAAAGGATATAGCTGCTAGTGTGGGCGCTGGCATAAGATTGGATTTATCGTTTATCCTTGTCAGGTTGGATGTTGGAATGAAGGGATATGATCCGTCTACAAGAGAATGGAATATCGCGTCTCCAAGTTTCAGGCGTGATGTTACGTTCCATTTTGCAATCGGATATCCGTTTTAATTAGATATTGGGCCTCACATATAAAACATAAAAGACATAAAAAGAGAATTTCTATGGTTTTTATGTGAGTCAAAATCATGGCGTATTAAATAACCACAGAGACTCAGAGTTAAAGAGAAAGTCTTCGACTTTTTTAGGAGAAAAGAGAGAGATTTTATGATGTCTACGGTTTCTATGTGAGTCTTAAAAAATCAAACTATCTTTTTCGTTATAAACAAAAGGTGCGGACCGTTTGGCCCGCACCTTTATTTAATTCCGCATTCCGCGTTTTGC
>JAKSKU010000051.1 GCA_024401565.1 Paludibacteraceae bacterium
GAAGTGCTAGAACCAATAGTAGATTTCAAAGAAGAAACCTCACTGCTCATGTCGTTAACATCTTTAATCAAACCAGAAGTGCTAGAACCAATAGTAGACTCCAAATTAGAAAGCTTGCTGTTCAAGTCGTTAACATCTTTAACCAAACCGGAAGTGCTAGAACCAATAGTAGATTTCAAAGAAGAAACCTCACTGCTCATGTCGTTAACATCTTTAATCAAACCAGAAGTGCTAGAACCGATAGTAGACTCCAAATTAGAAAGCTTGTTGTTCAAGTCGTTAACATTTTTAACCAAACCGGAAGTGCTAGAACCAATAGTAGACTCCAAATTAGAAAGCTTACTGTTCAAGTCGTTAACATTTTTAACCAAACCAGAAGTGCTAGAACCAATAGTAGACTCCAAATTAGAAAGCTTACTGTTCAAGTCGTTAACATTTTTAACCAAACCAGAAGTGCTAGAACCAATAGTAGTGTTCAAAGAATTAACTGTGTTATTCAAATCAGCGTACTTCTTAACCAAACCAGTAGAAGTATTGTTGATAGCGTCGCTCAAAGAACTAACATCAGTCTTCAATGTGTTGACATCAGAAGTCAAAGTGCTCAAATCGCTAGTGGCAGTCTCCAAAGCACTGAGTCTTGCTAGCACACCATTATCCGATGCAAGAATTTCAGCAACCTTAGTCGCGATCACGTCATTTAGATTTCCGTTTAATGTGCTAAGTGTAGATTCCAACGCTTTAATTTTGCTGTCTGCAGCCAAACTGTCAGCTTTATGTTTTGCCTGCATAGCGGAAATCACTTTGTTAAGTGAGTCTGCCTGTGCGTTTACGACAGTTGCCCAACCTGAAATTTGTTTTGTCAGGTTGTTAAGGCTTGAAATGTTAGTGGCGTTGTAGCCGATTCTTGAGTTATGGTCGTTGATACTTTCTTCGTGGTTGCTGATTTTAGTTTCGATTGCAGCCACTTCCTGGTCTAAAGCATTTGCCATGTCCATGTCAAGCTTATTCAACTTTTTGTTGAATGCGTTTGACAAACTGTCTGTTTTGGCATCGGTCTTATTTGAAGACTCTTTAATCTGTGTATTTAAATCTTTTGATAAGCTATCAATTGCGGCGGCGTTATTCTTGTTGGCTTCTGTTGCCTCGGCAAACTTTGAGTCTACTTTGGCATCCAACAAAGAGTCAGACTTTGTTAGAGTTGTTGTCAGATTTGTTATTTTATTCTCGCTGATTTTAAGTCTGTTTCCATAGTCGTTGAGAGTAGAATCAGCGATCTCCTTAAACTCATTGATGCTTTCTCTACGTGCGTATGCGGCCAAAGTGTCTGGCTTAAGGAATACTTGCGTATCCTCTTTCTTCACGTACGTCTCTTCTAGCTTATTGATTGACTTTTGGTTTGAAGCAATGACTGATTTCAAACTGTCGATTCTATAATTGTTTGTACGGATGCCTCTGTTAAAGATGTCCTGTACGTCATCTGCAGTCGCGTAATTGGTTAGAATCTTGTTCAAACTGTCAACAGTCTCGGTCATAGTGGCATATTGGGCCATATCTGGTTTGTCCTTAAGATCATTCCAGCGGCCTGAGAAGCTGTCTGCCGAATGGATAGAATATAATGCGTATGGCACGCTGCTCAAAGATGTGATGGCAACAGCAGCGTCCGACATATTTTCTGAAGTAGAAGTATATGTTTTAATAAAATAACTGCCTTTCGCCCAATCTATTTGAGAGAATCTTCCTAATGCAGTTTCGCCTTCTCCGATTCTGATAGAGAAAGAACCATTGGCGTTTGTAGTGGCAACATGTTTTTCTGAATACACAGTCTGCTGGACGCCTTCTTCTTCAGTAAGGATATCTACTCTGACGTAGACGGTTTTTCTTGAAACGACAACGCCGTCAACAGAACGGACAACGCTCTGATAATTGAAACTTTGAGGAGCGTCTGCGTTAGCTCCGATTGCCATCAAAGGCAATGAAGTCAATAATATTTTTTTTAGTATGTTGCTCATATTTGTAGTTTTTTCTTAATTATTTGACAATGACTTTTGTTGTGTATTTCTTGTATTTTCCAAGAATGAAAGCTACGGCATAGACACCAGGATGATCTAATTTCAAATTGACTGTCTGATGCATATCTGTAATAGGAGGAAGAGCAAGACTTCCTTTGTAGTCGAACACGATCAACGTACCCTTCTTGACCTCGTCTGCTGTGAATCCGTCAAGTACGATTTCAAATTCTTGGCCGTGGTTTACGATCACGTTACCTGAAGCAAAGCCTTTTTTATCGGATGCTACATAGTAAAGGGATTGTGGACATACCGTCTTCAACCCTTCGTCAGTGCCGACAATGACATTGTAGCTGCCTCTCAAACCGTTGATGTCTTGAAAGTATTTGTTGGTCTCTCCGGATATGTCTTCTCCGTCTTTCTGCCACTGGTAAGAGTAGACAGGCTCACCCAAGTCGCCGACAGCAAGCATGTTGTCAACTTTGATGTGTAAATTGTTTTTGTTGTATCCGATGTTCATCTCCACAACTTCCATCTCTCTCTTATAACCGTCACGGTAAGTCACAGTCATCTTGGCAGGAACCTTGTGTCCTCCCTTATAGTCTTCTGGCAATATAAAAGACGCGATAGCCAATCCGTCTTTGTGCCTTAACCTTCTGTTGGTGATTAGAGGGAACGAATCTGGGCCTATTGATTGCAATGTATATGATTCCGCATCATATGGAGCCTGGTTAGACGACAATGCTATGTTGATTGTGTCGCCGGGACAAAAGTTGTCTGCTAGCTGGAACTCGTATGTTCTTTCGTCTACAATTGCATTGTAAAACAAATCGGTGCCCGGCATATATTCAGGAAGAATGTTGTCCCACCCGATAAATGCTGTGTCGTGGCTGATATACGGTTCTTTTGTTGGAATGATTATATCACCAGTGTAAAAGGTGTCTCTGGCGTATAGTTTGTCCGCCACATAATATTCGATAATGTGTCGCATAGCGGAGAATCCAAATTCGTAGCCGTTTGCCACTATGAATTTGGCATCTTTGTAGCCATCGTCCGAATAGCCTACGACTGCTTCTCCAATCGTATATGACACGTCCAACGTTTTACTCATACCGTCGCTTGAACCTACTGCTATTGTAGGTGCCTGGCCAAAGGCATTGGTTATAAATGCACTTGGTAAAAGTAAGGTTATCAGTATTTTACTTAAATCCTTTTTCATTATAAACTTATTTGGAACGAAAATTATATAAAATGTATGAACTTGACAAATTTTTGATTTTCTATCATTCAAATTGTTGAAAAAGAATTCGACATGTTGAAAACTGCCTTTATGACTTAATTTTTGCCCTCTTCCTTAACTTTTCTTTTCCAAATCTTCTTGATTTCATTGAATTTTGATGTTCCGAGTTCCTTTTCCAATGTGTCAAAATAGTCTTTGACTGCCTTATTTACGATGCGTGCGGCTTCTCCTTTCAAAGAATGCTCTTTATAAAGGAATGTTGATGCACGTCTGTTCTGTTCATGCTCGGCTTCTGTTTGGGCATTCGGAATATTTGGATTAAGAAAAGCAAGCCCGACGGGAATGAGAATATAGTCTTCTGGATTTTTCAATCTGCTTAGAATCATACTTCTTATATATTCGGCTCTCTTGAGAGATAGCTTTTTGTTGTATGCCAAGGATCCTCTGGCATCGGTGCTTCCTGCTATGATTATAACCTCTCCGGGCAACTCAGAGACGAGTTCAGTTAATTGTTCTATTCTGTCCTCATTTTCAGGTTTTATTCCTCCGAAATCAAAGAAATATTCCTCGTCCAAAAGGGAAATCGTCTCTGTTGGTTCTGGAGCATTCATTTCTTGTGCGACTGCGGCTATAGGGGCAAGAGTAGCCAGTCCGGCTACAAGTCCGGCAATCTTGACGATCTCTCCTGCCTTACGTTTCAGGGATAACTGATTTTCAATGTATTCTCGTTCCTTCTCGCATGCAGGACATGTGCCGGCACACGCACCTTCAAAATTGCATTTTGCTGGTGTGTAGACGATGCCGTTCGCATCAGCCACTTGTTTGCGTATGGCTTTCAATGTTTCGCAGGTGATTTTGCTTTTATCCATAGTGCTGTCTTTTAATCAGTCGTAAAAATAGATAGTTGATGGCAATAAAACAAAAAGGAGACGCAATTTCTCGCGTCTCCAATTATGCATTATGCATTACGAATTACATATTCATACCACCGTCTACCTGGATAACCTGGCCAGTAACGTAGCTTGAAAGGTCTGAAGCAAGGAATGTTGCAACGTCTGCAATATCCTCTGGCTTACCACCACGACGCAAAGGAATCTTCTTAACCCACTCCTCACGAACTTCGTCCTTCAAAGCAGCTGTCATAGCTGTCTCGATGAATCCAGGAGCGATAGCGTTAGCACGGATACCCTTTGAACCCATCTCCTGAGCAACACTCTTTGCCAATGCGATCATACCTGCCTTTGATGCAGAGTAGTTAGCCTGACCAGCGTTACCGTGTACACCTACTACAGATGCCATGTTGATGATAGAACCACCACGCTGACGCATCATAACTGGTACAAGAGCGTGAGTGAAGTTGAATGCAGACTTCAGGTTGACACCGATAACGGCATCCCACTGCTGCTCTGTCATTCTCAACATTAGACCGTCCTTTGTGATACCTGCGTTGTTAACCAAGATATCGATGTGGCCGAACTCGTTCTTGATAGCCTCAACTACTGTGTGAGTCTCCTCGAAGTTAGCGGCGTTAGAAGCGAATGCCTTAACCTTTACACCTAGTGCAGCGATTTCCTTCTCTGTCTGCTGTGCATCCTCGTTGATAGCCAAATCTGTGAATGCGATGTCAGCACCTTCGCTAGCGAACTTAAGTGCGATTGCCTTACCGATACCTCTTGCAGCTCCTGTGATAAGAGCTACTTTTCCTTCTAGTAACTTCATATTAATATAATTTGTTTTCCGCATTAAGATGTCAGTTTCACTTTGTAGAGTGTCCATTCGTTAAGATACGCATGTCTGTGCGTCTCCACGAGTCTGAATCTTAATCCATAATTTTTAGTTCTGTATTTATTTGATTCCTTCAATTCTGTTATTGAGTTATTGCTCTCTGATTCCTCCGTGACTCTATGTTTTTAATTGTCGCTCGCCCTACGGGCTCACGAATGAGGGGAGGGGTTAGGGCGTTCCGCCCTTAACAATCCTCAACATTTATTGAGTGAATCTACGTTGTTAACGTTACACAACGTAAAGATAGTCGCAGTGGATAAGTGGCTTGTCTGCCTTCTTTCCGATCAACTCCGCAACCTCTTCGTTGGAATAGTCTACTTTGCCAAGAGCGATCTGCTCACCCGACTCTGATACGACTCTGATGATGTCTCCGCTTTCAAACTTACCGCTGACACCGATGACTCCCACGGATAGCACAGAGCATCTCTCGTCGGCAAGAATAGCTTTCTCTGCTCCCGCGTCGATCTTGATCTCACCTTTGCAGAATCCTTCGCTGTGTGCGATCCATTTCTTGACGCTGCTCACCTTCTCGTCTGGAAGGAAACGTGTGCAGATGATATCTTTTGTGTCGTCAAGTAGGTCGAGGATGATGTTGTCACGCTTTCCGTTGGCGATGATCACCTCAACACCCTCGTCGGCTACCTTGCTCGCAATTCCCATTTTCGACTGCATTCCGCCACGTCCGAAACTTGATTTGCTTGTCTGCAAGTACTGCGACAAATCTCTCTTGCCTGGCAACACCTCACGGATCACCTGGCTTTCAGGATCTGCAGGGTTTCCATTATAAATTCCGTCGATATTACTCAAGATGATAAGTGCCTGAGCGTCAATCATTGTGGCGACGAGACCAGAAAGTTCATCGTTATCAGTGAACATCAATTCAGTCAATGAGATTGTGTCGTTCTCGTTGACGATGGGAATCACACCGTTCTCTATCATCACCTGCATACAGTTGCGCTGGTTGAGATAGTGCTGGCGAGTATGGAAACTCTCTTTTGTTGTCAACACCTGTCCGCAAGTGATATCGTTGTCGCGGAAAAGCATGTAGTAGCGGTTGATGAGCTTTGCCTGTCCGATCGACGAGAAAAGCTGACGTTGGCTCACGGCATCCAGTTTGTCCACAAGAACCTTGTTTCTTCCTGCTGCCACAGCACCTGAACTGATCATCACAACCTCCACACCCTGCTTGTGCAACTCCGACACTTGGTCGACGATGGAAGACATACGAGTGACGTCCAATGTGCCGTCTTTTTTAGTCAGCACATTAGAACCGATTTTGATAGCTATTCGTTTGAATTTCGACATCAGTTATCTTTACTTGTTTGCAAGAATACCCTGAATTACGGAATTTGTGAATCCGTTTTTCTCCATTGCGTTCAATCCCTTGATTGTCCAACCGCCAGGAGTAGTCACCTTGTCGATCTCAACCTCAGGGTTAGTCTTGTTCTGAAGAATCAACTGAGCTGCACCGATCATAGTCTGAGCCACAACCTCGTGAGCGATATCTGGGCGAACACCAAGTTCACAAGCTCCCTCTGCAGCTGCACGGATGAATCTAAGCACGTATGCGATACCGCATGAGCTTACAGATGTCATAGCACCCATCTGGCCCTCAGGAATGATGATAGCCTTGCCAAGGTGGTTGAAGATGTCAAGCACCACGTTCTCCTCTTCTTTAGTAGCGTCGAGAGAACAAACGAATGACATACTCTCCAATAGAGCGATTGCAGTGTTTGGCAATACGCGGAAGTAAGAAACATTCTTGCCGATGTATCCCTTGACTGTTTCAAGGCTAACGCCAGCAGCGATAGAGATCACCTTGTGCTGCTTCTCGTCGATAGCCGACTTGATGTCGTTGCAAACAGTCTCTACCAACCAAGGCTTAACTGCGATAAGCACGTAGTCGGCCTTCTTAACTGCCTCTTTATTGTCCGCTGTAGTGAAAATTTTGCTGTCAAGAGCTGTGAAAGCGTCTCTGTTAGCCTGCATAGGGTCAGAGATGAAAAGATCCTCTGCCTTGCACAATCCTGATTTATATAAACCTTTGGCGATGGCACCACCCATGTTGCCGGCGCCGATAAATGCTATTTTCATTTTTATGAAATTTTTTGCAAAGATACTAAACAATGTGGAATGCGAAATGCGAAATGCAAAATTATTTTAAATCGGAGGGTGTATGGCAGTTGATCAAAATGAGGATTGTTAAGGACGGAACGTCCTAACCTCCCCCACCAACGCGAGCTCGGAGAGCGAGCGTATAGAAATAAGCATATATAATTGCTTTATTTTTTCAAGATGAATCATATATGAAAGTATGGTAGATGGGGGATTGCACTGAAAATAGTGCGGATTTTTGAGAAATTGCACTAAATTTAGTGCGATATTTTGAGAAAATGCACTAATTTTGGTGCATATTTATATTTCTTATCATTATAGAATATGGAAAAACTTCAAAATAGGTTTAATACAATGTTATCTGAAACTCCGATTGGGTTTCATAGATATATGTATGATCGTATAGATTGGAATGACAGACTTATTGGATTAAAGGGGCCAAGAGGAGTAGGAAAGACCACATTGTTGTTGCAAAGGGCTAAAGAGGCATTGGATAGGAACTCGACATTGTTGGTAAATGCGGATGACCTTTACTTTACATCGAATACTTTGGTGGATTTGGCGGATGATTTTGTGAGGAATGGTGGCAAAGTGCTGATGATAGATGAAGTTCATAAATATAAAGAGTGGAGTCGTGAACTGAAATTAATCTATGATTATCATAAAGACTTGAAAGTAGTATTTACTGGTTCAAGTATTTTGGATATAGAAGAAGGAGAGGCAGATCTTAGTCGACGTGTGGTGCCTTATGAAATGCAGGGACTGTCGTTTCGTGAGTATATGAAATTGTTCAAAGGTATAGAATTGCCTCTGTTGGATCTTGAAGATGTTTTGTCGAATAAAGTTATGGTTCCTAATGGATTCCATCCTTATGTATATTTTAGTGAATATTTAAGGACTGGATATTACCCGTTTTCAAATGAATCTCAATTTGAACGTCGATTGATTCAGGTTGTAAATAAGACTATTGAGGTTGATATCCCTCAGTATACGGATATGACAGCTTCGGCCATACGTAAATTAAAAAGGTTGATGAGTATAGTGTCAGAAAGTGTGCCGTTCAAACCCAATCATACCAGTATATCGCAAGTTTTGGGAGTTAGCAGAAATCTATTGCCAGAATGGTTTGTCTATATGGAGAAGGCAGGTTTGATAATGCAGTTAAGAGACGACACAGGAGGAATCCGTGGATTGGGCAAAGTGGATAAGGTATATATAGATAATACAACTTTGATGTATATGTTAGGACGAGAAAACACCGATATCGGAAATGTCCGTGAAACATTCTTTATGAATCAGACTAGAGTCATGCATGACGTGATTACGTCGAGCGTGGCAGATTTTCAAATTGGAAGATATACTTTCGAAGTTGGAGGAAAGAACAAAACACAAAAACAGATAGCCGGAGTATCAAATGCATTTGTGGTTAAAGATGATATAGAGATTGGATATCAAAACGTCGTTCCCTTGTGGCTTTTCGGATTGATGTATTGAGAAACTTTTATATTAACCACGGAGAATTTGTTTCTTAAACAAAAAAAGCGTGAAGAGTGGTCTTCACGCTTTTTGGGTTGGATAAGATACTTGACACAGACCGGTAGTGTAAAATGAACTGTGTCAAGTATTAAATTCAACTCAATTTTTTGCTGT
>JAKSKU010000052.1 GCA_024401565.1 Paludibacteraceae bacterium
CCTCGCTACGTGAGTCGTAGTGGATCTCTGAGCAAGGACCGCAAGGACCTGTATCACCCATCTGCCAGAAGTTGTCGTGCTTGTTGCCGTTCAGGATGTGATCCTTTGGCAGGAAGCGCTCCCAGATGCCAGCAGCCTCGTTATCGCGCTCTACACCCTCTTCAGGAGCACCCTCAAAGACGGTAGCATAGAGGTTCTTAGGATCGAGCTTCAATACATCTACCAGGTACTCCCAAGCCCAAGAGATAGCCTCCTCCTTGAAGTAATCGCCGAACGACCAGTTGCCGAGCATCTCAAACATGGTGTGGTGATAGGTGTCATGACCTACCTCCTCCAAGTCGTTATGCTTGCCGCTGGCGCGGAGACACTTCTGTGAGTCAGCAGCACGAGAGAACTTCTTCTCCACGTTGCCGAGGATGATATCCTTGAACTGGTTCATACCAGCGTTGGTGAACATGAGGGTAGGGTCACCCTTGAGTACCATAGGAGCCGATGGCACGATGGTACATCCCTTTGATGCAAAGAACTTCAGGAAGCTCTCGCGGATTTCTTTTGCAGTCATCATATTTATTTACAATTTACTATTTACCGATTTACAATTTTCATAACCACTCCAGCTGCTTTTTGCGAGGCAAGAGCAATTATGAATTATGAATTCTCAATTATGAATTCACAAACGTGGGCGCAAATATAATAAATAATGTGTTACGTTGGTATTTTTCGAGCGCTGATTTTCAATATTTAACAACGATGTGCCTAGATTTGGCACATAGAGATAATAAACATTGATGCCAATCATCGTTCTCTGCGATGTCCTTGATGTCAATAAGACAATCTTAGACCTAATCTGAGATTGAAATTGCAAGGTCTTTCTTTTCTGATGCTTGGAATATTAGTATGGTCATCAAAGTAATAATTGATGGTTGGCTCAAGGAAAACGCCTAAATGTTTTGAAAGGCTATATTGTCCGCCTAACGCTCCGTTTATTGACCATTGCCATGCATTGATAGAGAATGAAACATCGTCTAAATACGCAGCAATGCAGCGTTCGGCTGAACCTCCGGTTGACGCATACAGCTGCCAGGTGTTGCGCTCTATCAGCATAATATTCAGAGACAATGGTATGCCAATGTAGTGTGATTTCTGACTGAGTTCATCGATTTTTGTATCATTAGGATGTCCCAGTGTTACGTCCGATGAGAGTTGAGTATAGTTTATTCCCGTTTCGATAGCAAATCGTTGTGTCAGCTGTCTGCGGACAGAGAATCCAAAGTTCCATGACCAATGGTTGCGAGCGTTTAAGAGCATCCTTCCCTCTAAAGGTAGGGCAGGAGCACCATAACCTATATCACTACTACCTGCCCCTTGATGAAGTTTATCTCCGAATTGACCTGGCAATGAAGTCTGATTCATCTCCTGCCCCTTAAGTCCCAGGCTTCTACCTGCATTCATCGCAAAGCTCCACGGCATAGAGTGCAGAATCTTCTTTTGACTTTCCATTTTTAGGAGTGTGGCAGCTTCTTCATCATTCGGAAGTATTGATTCTGTTGGCATCGTCGATGGTTCTTCTTCTTTGCCTTCTTTTGCAATTTGTATTTCTGCTTTAGATACACTCTTTATTGAATCAGTTTCTGCGCAAAAATCCGAAATCTTCTCTTCTTTCCTTTTTGATGTCATAGGAGGTAAGGCCACTGCCTCCTCCTGCATGACTATCATAGAAGGCTGAGCGTCTGGTATTTGTTCTGTATTAAAGTGCTTATTTTCACTCATATCATGTTTTGGTAGTTTGTGCAGAAATTCATAACCTATTCCTGTCATAAACACCAGTGCAATAACCGCAGCTGCACGAAATACATAATTGTGTATGCTGTGCTGCTTGTTTTTGGCCTGTAGGGTCACAGAGATTCTTTCCCAGCCATCAGCTGGGGCTTTCAGTGGAGCACCTGCTAAATTATGGCGCATCTCCCTAAGCCAAGTCTTATCTAATTCATTCTGTTTCATAGGTTCTCCTTTCTCCAGACTCTGATTCTGGCGGCAAGTGTACGACGTGCAAGTGTCAGCTGTTTTGACGAACTCTTTTCCTGTATTCCTAGTATCTGTGCTATTTCGCGATGCGAAAGACCATCAATGACATACATGTTGAAGACGGTGCGATATCCAGTCGGCAATTCTGCAATCATCTGCATCAGTGTCTCTTGGGGGATGTCTTGCGTTGTCTCAGGTTCGGGTTCATCATTGTGTGTTATGTATTCTTCGATAGAAAGAGTTTCCTTCCAGTCTTTGTCTTTCCTTAGATTTGAAATGATGACGTTATGCTGTATGCTGAAGACCCATGCTGTGAGACTTCTCTCGCCTCGCCACTTAAACTTGCCGATCTGCGTCAGGATCTTCAGCATTCCGTCGTGCATCCAGTCTTCAGCTGTCGATGAGTCACCGGCATAGCGGAAGCATACACTGTAGAGGTAGTCAGCGTATATTTCATAGAGTTGCCTTTGGGCTTCACGATTACCCTGTTGGCAGCCAATCACCAGTTCCTGTTCGTCGAACATGTTCTTTTTTATTATTTTTTATCTTATAACGCAATAAGTTTTGAAATACGGCGTCGGATATTTGTTTTTTTCATTTTTTTCCTTCTATTCATGCCGTATTTCAATATTTGGTGCGTTTATATGGCAAAAACAACTTAATTCCACAAAAAATGAAAAAGTTTAATTTTTCCTTCCCGGCTTTCCCCTTTCTGTTTATCAGTGCGAATTGCTTGACTTTGGTCTCATGCGACGAAACGTTAGAGAGTAAGACGATAGAAGTAGAGGCGATCCCTTACGTACCTATTACGTTGACCCGAGCTGAGAGCGAGATCAATGAGGGGCTATGCGACTTTTCCTGCCGATTCTTTCAAGCGGGACTTGAAGCTGAAAGTGAGAAGAATGTCTGTCTGTCTCCCATCAGCCTTGAAATAGCACTCAGTATGCTACAGTGCGGCTTGGAGGAAAAGAAGTCTCAGGAATTGGCTGAACTGATGGGCCTAAGTTCATATTCATTGGATGAGATTGCTGCATTCTATAGCAAGCTTGGCAAATGCATTAATGAAATTGATAATCTCACGACCTTTGAGAAAGCCTACTCTTTTTGGTATAGAGGCGATTACACTTTGACTGAAATATTTCAGAATCGTCTGACTACCCTTTATGAAGCAGAACTCAATGCGGTGGATTTTGGTGATGCAGGTACTGTCAATAAAATCAATGACTGGTGTGCTAAGAAGACCGACAACAAGATAAAGGAGCTGCTTGACGCAACAACACCAAATGACATTATGCACCTGATGGATGCTGTCTATTTCAAATCCATTTGGGGAAACGCCTTTGATACAACAAAAACAACGAAAAAGACCTTTTACAATGCGACCGAGAACGATAAGAAAGTAGAGATGATGTATCAGGAAAATGTCAATGTGTGGAAGCAGAAAAAATACACAAAAGTCTCTCTTCCGTTTGGCAATGGAGCTTTCTTTATGTCATTTGTTTTACCAGATGAAAATGTTTCTGTATCAGAGGCTGTAAGATGCTATTGTGATGATTATAAGGATCTAATACGACGCAAAAACTGTTGTGTGACAATTCCTTATTACAAAGTATGGATCCCAAAGTTTACGACTGAATATTCATGCTTACTCAAAGATGTGATGGACAAGATGGGAGCAGGAGAGATCTTGAATCCGGACGAAGGCTACCAGATTTTCGAAAACTCAATGGTGGACGCTGGAACACAAATCCTTCAAAAAACTTATCTTGCTATTGATGAAGAGAATGCAGAGGCCGCTGCTGTGACGGATATCGTTATGTCATACGGCGCAGGTTCAGTTCAATCTGAGCCAACGGAAGTTGTTATTACCTTTGATCGACCTTTCGCCTATACCATCTTCGAGCGCTCTACTGGCTGCCCGTTGTTTATGGGATGTGTCAGAAATCTATAAAAACTAATACCAATTTTGATAAGAGTACTATTTTATAATAATCTATCCTCTCTCGTTACGGCATATTGTAGCGAAGGAGGATAGATAATATTTGATTTATTATTTGCTGTGACTGTTGGTTTTGCCTCTTATCAATTACGCGACCTTTCCAACTGAGTAAAGGAAGTCCGGGGCAAAGTCAACACCATTATACCATTCGAGAGTCCACTCTGTGAGTCCAAACTGGATAAAATTGTTGAGATCACGAAGTGGCTCACGTAGTTTACCTGTCAGCAAAGGTTCGAAATCGACAATGCGTCGCTCTCCATTGCTGAACTCCAGATTCATCGTGTAGTCATGCATATATTCTACATCGGTGATGTGAATGTTTTCAAGCTCTTCGTTCACAATAGTCTTTTTAGAATTATACGAGGCAAAGATGTATTCATTTTATCGACTTGAAGACATCTTCTTCAAATCGAAATACATCATTCGTGTCTGTAGCTCTTCTTCCTGTGGTACATCATAAATGAGTTCGCCTTTCTCATTATATCGACGTAGTGCTATGCGCTCAATTTCCTCATCCTTATGCATATACGAGAATCCATTATGTTCGTAATAATGGAGCGTATCTGGATTATTATGTGCATCGACAACGAGGAAACGACAGCCATTGAGATTGTAGCGGACAACACTCCGCAGCTTGATAAAATCCATTACCTGACGCCCGATGTGATGACCTTGAAAAAAGGTATTAACTCCCAAACGTCCGATAAGTGTGGCTGGATAAGTAAGGTTGCGTTTCTGGTTGTCGAAGATACGATTGAAGCGGTTTCTCGAATTAGCGGGTAATACCGAACTCTTGATGCTGTCGTTGGCTATGGTGACCAAAGCTACTATCTTGTGAGGTTTAGAATTGGTCACCCAACAATATGATTTTCCCAGCATTTCATTCTCATATAGGAACACGTCGCTACGGAAGAAGTCATCAAGATCCTTGTTGCCACAAGAGAACTCTTCACACCTCTCCAAAACCTCTTGCGTGTAAGACAAGAGTGTGCAGTCGTTTTCGATCGACAAATCAAAATCGCATTCCATTACCAGACGAAAGTTTTATAAGCTTCTTCCATCTTACGGATTCGCGATTCCTGCTCTTCAGAAAGACGAGGAACAGGTGCATCAGCTAGCTCCTCGGCTGCATTGACGAAGTCGATAGCTGATTGACCAGTCAGAACTGGAATTTCACGAATAGGTATTGCCATAATTATTATTTTATGTATTATTTTGGCGGCAAAGATAGTAAATTATCTTTTGATATCAAAATTCGACTCTGTTTTTTTATAATCTACGGTCTTTTTTGCCAATAATTACTTTTTTTTGTATGGTCAATCCTTAAATCGACATACATTATCACTTTCGTTTCCTTATAGTGATTTGTGACAATGGCGGCTTGGAGCGAGAGCGGAGATGCGGTTTTGCGTCCAGGATTTCAACACTTGGAACCAGATGTTGATATTCTGCATCGTG
>JAKSKU010000053.1 GCA_024401565.1 Paludibacteraceae bacterium
CGAAATGAATGGGGTGGCTTAAATGATAGGTTTATGAATTCTTCACCTTCCACTCCGTCAAATTCCTCTCCTTCGTGCTGAAATTCGCCCCTATCTTCACAATCTTCTTGTCGTGGGAAGATACTTTTTCTGCATAACGTTTTTCGTCTATCTGCGCCAACGCTATTTCCGCCGACTCGTCACGTTTGCATTCAATGATGTAGATGCAATTGTTTGTTTCGAAGAAGAGGTCGATGCGTCCGCTCAACACAGGACGTTCCACTGTCACATTGTATCCAGTTGCTCGGATCATCAAATAAAGAAGATTGCGGAAGTTGGATTCTATAAGTTTGACTTTATCGCTTTCAAATGGAACCTCACTAATGATCAGTTGCATCTGAGTCATAAACGAATCCACGTCGTCGTTACGAATATGCTGTTTCAGTGTATAAATATCTGTATCCCATTCGTTCATGGATTTTCCAGCAAACTCAATCGCTAAATAGCGGACAAAACCATCGGCAACCTCCTCATTGGGGAATCCCAACTTGTAGATTTCATCTTCGTAACTCTTGATTGTCAGATATCCACTTTGATAAAGTGCGGCGATAATATTCTCCTCTCCATTGCCAAACGACGCCATACCTTCCGCGGTCGACACTATCTCTTTATTGAAAGTGGTCAAATCATAACTTTGCTTTTTTAGAATTTTCGCTAAATAAGTCGGCGTGCCAGTAGCGAACCAATAGTTTCTTAATTGTTTCTCGTTCAATGCATTAAGCAAGCTGAACGGATTATAGATATCTTCCGACTCTTCAGAAAAATGATAACCGTCATACTTGTTTTTTAGAATGGCGTATATATCATTTTTATTTGTCTTTTTCTTGTCTGCAAAAACTTGAATTTCTTCATCAAAATATTTGTGCAACTCATTTTCTGAAATTCCACAAATACTTGAATACATATCATTGTTTGATATATCCTGCAAATTATTTGCCGCGCTGAAGATTCCCAATTTGCCATAACGAGTGACACCTGTCAGGAATGTGAATTTGATAAGGCTGTCACCTCTTTTGAAAATGCCATATAAACTTTGGAGAACAGCTCTGTTATTGTCTTGAATCTCTGTTAATCCAATAGCATCAGTAAGAGGCTTGTCATACTCGTCAACAAGAATGACGACTTTTCTTCCTGTTTGTTCTTTAGCACGAGAAATCACGCCATAAAAACGATCGCCTATCTCCTTTTCGCTTTCAACCCTACCATATTTAAGTTCCCATTGCGACAAAACAGCGTCTAATCTGTTTTGCAATGCAGACTCTTTAGTATAGTCACCTCCTGAAAAATCAAGATGAAAAACCGGATATTCAATCCATTCCGTCTCCAGCGAATCTATAGCGAGACCTTTGAAAAGTTCCCTTCTACCAAGGAAATAAGACTCCAACGTTGTGGTAAGCAGACTTTTGCCGAAACGACGCGGGCGGCTCAAGAAATAATACTCTCCTGAGGAAACTAATTTGTATGCCAGATCAGTTTTGTCTACATAGACATAACCGCCTTCAATTATCTTTTCAAATGTCTGAATACCTATTGGAAATTTCATAATCACGTTTTTATGGAATTTCCACAAAGATAATGAAAATCTTGCGAATATGGCACCTCAATGCCAGAATCCGACACACGCAATCCGACACCTGCTGCACAGGAATCGGCTACGCAAATTCCACTTCACCAAATATTCTATCATTCATATAAAAAAACAAGGCCGAGATAAAATCCCGACCTTGCATTTTAGAATGTTTATTCTTATTATTTCATCTCTTTAGCCAAACGTCCGATCAACTCTACTCCTGTGTAGTCGTTTGTGAACTTGTTTCTCAAATCAGCTGAATATACGTTTGTCTTGCCTGTGATTTCGTTAGCTATTACATTCAAAGGCTTGGCGTCAGCTGAAGTCACGAATGCAAAGTTGTTGCTTAAATCGCTGTCTTCTGCGTTGTTCTTTGGATCAAGAGCCATGAATAGGTAGCAGTCACCGTCTGAATCCATATCGTAAGCAAGTTTCTCTGGCACTTTGTATTCAATAGTAAGAGTGTTGCCCAATACGGAAGATGCTGTTGCTCCTGCAGGAAGAACGACTTTCTCGTTCACATTTGCTAGGATAGCCTTCTCATGGAAGTGTTTCTTCTTGAATAAAGTGTAGACTACGTTGCAGTCGGAAAGATCAACGTCAACGTTACCGTTGTTAACGATATCATAAGTGACTTTACGCATTCCGTTTTCTGTAGCCTCGTCGGAGATTACATTTAGTTTCAAGTCTACGCCTGATCCAGCACGAGTTGATGCTGTAGACGCAACATTGTTATATGCGTTAGCGTCGTTGGACGCAGACCATACACCGAATGCGAAGTTGCTGATGAAGTGGTTGTAGCCAACCCAAATGAATCCATTGTCACCCCACTCGGAAGCACCCCATGAGTTCTGGATTCTGAATGCTCTTCTTGAATCATCGTATCCTACAATCAACATTGCGTGGTATGCGTGGCCACCGTTGTATGAGTCAGGATCGTCAACAGTGATAACTTGGCTGTTGTTCCATTTCATGAATTGCTCTCCAAGTTTAGCACCAACAACAAGTGGACCCTTCTGAAGCTTTGACTTGATATTATCCACTGTCATACCATATGCGGATGTTCCAGAAAGTTCTCTTGTATAAGCCACCAAACGGAAAGCTCCTAGTTTGTTGCTAGTGTTTCCGACTGGAGATGCACCGTCACACACCATCTTCTGATTTGTGAAAGGTACAGACGACATAGTGGCAACTCCCTTGTTGATCATCACTTTGAATGCAGGGTCAAAACTAGAACCTCCACACTTGGAAGATACTGCGTTTGCCTCTTTAGCCATCAAATGCCATAGGTCGATTGGTGAAGTCTGAAGAGATGTTGTCGCTTTTGCATTAGTGCGTTTAGCATCTATATTGTTAAGAGTGGTCTTAAGTCCATAACCTGTAGCCCAAGCCACACATGTTCCGTAAGCACCTTGATTGCCTACAGCTGGAGTGTATGCAGTCCAGTCAACTTTGCTGTCTAGAGTGCCGTCGCCATCATACACTTCATCGGAGTTTTCGTCTTCGACGTTTTCTTCATTCATCAAATAACCCATGCTGTTAAGCAACTCGTCTAGAATTGCTAGGGCAGTGTCTAATGCCTCTTCACTACATGATGACATAGTCAATGGCATTGCTGCTATAGCTCCGCCGACGAAAAACTTGCTGACTTTGCTTCGTAGATCTTCAAATTTCATATCTGGTCTTATTTAATTCTTATTATTTATGTTTAGAGATATCAAAGCTTTTTCTGTTAAGCATGCTGTCTTCCGCGACGTCGCCTTTGCTGATGTCGGCAGGATCCTTTTGGTCTGAATCTTCTTTAGCCAAACTGAATTCATGCTTTTCGCTTGCCATGAAGCGGTAGACGCTCTTTCCTCCTGTCACTTTCTCGATCTTTACGTTTGTCAAGTCTGGAGCAAAGAAGAAAAGTGCCTCGTTCATATCCATCTCATGAGTTGATGAGTTAGAGAAACGAGACGGAGAATTGAATATACAATGGGTCAATGTCACTTTACCCTTGATTTCTGAGTGACACATGATAAGTGGACCTAGAAATTTTGTATACGACAAATCAAAATCACGTCCAAATTTAGTGTAGTTGAATTGTCCCGCGCCACGGATTGTCATGTTGGAGAAGATTGCGTCTCCGTCTACAGACATATTGTTCATCATCAACTCTGAGCAAATAAGTCTGTGGAAGTTCACGTCTCCCTTGAACTCGGCATCCATAAATGAGATGTTTCCGTTGCAGTATGTAGACGCAAATGAGAATCCTTTTTCTGCCTTTATCTCGTAGAAACGGTTCATGCCTCCTCTGATCTCTAGCAAATCAAACTTGGCAGACTCGCTAAATGTGGATTTGCTGAAGTCGATATTGTCGCATACCACAACTTTTGTGAAGTCCACTTCGTCTCGGAAATCACAATTAGAGAATGTGACTGAGCGACGGAAGTTTGTGCTGCATGAGAATTTATCCTGGAACTTCGACTTTCCAAGAACCTTGCCCATAAACAGACAGTGGTGGAAATAGATTGGGGTCTCGATATCAACCTCAACTGCAATGCCCGAAGTGACTCTTGGCTCTCCACAAAGAGTAAAGTCCAAATCATCCCAAATCATACAGTTGATAAGCTGCACTGGTTTGCCGCTTTTAATCTTCTTTATGATGTCGGACGCGTGTAGCTCTGTCATTTTTTCAGAGACTTCTGAGTCTTGGATTTCTGGCGATTGCGATCTGTCTCTGCCGCTGCAAGATGTGCCGAACAAAGAAATGACAAACAAAAGTGCCAGTGTTATGTAGTGTTTCTTTAATATAATCATTTGTGGTCTGTTTCTGTTTTTGGTTTGTCTCTGTAGCAAATTAAGCTTATATTAGATGCAAAGATAACTTTTTTGCATTATCATTGGTTAAAAAAAACTGTTAAATTACCATGTAATGCTGTTTTTGGAATATAATATTTCGGTATTATACACTTTAGGCTTGCAAAATAAATCCGCATTCCTTATATTTGCAGT
>JAKSKU010000006.1 GCA_024401565.1 Paludibacteraceae bacterium
TCGTTTTTTTGAGTCTTATATAAAAGATTTTAAACTAAATTTAAACAATTTCTAATATTGGAGACGGTGCGAGCATCGTCTCCTTTTTTATACTTGACTAAATGACAAAAAAAGGAGCGGACCATTGAGGCTCGCTCCTGATTATTTATCTAATAATCGTCAATTATTAATTGAAAACAACGCTACCGTCGTGAACATTGTAGTAAGCACCTACAACCTGAGTCTTACCAGCCTCAACGAACTTCTTAACTAGCTCGCGATCGTTGATTCTCTTAACCTGAGTTGCAGCGTTAAGCTTGATAGCAGCGTCAAGAGAGTCAGCCTTACCAACATACTCCTTAACATCAGCCTGAATCATAGTAAGCAATTCATCAATCTTGCTCTCGTCGTCAGCCTTAACCTCACCGATTGCACCTGTCACACCACCACAAGACTCATGCCCAAGGACAACTACAGTCTTAACACCTAGGTGCTCTATAGCGTAGTCAACACTACCCATAACAGCGTCATTGTTTACATTGTTACCTGCTGTACGGATAACGAAGATGTCACCGATACCCTGGTCGAAGATCAACTCAACTGGGACACGTGAGTCTGAACAAGCAACTACAGCAGCAAATGGAGCCTGGTGAGGAGCTGTCTCTGCAAGACGCTTGTGATCGTGGTGAGGGAAAACTGGTGTCTCTGCTACGTAGCGAGCGTTACCATCCTTCAAACGAGCGATTGCCTCTGCTGGAGTCTCAACTGTCTTATCCAAAGTAGCCATAACTGAATCGATAGCGGCCTTGCAACAAGTGTTAGCAGCCTCTGCCTCACATTTTACTGCCTCTTTCTTTGAGCAGCTTGCGAACATACCCATAGCAACAACGGCGATAGGCAAGAAAAATTTTTTCATTTTATTTTAATAGTAGTTAATTCAAAAACAGCACAAAATTAACTCTAAATCGTTTTCGTTGTTATCGACTATAGGTATTTTTTAGGAATATAGTTTTTAGAAGAGGCAAAACCTCATTTGGAGTATCTACGATGAAGTCGCAGGAGATGTCCTCAAGGTATTTTCTGCCACGAAATCCCCATGCCACACCGATACATTTTAGCCCGGCATTGTGGGCGGTCTCTAAATCGACATCTGTGTCGCCGATATATATGGAATTGGTGACGTCTGTGCCGAGCTGCGACATACAGTCAAGCACACTGAATGGGTCTGGTTTCTTGTGGTCGGACGGTGCCCCTATGGCTATGTCTATATACTGCTTGAAAAACTTTTCATTTAGTTTTTTCACTGCGGGGTCAAGTTTGTTAGATACAATTGCAGAGTTGAAACCTGCCTCTTTCACCTCTCTCAGCATCTCCATCACACCGTCGTATGTGCGAGTGTTGTCGTACATATGCTCCAAATAATGTGTGCGAAAAGTATCAAGCAGCTCTTTGCTTTTTTCTTCTGATAAACCCTTTGGTCCACTCCTACGCATCAGGACTTTTACGCCGTTGCCGATAAAATTCATCACTTCTTCTATTGTCCTTTGAGGATAACCATGTTTTTCCAATGCGTAGTTGACACTGTTGCTAAGGTCGTCCAAAGTGTATAGTAGTGTGCCGTCAAGGTCGAAGATAACTCCCGTCTTATTCATATTTTATCTTTTTATTTGGCCCAAAAGTATATAAATTCTTCGTAAAATTGTCTTTTATGGTTGCGATAAGGAGGTCTTGAATATTTTTTTGTCTGCTATTTAGCTTCTTGCGTTTTTTTTCTACCTTTGCAGAAATTTACTAATCCGTATAGTATGAATTTCAAAAGAAACATAGTTATCACTGGAGGTGCGGGATTCATTGGCTCGCACGTAGTCCGCTTGTTTGTTAACAAATATCCTGAATACAATATTATCAATCTTGATAAGTTGACATATGCCGGCAACCTTGAGAATCTTAAGGATATCGAGGGCAAGCCTAATTACAAGTTCGTGAAGATGGATATCTGCGACTTCGACGCATTCTACAAGCTTATGCAGGATGAGAAGATCGACGGAATTATCCACTTGGCAGCAGAGAGCCACGTCGACAGATCAATCAAAGATCCTTTCACTTTCGCTAAGACAAACGTGATGGGTACTCTTTCATTGCTTCAGGCTGCGAAACTTTATTGGGAGTCGCTTCCAGAGAAGTACGAAGGCAAGCGTTTCTACCATATCTCTACTGATGAGGTTTACGGAGCATTGGAGATGACAAATCCAGAGGGTGTTGAGCCTCCATTCACGACTAAGGCTTCCTCTGGCAAGCACCATGAGGCTTATGGCAAGGATTTCTTCTTGGAGACAACTAAGTACAATCCTCACTCACCATACTCTGCGTCAAAGGCTTCGTCTGACCACTTCGTAAGAGCATTCCACGATACTTACGGCATGCCAACTATCGTGACAAACTGCTCCAACAACTACGGTCCATACCAGTTCCCTGAGAAGTTGATTCCTCTATTCATCAACAATATCCGCCACCGCAAGCCATTGCCAGTATACGGTAAGGGTGAGAACGTGCGCGACTGGCTTTACGTTGTAGACCATGCACGTGCAATCGACGTAATCTTCCACAACGGTAAGATTGCTGAGACTTACAACATCGGTGGATTCAACGAGTGGAAGAACATCGACATCATCAAGGTTGTCATCAACACTGTCGATCGTCTTCTTGGCAGAAAAGAGGGTGAGGATATGGATCTTATCACTTACGTTACAGACCGTCTTGGCCACGATGCTCGTTACGCTATCGACTCACGCAAACTTCAGGCTGAACTTGGTTGGGAGCCAAGCCTACAGTTCGAGGAAGGTATCGAGAAGACCGTTAAGTGGTATCTTGAGAATCAGGAGTGGATGGACAAGATCACTTCTGGTGAGTACGAGAAGTACTATGAGAACATGTACTCAGGCAGATAATAACTTTATTATTTAGCGATAATTTATGTAGAGACGTGGCACTGCTACGTCTCTACTATTGTATATGGGAGCAAGAGATAGGATAAAGAAGTTGGTGCAGAGCATGACTGCGGTATGGGACAGTGTGTTGTTGACTGGCCTACGTTTGCCGTTTGCTGTAGTCGACAGAGATTCCTATCTAAAACGCATTTTTAAGCGCCGTTTTGACAATTGCTCTCCAATAGACGTATTGCATAAGGGCGACGTGAAAAAAGCCTCAAACAGAGCCGTTATTGCCCATTGCATATTCGTCTCCGCATTTTCATTCCTTCTCGCTATTCCACAGACAGGTTGGCCTATGTACACCGCCTGCGTGGTGGATTTTCTGCAGTTTCAGCTGGTGGTGTTCGTACTGACGCAGAAACTTGTGTTCATGTACGGCAATCCGAAAAGTGAGGAGCATACGGACAAAAAGATAGAAGGCGACACGTTGATAACGCTTGGCAACGAAGCCAAACATGACCAGATAATAAAACGAACGATGACGTCTCTGTTGGGCATGGCAGTGTCGACATTCATCAAAAGAATGGCACAAAAACTCATTGTCAGGCTCTTCCTTCTCAACGTGTTCAAGCAGGTGTCAAAGATCTTAGGACTAACAATCTCTAAAGAGGCTTTCGACGCGGGGCTTGACGTCGCCGTCGCCATCACTTGCGCTATAGTATGTGCCGTCGTCTCATATCTGCTCTTTTATCCTATGATGAAAAGATTGCAGAGAGGATTATACAGAGAGTCGTTAAAAAACAACCAATAACACACAGGCTTTCTTATATAATAAAAAACGCCCCTGACTTACATAAGTCAGAGGCTTTTGTTTTATTCGATTATGACGTCATTTAGCAGCCACCACAGCACGCACTGCACGTCCTACATAGCGGCTACCATAACCAAATGATTTTGTTGCGCCTTTCTCTAGTCCAAAGAACCATGCACAATCAGATTTTCTTTTGTCAAGCGAAGAAGACCAATAGTCGCCGCGATTTTCTGTAAGCATAAGTTTTGGATCTTTCTTACCGACGAATGGGAAGAAAATAGTACGACCATTGTATATTGATACGCCTACATGACCACCAACACCAGTTCCGTTGAAATCATCTACGACACTCCATTGGCATCCGTCTACAAGTTCTTGATGCTCTTCCACAGTCGGCATTCTCCATCCATTACCCCAATTGGCAGTTGCCGCATCATCTTCTTTCTCCAAGATTGTCTTAAAATCAATGATCCCCCATTCTTCATCTACACAATATTTTGTGTGTGAGTAGACAGATCCATCAGCCAACAAATAATTGGATTTGGTGAATTCGTCTCTTGCTACAGTCTCACCCCAAGCAAAATACGAACCGAATTCAACAGGCATTTCTGAACCTACATTATACGTCGCCCATAAAGTTCCACTTTCTAAGCCAAGGTCTACATAGGTATTGCCATTTACCTTACCGTTCACACTCACTCCCTGTAGGACAGAATCTGGCACAGTGATGACTTCGAAATATACCTGAGACAGGCTATCTACATTATATTTCACGATGCTGCCGTCCAATTTCTCTACAATCATATTTACTTCTGCATTTGTCGCAAGTGCAACAGAAGCCATTGTCAGAGAAGAAAAAATCAATTTTTTCATATATATTACTTTACGATTATTTTAACTCCGTGTGCCAACAGCACTAAATCCATTTTTTTTTCACTCCACGTAACATCGATATCAGATTCAGACACCGCCACACTTATTTCCTCAGAGTCGCCAGGACATCAGTCAAAATAAAAGTCTGTCTATTTGATAAGTTGCTATCGTCTAGAATTAATTTCAATAGAGTCTTTCATTAGTATAGCCATGTCAATGACATCTTCCATTAGCTTCTCGTAGCCCGGTATTGTGATTGGTGACGGGTCTAGTTTTTTCTCGGTTTCTGCTAATTGGATGACGGTGCCGTCTGGGTTTGCCCACATGTAGTACATGCCTGGAGCCATAAGTCCTGCGTCATTTAGGTATCGGAATCTGTATGTGTATTTTATCGCGCATACACGATACTTGCTAGCTGTTTGCAGCTTTCTTTCCAGAAAAGATATTAATGAGCTGTCTGTCCTGATGTCGATAAAGTATTGGTCTATTCTTTTCAGCTCCTCTGTTGCGTCTTTTTTGTTTTCTCCAATCGCCAATGCCTCGTCGATTAATGCCAGAGTCATTTCCTGCATACGCTCGTGCTCTATGATTGCATTGTTGATGTTGTCATACTCTGTTAATGTGTCGATGGCTTCAATGGAAATGAGCTTATAACTATCAGGGTCTTTGAGTGATGGCCTGAGTCTTTTAAAGGCGTTGGCCTCCAAGGTTGTCTCTGAACAACCTGTGAGGATAACAACCGTGATTAACAAAAATATGTATCTAAATATAAAGTGAAAGAATTTCATTTTTACTGCACCAATTATGCCTGCTCGAAAACATTGCAAAATTACTCTTTTTATTCTCTTGGGTCAATAACGATTAATATTAAAAAATGCTAAATATTTATGGTTTGACGGAGGTTTGTGTTAATGAATGTTAATAAGAAGAGCATAGACTCTTGTCTTGAGTTGGCGTCTTATTCTTTAGCTGTTAATTTTGCAAGGAAATTATATAGCAGTTGTCTGACTCGTATATATAATTGCCTTTTGAAATTATTTAAGTATTGTTTTGATGAAGAATAAAATTCTATTGGTATTGGCATTATGCCTAGGTTTCTTTTGTCTGATTTGTTTGAAAAAGAACTCGTCGTTAAAAGATATAAACCGATTAAACGAATCCATCAAGGATTATGATTTTGTTGGGCCGTTTGGTGAAGGGTTGGCAATGGTAGGCAAGGACGGAAAAGCTGGTTTTGTTAACAAGCGTGGAGAACTTGTGATACCGATGAAGTTAGATTTCGATGGAGGATACCCCATTTATTATCCCAGTTCTGTATTTATAAATGGAATATATACGAAAGATAATTTAGGTGTTATAAACACAAAAGGAGACTTAATTGTACCTCAAGAGAAGGATCTTTCTTATCGTCATTTTGACGATGGACTCTCTGTCGTTTATTTTGAGCGTGATGACGTTAGCTTTTTTAAAGTCATTAAGGATGGAGAGGTAGTGTCCGAGGGAAAAGGAACATTTGTTTTTTCTTCAAACACTTTGTTGACTGATGATAACGGTAAATATATCAGTACCGAAGATCTTAAATCTATGGGGTATTCGAATTTTGAAATGTATCCAGAGAGTGTATATTTCCCTCTGATGGATGTGTCTGGTGATCCTAGTGATAGAGTTGGATACATATTGTTTAAAGATGGCAAGTATGGAGTTGTTGACAACCATGGCAAAACAATTTTCCCATTTATACACGATAACAATAAGATTTTTTATTGGAACGGTTTCTTCTTCGTGGCGGTGGGAAAGAATGTGATTGGTGAACTTGGCTGTAAGTTCTATTCTTATTGGATAGATGTGTATAAGAATGGAGAAAAGATTATAGGAAAAGTTAACTTGTCGTTAGAGAAAGGTCACAATTTCATATATGTTCACGGTATAAGAGGGTATGGGGATAAAGATGTAGCAGAAACATATAAGGAAAATATTGGTATAGATATGCCGATGGACCTTACTAAATCATTCATGTTAGATAGTGAAGGAAAAATAATAAATAGAGCACCTTATGGAAAGAACTATCTTAGATTTGTTGAAAATGTCGATGCCGATTATTTATGGTGTTTGGAGGACGAGTCGGGAACGCCTGTTCTGGATATGAAGTTTACAATTAAATATATATGTGATGATTATTATTGTATTTGGTTTAATGACAAATATATGTTGTTGAATGAAAAGGGCGACACAATAGATATCTCTTATCCGAAGGTTTTTGATGAAAAATTCTTGAAGAATGGTCTGTTGTCTTTCGAGGATGAAAAGAAAAATTGGTTTGAACCTCTTTATGGCTATTACGATTATTTTTTTAAAAACATGTCGAATGAAGATCATATTCTAAATATCAGCTTTTATAAGAGATTTATGAAAAAGGGAAAGCGTACAATTTATGAGAGTACCGCTGATTCTAAATCTATGAAACGAAAGGAACTGAATTTCGAGAAAGACGTGTATGGTTTATACAATAGAGATCATGAGCAAGTTTTACCTTATAAATTTGATGAAATCGGATATTTCTCGGAAGGTCTTATACATGTAAAATATAATGGCCGTTGGTACTATACTAATGAGAAGGGAGAGGGCTTACCTGCGGAGGCTATGATGGAATAAGGTCTATAAGCTTTACTTCTTTATTTATAAACTCGAAATGAGAGATTTATATAATCTGCTTGATTTTTGATAAATTTTATGCAATTTCGGAGTTGTATTCCGAAATTACATAGAATTGAGATTAAAATAAAACGGCTGTGCTTCATTCGTGAAACACAGCCGTTTAATATATTTATTGGAAGTTAAGATGTTTATACCATCTCTTGTGATTTGATGAAAATTTATGTAATTTTGGAGTTGTATTCCAAAATTACATAAATTTATGCAGATGGAAACTTATTTACATAGAGATATAGAACGAGTCATTAAAGAAGCTTTTCAATATTTTCCAGTCATATCGGTGACAGGACCGCGTCAATCTGGCAAAAGTACATTGCTAAAACATCTGTTCCCGGATTTCCACATGTATAGCATGAAAGATTTGAACGTCAGAGGTTTTGCTATGAATGATCCTATAGCTTTCCTAAACCAAAATGGAGATGATGGTTTGTTTATCGACGAAATACAGAAAGCACCACAGTTGTTGGAGTACATACAGGGAATTGTAGATAATAATCCACAACGAAAGTTCTTATTGACGGGCAGTTCCAACTTCGAGATGTTGCATGGATTGACGGAGTCTCTTCCTGGTAGAGCTGGGGTATTTGAACTTTATCCTATGACAATAAGTGAAGGATGCCGAAATCAACAATCTCTTGATAATATACTTTTTGATGGCTTTTATCCTGCTATTTGTACGGGGAAAAATATTGCCAAGTTTTTTTATCCTTCTTATGTCAAAACTTATATTGAGAGGGATGTGCGTGATTTGTTGAAGGTGAAAGATCAGTATCAGTTTATGAAATTCATGAAGTTGTGTGCTGCTCGAGTGGGCTCTATATTCAGGGCTTCGGAGATAGCCAACGAGGTAGGTGTGGATTCCAAAACAATCACACAATGGCTTTCAGTTTTGCAGGCCTCGTATATAGTTACTCTGCTTCCTCCTTATTACGAGAATGTTTCCAAGCGGTTGGTAAAATCTCCAAAATTTTATTTCAATGACACTGGTCTAGCGTGCTATTTGCTTGATATAGAATCTCCACAACAACTTGCTCGTGATAAGATGCGTGGTGCCATATTTGAGAATATGATTGTGATGGAAATCATAAAATATCGTCGTAATCAAGGTCGAGATGGTGGCGTATACTTCTATAGAGATTCTAATCAGAATGAGGTGGACATACTATTAAAAGAGGAAGGTGAAATTACAGCGATAGAGGTGAAATCTTCACAAACTTATAATTCTAAGTTTGAGGATACTTTGAAGAAAGTGGATGGATGGGTGAAAGAACCTGTTAAAAGAAAGGTAGTCGTATATGCTGGTGAGTTTGAGAATTCTTTAGGTGCTATTGAAGTGATAAATTATAAATCAATGTCATTTTAATTTTGTCGCTTGAATTACAAACAAACGGCTGTGCTTCACAAATGAAACACAGCCGTTTAATATTGTGGTAAATAAATTCCAAAATTGATTGACAACCACGGGGGATTGCCCCTATATGGAAAATTCGTCGTTGAAGAATGCACTGATTTTTTTGATGCCTTCCTCTGCTTCGAATGTCTCACGAAGAAGATTCTCGATAGGGCACTGACCGTCGTTCTTACGGTTGATGATCATCGGCACAATCTCTCTTGCGACGACGGGAATACCGGCCTTTTGCATCATGTCGAGTCCGGCTCTACTGATCACACCAACGTTCAAATGCTTGATACCTCCTGCAATAAGGAAGCAGGCTGCACCTTTACCGATGAGAATGTCAGTCACCGTCGCACCACGCAATACCTCACGTCGCTCTTTATAAATGCGACGCAATGCTTTGATGCCCATCTCGTTGGCTTTGATGGTCTCGCCTGATGCCGTCTCTATAATCAATTTGTCCATAACTCTAACCTCAAGATCTAATCTCTAACTTCTCATCTTTAATACGCTCGCCCTTACGGGCTCGCGAGGAGGGGAGGGGCAAGGGCTACCGCCCTTTGCAATCCTCTTTAAACTCTCAAACTCTAATCTAAAATCAGTCCATTGATTGCTTCAAACTCTCCACATACTTGTCGATTCTCTGCATTTCGCCTGGAATATCGATGTTCTGTGGACAGAGGTCCTTACAGATTCCACATCCAATACAATGGTCAGCCTGACGCAATTTTGGCACCGAACGGTCGTAACCCATTAGGAATGCGCGACGAGCCTCTGCATAGTTCTCATCCTGGTTGTTAAGCGATACATTGCCTTCGTTGATGCACTTGTTGTAGTGCTGGAAGATACCTGGGATGTTGATACCGTAAGGGCATGGCATACAGTACTGGCAACCAGTACATGGCACGCTTGGGTATCTCAACATTGCCTGTGCTACCTCCTCAAGCAAAGCAAGCTCATCTTCTGTGCATGGCTCAACAGGTGAATATGTATCCACGTTTTCCTTGACATTCTCCATGTATGTCATTCCGCTCAACACAGTAAGCACGTTAGGGAATGAACCAAGATAACGCAAAGCCCATTTTGCAACTGAATCCTCAGGTCGACGTGCTTTCAACTTGGCTGCGATGAAACTCAATGTGCTTGCCAAACGTCCGCCAAGAAGTGGCTCCATGATGATTGCTGGGATATTACGTTTCTCCAACTCTGCATATAGATACTCTGCATTTGTGTTGGCTGGGTTGACCTCCTTTGCGTGTAGCCAGTCGACGTAGTTCATCTGAATCTGCACGAAATCCCATTTCACTTTGTCGTGCATGGCAAGACAACGGTCGAAGATGGCGATATCACCGTGGTATGAGAATCCAAGGTTGCGGATTTTGCCTTTTGCTCTTTCCTCAATAAGGAAGTCAAGGATTCCGTTCTCTA
This sequence comes from Paludibacteraceae bacterium, assembly GCA_024401565.1. Lineage (GTDB taxonomy): Bacteria > Bacteroidota > Bacteroidia > Bacteroidales > Paludibacteraceae > UBA1723. The sequence goes on from JAKSKU010000006.1 coordinate 10,130, forward strand.
TATATCTCTTCTCGAAAGTCTGTGTTGAGTTGAACTCACCGTTTGTGCCTCCGATAGCGTGAAGAAGCATATAGTCGATAGTGTCCACCTGAAGCTCCTTGAAAGAGTTGTGGTACATCTCTATTGATTTCTCTCTGCTCCACAATTCCTGAGCGAAATTCGAAAGCTTAGTGGCAATGAAATATTTCTCTCTTGGAATACGTTTAAGGGCGATACCCATGTGGTGCTCGCTTCGTCCCTGGCAGTAAACAGGGGATGTGTCGAAATAGTTGATTCCGTGCTCGATGGCGTAGTCTACGTGGGCGTTCAACTCCTCCTGGTCGATCTCAATATCTTTCTGCTCTCTTGCGCTTCCATGCTGGACAGTTGGGAGACGCATACAGCCGTAGCCAAGAAGCGAGATTTTGTCGCCTGTAGTTGGCACAGTGCGGTATGTCATTTCGCCAGTCGGTTTCTGGCTCTGTGTTCCGATAATCTCCTTCGTCTTTTCATCAGTACAAGCTGCCAAACCCATAGTGGCAGTGGCTGCTGACAAACGTTTTAGAAAATCTCTACGATCCATATATTGTGTTGTCTTTTTTCGTTATTAGTCAATTCTGTGTACTCTGTGGCCCTCAACGTAGATTGCACTGTATGGTGATGAAGGGCAAAGGTTCTCGCAAGCACCGCATCCGATACATCTCATGGGGTCGATCACTGGCATCTTTGCCGATGTTTCGTCTCCGTCTACAGTTGGTGCCATAGTGATTGCTCCGGCAGGACAGTGGCGGGCACAGTTGCCGCACGACACGCCTTTCTTCATAGAGATACAGTTGTCGGCGATAAGCACTGCATGTCCGACGTGGGTAGCACACTTCTCAGCAAGGTCTGCAAGTGAGATGGCTCCTGTAGGGCAGACGTCGCTGCATCGTTTACACTCTGGTCGGCAGTAGCCCTTCTCGAAACTCATCACTGGAGTGAGCATAGATGAAAGGTCCTCGCTTGGACGAAGCACACCGTTAGGGCAGGCTGTGATACAAAGTCCGCATGATGTACACACGTCTTCAATATGCTTATACGACTTACTTCCTGGAGGAGTGATTCGATTCTCTCGTTTAGGCTCTTTCTTCTCTGTGATTTCAGCCAAACCACCGTCGAACACCTTTGCTGTACTCTTAGTCATTGCGCTACCTGCAACGATAGCACCGACAGTAAGGAATGCTCGTTTCGACTCGTCTGGTGTATTTGATTTTTTTTCGTCTGATGTGACGCACGGACGTGCGTCTCTACGTGCTTTTATTCTTTGGATGATATTAGGTGTCTTATCCTTGTCAGATGGAGTAGTGAAAGAGATAGCATCCTTGTTGCATGCAGAGATACAATCCATACAGTCGACGCATCTAGATGAATCCACGATGCCATTCTTCGCATCGATACAAGAAGCTTTACATTTCTTTGCACAAAGTCCACATTTCACACATTTGTCGTGGTCGATGACTGGTTTCATCACCGGATTCTCTGCGAAGATGGAAAGGATAGTTCCGACTGGGCAGATAGTGTTGCAGTATGTACGTCCTCCACGGAAAGCAAGGATTGCGATAAGCACAAGTGAGAATAGCGCGATGCCAAGCATCACGTAAGAGTAGTTAAGCTCTGCTGGCATTGCGTAAGTGTAAGTGCCTGCTGCCGCTGACGATGCTGCGAGATGCTCGGCAATGAATCTGCCGACTGGAGCAAGTAGGGTAGTAGCCATACGTCCGAAGATGCTGTATGGTTCAAGCAAACCTACGATTGGGTATGCGCATATAACATATGAGGCGATGAAAAGGAGTGCGATGATCAAACGCAACCATAGCTTCTCATTACTATATGAATACTTGATTTTCTGCTTCTTAGTCAATCTGCCCAAACGAGCCACGATATCCTGGAAGATACCAAGCGGACAGATCACGGAGCAGTAGATGCGTCCGAACAGTTTTGTCACAATCATTGTAGACAAGAAAGCCGCAATCAGACCTGCGGAGATAGAAGGGAAGAACTGGATGTCGACGCTCCATCCTAAATAGTGTCGTGCTATGCTGGTAGTGTCGCAGAAAAGAGTGACGATAGAGAGCATCATCACCACTGCACAGAACACTCGTGCATACTTCAAAATATTGCTTTTCATTTTGTTTTTAGTTATTGTGGCAAAAATAATGATTTTTTAAGAACCAATACGGATTAGTCGGTAGAAAACTTTTGTTGGTCGGGAGAAAATTGGAGGTTTGGAAATATTTAAAATGCCAGTTTAAATTTTCGGCAAAAATATAAAATGCCATTTTAAATATTGGCAAATAGGCTGTTTTTTTGGGAATTTATATATGAGTTTGTCAAAAATGAGGATTGTTAAGGGCGGAACGCCCTAACCTCCCCACTAACGCGAGCTCGGAGAGCGAGCGTATAAAATAAACACAGAGACTCAGAGTAAAAGAGAAAGTCTCCGACTTTTTTGGGAGGAAAAGAGATTTTGATTAATCATTATTTGGAACCATCTTTTTTTGTTAGCGAGTCCTGCAGACAGAAGTAAATGGAGTTTCTTTCTAAATATTCCTCATAAAAATCAGTCAACAACTATGACAGAACCATCATTTTCTGTTCTTTTTCCTGGATTCTTCAAACTTCTCAATGATTCTGTTAAATCGGTCCTCTCTTTCTTGACTCCATTCCGAACCTGCAAGATACTTTGAGTTATACTCGCACTGTTTGATGAATTGTTCTGCTACTTTTCCCGTCAGAACAGGGATGTTTGTAATTGGTAGTGCCATAAAGTTTATTTTTTGACTGTTTGTAATTTATGTTGTGTTATTTGTCGTTGTAATGCTCCTCTAATTGGATTACAAGAACGCAGACTACATCTTCATAAATGTCATAAATGATGCGGTCATGAGCCGTTATATGTCTTGAGTATGTTATTTCGTTACCTCCAACCAAAGCTTCTGGATGTCCGAGACCTGTGCGTGGATGATCCATAAGTTCCATCAAAATTGAGGTTGCTTTTTTGAATAGGATGGGATTAGACTTCTTCCATTTCTTAAGAGTCTTATCCGCTTGTTTGGAAAATTCAACCTTATACATTATAAACTGTCAAAATAGTTTTGCATTTCTTCAGGCGTGGAGCATGAAATGGTTTCATTATTTACATGTTCAGCACGAGCTTTGGAAATTTGCTTTTTCAAAGATGGAGACAAGTTGGATTTTGATGCTAGAATTTTACCAGCTAACCAATCTTTATTTTTGTCACTTAAAGACAAAGATAGGATATATTCTAGCAGTTTATTTAATGCAAATGTATTCATATTTATACTGTTATATCAGTTTGTAATTCAATGCAAAGATAATGGAATTTGTGAAAGAAATGGCGCTGATATTGTAAAACGTTATATATGAGTCTTTATTATTTTACGGAAATTCCAATCATTACTGTTTCTTCATGCTATTGTTCCAGACAGAATGAGGTAGAAAACCTGTTTGGTGATACCCAATAGCTCATCTTGGTAACCTTGCAAGTCTTTATTATTAAAAAATCTGCGTTAATATTTTGAATGTAGATTCTCCTTTTGTTAATTTGCAGCAATAATTGATATTTAGCGAGGATTCCGAAAATCGATTAACAGAGTAGGTGCATTCTAATGACATAATTTATGGGATTTTACATTGGCAACAAGTTTACAGACGAGAAAGATTTTATAGACGGACATGATCTGTTTTCTCTTTTTGAGTACCATCGATTCCAAGAGAATGGTGTACTTCAGGTTCTGGGCCAAAAATCTCATGAGTCAAATAATGATGGCTATTTCCAGCGTGAGTGGAGAGACGCTACTGAAGCTGACTGCAATTGGAGTGTGATGTCCACAATGTCGCTTTTTGATTCAGAATCAGTGACAGTCGACGTTAGTGTCTCTTTTTTGAAAATGGTCAAATGCTCGAATGTAAAACTTATAGCTTCAGATATCCACTATCTTGCTTTGGAGGATTGCTCTAATATCGAAATCCCAGACTCTGTTATTGTTTTGTCTGTAAAGAATTGTCGTGGAATAAAACTTCCAGAAGTGGCGTATGAGACTCCTGTCTTTGATACGAAATCTGATAAGAATTTGGATTTTCAATACCATACCTACGTGTTTAAAAAAGGATACTCTTTCTTAAGATGCAAGCACAAAGAATTTGGATCTGTATGCGAGAAGGGTGATTTGGAAAACCCTGCGTATCTTATGTATGTTGACGCCAAGTTGCTCGGGCAGTATTTGTCTGACGAGAGATTTGACGAATTGCAGAAGATACTGGAGAAAGAGGACAAAGAGATGCGTAAGAAGGCAAAAGGTGGCGTTGATTGGAAAAATATAATTTTCTATGCTCTTATCTTTGCCACATTCATGTGTTTTGTGACTACTGATCCTAACCAGTTGGCATTCTGGTCAATCGGACCATTGGGATTGCTCATATATTTCATTTGTTGGATTGTGAAGAGAATCATTGGCTTATTCAAGAAGTGACGGAAATCCTAAATTTTCGTTTCTCCTTTTCTCCTTTTCCCCTTTCTCATTTCTCATTTCCCGTTTGTCCCCTTAAATGTTACTTTTGTAGGTTGTTGTTTTGTGTGGATAATTAATTTTGCGATGTTTACTATTATATCTAAAATATGTTACTTTTTATGACAAGACGATTTTTAATGTCACTGTTATTGGTGGCACTCTCCGCTCTCTCCTTTGCGGCGGAGAAAGATTATTCGGCTTATCTCTTTGCCTACTTTAAGGGTGAGGGTTTGGCCCAAGGAGAACAAATTTATTTTGCTGTCAGCCGTGATGGCTTGAACTGGAAGGACCTTAACGGGGGCAATCCTGTTTTGACTTCGTCTCTCGGAGAAAAGGGTTTGCGTGATCCTTTCATCATGCGTTCTGCCGACGGGGATAAATTCTTCGTTATTGCTACCGACCTTAAAATCAACGGTAATGGCAACTGGTCTGCTGCCCAAACTTCTGGTAGCAAGTCTATCATGGTGTGGGAGTCGTCGGACTTGGTCAACTGGAGTGAGCAGCGTATGTGTAAGGTGGCTGTAGATGGTGCCGGCTGCACTTGGGCTCCTGAAGCCGTATATGATGAGGCTTCTGGCGAATATATTGTTTTCTGGTCGTCGAAGATCCCTACTACTCAATCGGTTCCCAACAATGACTATACTCATCGCGTCTACTATTGCACGACAAAGGATTTCAAGACTTTCTCTGAGGCTAAGGTGTGGATGGAGTTGAAGAATCAGCAGAACCGCACTATCAGTGTGATCGACGCTACTGTCATCAAGGTAGGGGATACTTACTATCGTTTCAAGAAGAATGAGGCTACCGAGGCTCACAAGTCGGGTATGCCTTCCACTGGTAAATACATCATCATGGAGAAATCGACGTCGCTCCTTGGAGAATGGACCGAGGTTAACTCTCAGATGAGCCAGATCTCTGGTGTCGAGGGCCCAACTTGCTTTAAGTTTAACGGTGAAGACAAATGGTGCCTTTTCATCGACGATTTTGGAGGCAAAGGTTATTATCCACTTGTCACTACTGATCTTTCATCTGGCAAATTCACTCAGGTTGCGTCTGGCGAATACTCTTTGCCATCGGTGATGCGTCACGGATCGGTGATCAGCCTTACAGAGGAGGAGTACAGCAATCTAAGAAACAAATACGAACAGCGTCCTGCTGCGATGTGCAACGTCCGTATCAATCCGGCAGCACGTCAGCAGACAATGGAAGGATGGGGAGTCTCACTTTGCTGGTGGGCTGGCCAGTGTGGAAAATGGACAGAGGATAAAGTCAACGACTTGGTGGATATGCTAACGTCGGAAGACAAGTTGAATTTCAATATCTTCCGTTACAATATCGGAGGCGGTGATGTGCCGTCGCATGCTAATGGCCACATGGTCAACGGAAAGGGTAAGCGTGCTGAGATGGAAGGATTTAAGGCAACTGAGAATTCCGCTTATAATTGGAATGCCGACGCTGCTCAGCGTAAGATCATGCTAAAGTTGAGAGACGCCCGTAAGAATGACGTGGTGTTTGAGGCATTCTCCAATTCTGCTCCTTATTGGATGACATATTCAGGCTGCGCGTCTGGAAACAATGACGGATCAAAGGATAATTTGAAGCCAGAGTATTATGGCAAGTTCTGCGACTATCTTATCGACGTCTGCAAGCATTATAAGGACACATACGGCATTGAATTCAAGACATTGGCCCCATTCAACGAGCCAAACACAAATTTCTGGTATAATAAAGGATCTCAGGAGGGATGCCATTTCGATCCGTCGTCGCAGGTGAAGGTCATCCGAACACTTTATCCTAAATTGAAAAATTCAGGATTGAAGACGGTTATTTCCGCTTCCGACGAGACAAATGTGCCGTTGGCAATCGGTGAGTTGCAGACATTCATCAAAGAGGGAGATATCATTCCGATGTTGGGCCAGTACAACACTCATACTTACGGAGGAAGCATACAGGACAAGGCTAATCTAAAGGATCTTGTTACAGAGACTCGTCTGCCATTCTGGATGTCGGAGACAGGTTCAGGAGGCGACGGTATTGGAGGAAACCTTGCGATGGCACAACGTATGTTTGACGACCTTAACTATCTTCAGCCACAGGCATGGATAGATTGGCAGTTTGTGGAGGAGAAGAACGACCAGTGGTGTTTTGTAAGAGGTAGTTTTGATGGCCAGACATATTATATCGTGAAGAATTTCTACGTCCGCATGCAGGTCACTCGTTTCATCAAGCAGGGCTATACTATGCTTGGCACAGGACGTAACGATATCCTTGCCGCGATCAGTCCGGATGGCGACAAAGTTGTGGTGGTGATGCTGAACACTGGCACTTCTCAGAAGACAGTAAGCGTTGATCTTTCGCTTTTGAATAAAGTCGACGCAAAGGCTCAACTCTATGTCACAAACTCAAACCGTGATTGCCAGCGTATGGCGGATGTAGAAGTGTACGACGGCAGATTAGACTATACTATGGGCGGACAGGAAATCTCTACATTGATTTTCTCTACTGAGTGTGGCGACGGAATGGCGAATTTCACTGCGGAGATGCCGTATATGATTGTCCCTCGTGCATCAACGTCTCCTATAACTTTGAATGGAACATCATTGCAGTTGGGCAATTTGTCGATCACAAATACAAATCAGCGATGGTATTTTAGCAAGTTGGCAAACGGCAACTACAACATCTATACTTTGGTGAACAACGATAAGATGGCATTGACTGACAATGGATCATATTATCTGTCAATATCTTCGCTTAATCCATCTAGCAAGAGTCAGGAGTTTAAGGTGGAGAGTCTTGGCGACAACAGTTTCAAGATAGTTTCCGCGTCGAACAATAAACTGCTCGATTTGGAGAGTGGAAAGTTTGATGTCAACACAAAAGTAGGATTATGGCAATCAGGAGCGACGGGAGCCAACGTCCATCGTGAGTGGAGAATCCTATCTGTGCCATTCACAGCAGTGCCAGTGAAGGAAGAGACGTCAGTGGAGAATAATTCATCATCACCGTCGACATTGGTTTATGGAGAGAAAGGAGATATTGTGATTCTTTCGTTGGATGACTCTGTTGAAAACGACATTGTTGTTTACAACGCAGCAGGCCAGGCAGTAGCCAGAAGCACCGTCAACTCCGCCATCACGAGAATTCCGGTGAAAAGAGGCATTTATGTGGTGAGATGTGGAAAAGGAGGCGAGACAGTGATAGTGAGATAAAGGCATAATTAGCCAATCCAAATATGAATTATACTCCCGTGGATGCAGAGGTGTCCGCGGGAGTATTTTTGTGAACTCTTCTCTCATTTAGCATTTTTTTGCAGTTGTCCTTGAAATTATTGAGAGATTGTCCCAAAAAATGAATATATTTGCCAAAATATTATAAAGTGTAAAAGAAGACGAATATGAAAATAGCGCTTATCGGCTACGGTAAAATGGGCCACATGATTGAGAAAATTGCAAGAGAGAGAGGTCATGAAATCGTATCTATCATTGATATTGACAATCGTGAGGATTTGAAGAGTGAGGCTTTCAAGAGTGCCGACGCTGCCATCGAGTTTACAGTGCCAACAACAGCTATTGACAATATCAACGCTTGCTTCGACGCAGGTGTGCCAGTTGTTTGTGGAACTACTGGATGGACAAAGCAGATAGAGGAAGTTAAGGCGATAATGAAGCAGAAGAACGGAACTCTTTTCTGGAGCTCAAACTACTCGGTAGGTGTGAATATTTTCATGGCAGTCAACAAGTATTTGGCAAAGATCATGAACGGTTTCACTCAGTATAATGTTGAGATGACAGAGGTTCACCACATCCATAAGTTGGATGCTCCAAGTGGTACAGCTATCACTCTTGCTGAGGGAATACTTGAAAATTTGGATAGAAAGAATAATTGGACAAAGGAGGCTGAAGGTGCGTCTACGGATATTGCTATCAAGTCGATCCGTGAGGGTGAGGTCCCAGGCATCCACACTATTCGTTACGAGTCTGGTGTTGATTCAATCGAGATCACTCATGATGCAAAGAGCCGTGAGGGATTTGCTCTAGGAGCTGTGCTTGCTGCTGAGTTTACTGCAGGAAAGAAAGGCTTCTACGGCACTGAAGACATGTTCAAATTCTAATTCAAACGATAAAAACTAATAAGAGATGTTTGGTTTTTCGAAATCGAATAAAGTATTGAATTCAAAGGATAAAAAGGACGAGTATATCGGAAGAAAGAGTGGCACTTTGGCAGAACGATTCAAAGACACAAAAAAATCCGACTATATCAAGTTTGGAATTCTTGCCCTTGTGACTATTTTGTTCATGTTGTGGACAGGAAATCCAGCCGTGCTTTTGTTTTTGCTGTTCTTCCTTGATGTTTATGTGACAAGATATGTCGCATGGGATTGGTGGAAGAAGTCGGAAAATTCGGTTTTGAAGACGGTAGGAAGCTGGGTAGACGCGTTGATTTTCGCATTGGCGGTGGTTTATCCGATCAATATCTATTTGTTCCAGAATTACGTTATCCCGTCATCATCATTAGAGAAGACGCTGCTTGTGGGAGACTATCTTTTTGTGAGCAAATGCAACTATGGCCCTCGTTCGCCGATGACTCCGCTTTCATTTCCGTTGGCGCAGCACACGTTGCCAGTATTGAACTGCAAATCGTATATCGAGAATCCGCAGTGGGAGTATAAGCGTCTTGCTGGATTGGAGGATGTGAAACTTTACGACATCGTGGTGTTCAATTTCCCTGCCGGAGATACGGTTGCGATGAATGTGCAGAACCCTGACTACTACACTCTTGTGTCAATGTATGGAAGAGATAAGGTGTGGGAAGACAAGGCCACATTCGGGGATATCGTTTGGCGACCAGTCGACAGACGAGAAAACTATGTAAAGAGATGTGTCGGATTGCCAGGCGACAACCTGTTGATATCAGACAAGAATCTGTATATCAATGGCAAATTCGTAGACGCACCGGAACATGTGCAATACAATTATTTTGTAGAAGCCACAACTCTATTCTCTGAGAAAACATTTGAGGCTCTTGGCGTAAGCAAGGCTGATTATGAATATTGTATGGTGTCAACCGACTGGAAACGTATGCTTCAGTATAAGGCCAATGAGGACGGCACATACAACTACGTCTACAAACTTCCGCTTACTGCGGCGATGAAAAGCACTCTTGAGAAACGTCAGGACGTTGTGAGCATCAAGATTGAAGACGAGAGATTTGGCGGACATACGTTCCCTCAAACAAAGGCGGACAACAAATGGACAAGAGATAATTACGGACCAATCCATATTCCAGCGAGAGGAGAGACAATCGAGCTGAACGCTGACAATATAGACCTTTACGCTCAGGCTATCCGTAATTACGAAGGCAATAAACTAGAATATTCTGGCGGTGACATTAAAATAAATGGGGAAACTGTCAGCTCATACACATTCAAGATGAACTACTACTGGATGATGGGCGATAACAGACACAATTCAGCTGATTCCAGATATTGGGGATTCGTGCCAGAAGACCATATCGTTGGAAAACCGATTTTCATCTGGCTTTCTATTGATGATGACAAGACGGGATTCTTTAATAGAATTCGTACTGAGCGCATTTTCAAGCGTATTCATAATGATTAAAGGGTAGAGATAACGAAAAACACGCGCGTCCGTGCGTCTCTACAAAATTGTTTAACTATTAAATACACTACGGCCATGAACATGAAACATATCATTTCTTTGATTATAGCGATGGCGTTGTCGGTAGGAAATCTTTTTTCGCAGGTTTCTTATGTGGACACTCCTGTATTTAAGGTTGGTGAGAAGGCAACTTATGGCATTTACTTCAATCTTGGTTTCATATCGATGAAGGCAGGAAAAGTTAATTTTGAGGTGGGTGAGGCTGTTGTTCGAGGAGAAGATTGCTACAAACTCAGTGTTGATGGATATACACAAGGAATGTTTGAAAAATTCTATGTTGTGAGAGACACGTTCACGTCATACATCAGCAAGAAGACACTTCAACCAGTGTATTACCACGATGGCAAGCATGAGGACAGCTATTGGAGTTACTCCACATATAACTATACAGACAACGGGTCTGATAGTTTGCATGTGAGATTCGAGTATATCAAGAGAAAAGGGACATCCAATACAGAGTTCAATATAAGCAAGAAAGCAAACGACTTGGTGGCAACATGCTATAAGATACGTAATATAGATGTGGCGTCGATGTCGAGGGGCAGTGTGGCTGCATTCTCGCTATTATTTGAAGATATCGTATACGAGTTAGGTTTGAAGTTTACTGGAAAGCAGACAGTCAAGCTTAAGAACGGTGATAAATATAAAGCATCAGTATTTGTTCCGACCCTTATCAAGGGCAACTTGTTCAAGAACGACGAAGATTTGAAAGTCTATGTTGCCGACGACGACAACCACTATCCGGTGTATGTGGAGGCAAGTCTGAAGATGGGAAAGGCCGTAGCGTCGCTTGAGAGCATTTCAGGGACTAAATATGAGCAATCGGGCAAAAAGAAAAAATAAAAGTATTGCCAATCATGAAAACCACTAGACTACCAAATTTTAAGAAAACAAGGATTTAATATATAGGATGGCAAAAATTTTAGTAGTTGATGACGAGAGAAGTATCCGAAATTCAATGAAGGAAGTTCTTGGATTTGAAGGACACACAGTAATTCTCGCGGAAGACGGAGAAAGCGGATTGAAAGAAGCGGAGAAAGAGCAGTTTGATCTTGTGTTTTCGGACATCAAGATGCCGAAGATGGATGGAATCGAGCTACTCGCTAAGATGAGACAATTGCAACCGTCTACCAAAATGATTTTGATTTCAGGACACGGCACTATTGAGACTGCCGTGCAGTGTATGCGCAACGGAGCCTTCGACTTCATTGAGAAGCCGATGAACCTGAATCGTCTGTTGCAGGCGGTGAAGGAGGCGATGACGAGCGACAGTACCGAAGGAAGCAATCTTCGTGCCACAATCTCAAACGGTGTGAAGAGAGCAATTGGAGGTTCCTCAGACGAGCGTGAGATGGTTGGAAAAAGCGATCAGATCAATCATTTGCGTGCGTTGATAGATAGAGTGGCGCCTACCGATGCCAGAGTGCTCATCACAGGTGAGAACGGAACGGGTAAGGAGGTTGTGGCTCATCAGATATTTGCGAAGAGTGGAAGAGCTAACAAGCCTTTTATTGAGGTCAACTGTGCGGCAATACCTGCGGAGTTGATAGAGAGTGAGCTTTTCGGACATGAGAAGGGAGCCTTCACGTCGGCTTTGAAGCAGAGAATCGGTAAATTCGAGCAGGCAGACGGAGGTACACTTTTCCTTGATGAGATCGGAGATATGAGTTTGGCCGCGCAGACAAAGGTGTTGCGAGTGCTGCAGGAGGGAGTGCTGACAAGAGTAGGTGGAGACAAGGCTATAAAAGTAGACGTGAGAGTGATTGCGGCTACCAATAAGAACCTTAAGAATGAGATAGAGAAAGGCAACTTCAGAGAAGACCTTTACCACCGTTTGAGCGTCATCCCATTGTGCGTGCCGCCTTTGAGAGAGCGTAAGGACGATATACCGTTGCTTGTGGAGCATTTCATAAGCAAGTATGACGCGGCCACGGGTCAGAAACATAAGTTTGACCAGGAAGCTATGACACATCTGCAGTCTTTTGAATGGAATGGAAATATCCGTGAGCTGAAGAATGTGGTTGAGCGACTTGCGATCTTGTGTAATGACGTGATCACAGAAGAGGATGTGAAGAACTACGCAAGGCCAGTCTTCTTGTAGAGACGCAAAGGCGTGCGTCTATTTCGACACGTACGAGAGCCTAATTTGCGCAATGAATTGTTTGTTTGTCGCGCAAATAGTGTTTTGTGGCATTTCAGCGTTGTTTTTATGCATATTTTTAGTGTCATTGAACATAAAGTTTTTATTTTTGTAGGCCCAAGAGTGGATTTATAATCTAGAAATTGGGTTTAGATTAGGAAATTTAAAAATTAATATAATTAAACATGGATTTTGGACATTTTGACGATGCGAACCGTGAGTTCGTCATCACCAATCCCGCAACCCCATTCCCTTGGATCAACTATCTAGGAAATGAGGATTTCTTTGGTTTGATCTCAAACACAGCTGGTGGATATGATTTCTACAAGGACGCTAAGTTCCGTCGTATCACACGTTACCGTTACAACGGTGTTCCTATGGATAACGGTGGTCGTTACTTCTACATCAACGACAATGGTACAGTGTGGAACCCAGGTTGGAAGCCTTGCAAGACTCCGCTAGATTCTTACGAGTGCCGCCACGGTATGAACTACACTCGCATCACTGGTTCAAAGAACGGTATCGAGGCATCAGTTCTTTTCTTCGTTCCATTGAAGACATGGGCTGAGGTTCAGAAAGTGACATTGAAGAACACTACAACTTACACAAAGAAGATCAAGTTGTTCTCATTCGCTGAGTGGTGTTTGTGGAATGCAGCTACAGATATGGAGAACTTCCAGCGTAACTGGTCTACAGGTGAGGTTGAGATCGACGGTAGCGTAATCTACCACAAGACAGAGTATAAGGAGCGTCGTGATCACTATGCATACTACGCAGTAACAAATGCAAAGATCGACGGTTATGATACAGACCGTGAGTCGTTCATCGGTCTATACAACGAGTTCGCTGATCCTCAGTGTGTAATGGCAGGCAAGCCAGGTAACTCATTGGCACACGGATGGTCGCCAATCGCGTCTCACTACATCGAGGTTGAGCTTAAACCAGGTGAGAGCAAGGACTACATCTTCGTTCTTGGTTATGTAGAGAACAAGCAGGAGGAGAAGTTCTCTAAGGAGGACATCGCACGCAAGAAGAGCGGCGAGTTGATCTCTTCTCAGGATTCAGACGTAACACTAGTAAACAAGAAGAAGGCACAGGAGCTAATCAAGAGATTCTCTACAGTTGCTGCTGTTGACGCTGCATTCGCAGAGTTGGCTAACATGTGGGATATCCTTCTTGACAAGTATGTTGTTAAGTCAGAGGATGACAAGCTTAACCGTATGGTTAACATCTGGAGCCAGTACCAGTGTATGATCACATTCAACTTCTCTCGTTCAGCTTCATTCTTCGAGAGCGGTGTTGGTCGTGGTATGGGATTCCGTGACTCTAACCAGGACTTGGTTGGTTTCGTTCACCAGATTCCTTCTCGTGCTCGCGAGCGTATAATTGATATCGCGTCTACTCAGTTCCCTGACGGAGGTTGCTACCACCAGTACCAGCCACTAACTAAGCATGGTAACAATGACATCGGTGGTGGATTCAACGATGACCCATGCTGGTTGATCTTCGGTACTGCTGCATACGTTAAGGAGTCAGGAGACTTCTCTATCCTTAAGGAGCCAGTTCCATTCGATAACAAGCCAGGTACAGAGGTTTCATTGTTCGAGCACTTGAAGATCTCTTTCAACCATGTTGTTAACAACCTTGGACCTCACATGTTGCCACTTATCGGTCGTGCTGACTGGAACGACTGTTTGAACTTGAACTGCTTCTCTTGGGATCCAAACGAGTCATTCCAGACTACAGAGAACAACTCAGTAGGTTCAAAGGCAGAGTCTTTGATGATCGCAGGTTTGTTCGTAGTAACTGGTAAGGACTATGTAGAGCTATGTAAGGAGATCGGTGAGACAGCAGAGGCTGAGCGCGCACAGAAGTGCATCGACTCAATGGTTGAGGCAGTTAAGAAGCACGGTTGGGACGGCGAGTGGTACCTACGTGCATACGACTTCTACGGAAACAAGATTGGTTCTAACGAGTGTGAGGAAGGTAAGATCTTCATCGAGTCTCAGGGATTCTGTACAATGGCAGGTATCGGACTTGAGGAAGGTATGGTTGACAAGGCTATCGACTCATGTAAGAAATATCTTGACTGTGAGCACGGTATGGTACTTAACAACCCTGCTTACACAACTTACCACGTTGAGATGGGTGAGATTTCTTCTTATCCTGCAGGTTACAAGGAGAACGCAGGTATCTTCTGTCACAACAACCCATGGGTTATCATTGGTGAGACAGTTGCTTCTCGTGGTAACGATGCTTGGGAGTTGTTCCGCAAGATCGCTCCTATGTACTTGAAGGATCAGGCACTTCACAAGGTAGAGCCATACGTAAACTGCCAGATGGTTGCAGGTAAGGATGCCGCTAAGCCAGGTGAGGGTAAGAACTCATGGTTGACAGGTACAGCTGCTTGGATGTGGTTGACAGTATCTCAGTACTTGCTAGGTATCAAGCCTTCATACAAGGGATTGGAGATCAACCCATGTCTTCCATCAGACATGAAGCCTTACACAGTTAACCGTAAGTTCCGTGATGCTGACTACATCATTAGAGTAGTTCCTAATGGTGCGCAGAAGGGTGTAAAGAAGGTTACTGTTAACGGTAAGGAAATTGCTGGTAACATTGTTCCTATGCAGCCTGCTGGATCTAAGACTATTGTTGAGGTAGAGATGTAATACATCTTCATAAAAATAAGGGGAGTGTTTAAAGACTCCCCTTATTCTATTTAGTCATTCATAAAAGGAAGAGATATGAGAAGACTGATATACATTATAGCGGTAATTGGAGCTGCTTTGATGTCAAGTTGTGGTCAGAAGACAGATGGAAAAGCATCAGAAGTAGTCGTTGACACTATTCCTCCAGTGCAGAAATATGGTGCATTGCAGGTAAAGGGATTGCAGCTATGTGACAAAGAGGGTAATCCTGTTCAGTTGGCTGGATTAAGCACTATGGGCTATCAATGGTTTGGCCAGTGCTATACAAAAGAGTCTATCACACAAATGGTGAAAGACTGGCATATTAGCATACTTCGTTTGGCGATGTATGTGGAAGAAGGAGGCTATAATTATAAGCCAGAAATCAGAGATGAGATGTGTAATCTTATCGATGTTTGTGAGGAACTTGGTGTTTATTGTATCATGGACTGGCATATACTTACACCTGGAAATCCTCTAGATCCAAAATATTCGAAAGCAGAGGAATTCTTTAGATATATGGCGAAACGCAATGCTAACAAGCAGAATGTGTTGTATGAGATCTGTAATGAGCCTAACGGTAATTCGGTGACATGGGATACAATTGCTGTTTATGCCAACAAAATCATTCCAATCATACACGCGGCTTACGATAGTGTAAACGCACCTCATCCAATTGTTGTTGTCGGCACTCCTCAGTGGTGCCAGTTGGTAGATGCCTGCATCAAAGATGGCAGATACCAGGGCAACGGAAAGGATTTGGACGCATATTTGCCAGATCGTGACGCACGTTTGAAATATGATAACGTGATGTATTCGTTCCATTTCTATGCTGCCACTCATAATGAAGGATTTGAGAAAGACGGTAAGCCAAACTACTACGATATGTATTCATACTTGTATGAAGTGCTTGGCCGACTTCCAGTATTCTGTACAGAGTTCGGTTGTGTAGAGTCTTGGGGTGGTGGAGATGAGGATTTCGACCGCACAGACAGATGGTTGTTGATGCTTTCGGGTAACAACGCGGGAAAGCAGAGAGTCAGCTTCTGTAACTGGAGCTTCTGCGACAAGGATGAGACAGCTTCTGTGTTGCGCCCTGGTTCTTGCCAGGCCAAAGACTGGGATAGCCGTACACCTGCAGGAGAATACTTGAAGAGAGTGTTGAATGTCATCAACTGCGGAGCTCAGGACACAAGTGTCTTGAAGAAGTCGAACATTTATATTAAGAGACAAAACTAATACTAAAAAACATAGGTTTATTATGGCTTTAATTGATCCAAACAATCACAAATTATCCATACTTGAGAAGTGCGCGTATGGAGCTGGTGATATGGCGTGCAATCTATTCTGGGGATTGATTTGTATCGCTTCTGCATTTTACACTGAGTATTTTGGCCTAGAGGCTGTAGTTGTAGCAACAATGATGTTGGTAGTTGCATGTATAGATATCGCATTCGACGTCGTTATTGGTGCTATTGCGGACAGACACAAATCAAAGTGGGGACGTTTCCGTCCTTGGATTTTGTTTGGTGTTGTTCCATTCTGTATCATTGGTATTGTCACATTCACAACACCAGAGTTTGATACAACAGCTAAGACAGTGTATGCTTACATCACATTCTTGGCAATGCGTTTGATGTATTCTGTTGTAAATGTGCCTTACGGTGCTTTGATGGGTGTGATGAGCGCTGATTCAAATGAGCGTGATAAGGTGTCTGCATTCCGTAACATTGGAGCTCAGATCGGATGTATGGTCAGCTACGGTTTCGTGTTCACAATCGTACGTTTCATCATGGACTCTATGAACGTTGATGGTCAGAAGGCGTTCTCTACAACTGCTTTTATTTATGCGACAGCAGCATTCATCCTTTTGATGATCACATTCTTGTTCACAAGAGAGCGTGTTGAGCCAGCAGCTCAGGAGCAGTCTAATTTGTCTCAGGACCTTAAGGATTTGGGTAACAACAAGCCTTGGATCATGTTGACAGTTGCTAATATCGCAATGTTGTTCTTCGTGTTCGTACACAATGGTTTGATCGCATACTATGCTAAGTATTATCTTGCAGATAGCTATGATACTGTTAACGATGTTGCTGTATTCAACGCTACATTGTTCGGATTCCAGCTTAACTGGGAGATAATCTCTACAATCCTATTGAGTATGGGTTCTATCCTTACTATCATCGGTACAATGCTTATCCGTCCAATCGTGTCTAAGTTTGGAAAGAAGCCAACATGGATCGGTTGTTTCGTTCTAGCGTCTGTATGTTCAATAATGTTGTTGTTCATCGACCGTACAAACATTGGTATGGTACTATTGTTCAACCTATTGTTCTCTTTGACTATCGGACCTTCAGGATACATGGTATGGAGTATGTATGCTGACGTTGCTGACAACGCTGAGGTTGAGACTGGTCGTCGTGCTACAGGTTTGATCTACTCTTCGGCTACAATGGCTCAGAAGCTTGGTCAGGCAGTTGCAAACTCACTTCCAATCTATTGCTTGGCTGCTGTTGGTTACGTTGCAAACACACAGCTTTCTGCCGATACAATCGACTCAATCAAAACAATCTATACTCTTGCTCCAGTAGTAGGTGGTGTGATTGGTATTGTAGCTTTGTGCTTCTATACAATTGATGAGAATAAGGTTAAGGCTAATTCTGAGAAACTTGCTCAGATGAAAGCTAACGCTCAGTAAATCCACGGATTAAATATAGATAAAGGAGACGCGTTTGTTCGCGTCTCCTTTTTTTTATGCCAATTATTTGAAGATTATAACCAGTCGCCAGAAATGAGACTGAAGATGATCTGTTTAAGAAAAATTAACACATTTTGTAAGCTATTGTTAAATATTATTTGTAGTTTCGCAAGGGAAGATGAATGCGTCAGTGAAGATTTATGAAGCATAATGTTATCAGTCCTACAACTTATATTGTTGAAATTGTTTAGAAGTACGGATTGTCGGATCAAAATGCTTGATTGATTTAGCAACGCCAATTGATGATGAATGGATATACTGCCGTTGTCCCCGGTGAGGATGGTTTGATTTGTTGGTCCATAATAGATAGGGCAACTCGGTATGTGAATGTCAGAATAATATGATAATTAAATCTAATCAAAAAACACAAATCTATGGGTATTATTAATCAAAACAATCAGAAAGTATCCGTGCTTGAAAAGTGCTCGTATGGAGCTGGAGACTTGGCATGCAACCTTTTCTGGGGTATCTCTTGTGTGGCAGCGATGTTTTATACCGACTATTTTGGTATATCAGCTGCAGCGGCAGGAACAATGATGCTAGTCGTGTCGTACATCGATTTGATTTTCGACATTTTCATTGGAGCAGCAGCCGATCGTTCCAACAGTAAATGGGGTAAGTTCCGTCCTTGGATTTTATATGGTTTCATTCCGTTCGTTGTTGTCGGATTCTTTACTTTCTATTCGCCTGATTTTGCAGAAACCACAAAGATTGTTTATGCTTATATCACATTCCTAGCCTTCAGAATTTTGTATTCAGTTGTAAACGTACCTTATGGAGCTTTGTTGGGAGTTATTTCAGATGATCCTAAAGTGCGTGATGAAGTGTCTGCATATAGAAATGTGGGAGCTCAGTTAGGAAACTTGGTTAGTTACTCAATGGTGTTCAAGTTTGCGGGAATGTGTAAGGAGACTTTTGGAGTATCCGCTTCTACAGGTTTTTCATACGTGGTATTTGTCTATGCTGTTGTGGCTGCGGTTCTTCTATTCTCATGTTTCTATTTCACTAGAGAGCGTGTGGCTCCAGTCAAGGAAGAGAACAACAACTTGATGCAGGACATGAAGGATATTGTCACAAACAAACAGTGGATTTGTTTGGCAATTGCAGGTATTGCGTTGATTCTATATACAAGCTGTCATAACACAATGGTTGCATACTATGCCAAGTATTTCATTGCTCAGATGGTTGCAAACCCTGAGTCTGCTGATGGAGTGGACTTTTTTATTACAGGAAAATTTCTTGGCTTTGAACTAGATTGGGAGTCGTTCTATTTCATTATTACGGGAATGGGAACAATCTTGACAATCTTGGGAACTATGATAATTCAGCCAGTTGTCAAGAGATATGGAAAGAAGGAGACGTGGATTGGATGTTTTGTTATCTCTTCTTTCATTACTCTGGCTTTGGCATTCATATCTAAAGAGAGCTTGTCTATAATTATCATCCTCAACTGGATGTTCTCTTTGATTATCGGCCCTACAGGTTACATCATGTGGAGTATGTATGCCGACGTCGCAGATGACGCGGAGGTTGCCACTGGTCGTCGTGCTACAGGATTGATTTATTCGTCTGCAACTATTTCTCAGAAGTTCGGTTTCGCAAATGCCAACTCACTACCATTGTTTGCTTTGGCTGCAATCGGATTTGTCGCAAATGATATTAATATGACAGTTGAGACTCAGGAGACTGTTAAGAACATCTTCGCTTTGGTTCCACTTGTTGGCTCAGCTCTTGGTATTGGAGCTTTGTTGTTCTATAATATTGATGAGAAGAAGATTCAGGAGAATTCAAAGAAACTTGCTGAGATGAAGTCTAATTCTGTTTCGGCAGAGTAAGTATTCCTCCTTTGTGGCATATTATTGGAGACGCGAGAATATTGCGTCTCCTTTTTTATCCTAGAGACACCTGTTTTTTTTATATTCATAAATAATTGTTACTTTTGTACCAGTTATAACATAGATGTAAGAAGCTGTTTGACTGCAATAAATTTGATTATAATCTACAAAAATAGAAATACATGAAACAATTCTATTCTAAAGTCCTTGCTTTGGTAGGTTTGTCTTTGGCTTCGTTGTCTGTCTCTGCTATTGGTAGGGACTGGAGCGATGACGACTATATCAAGACAGACATCAATTCAGGAAATCCGGCATTTCCATTTCCTCAGTTCTTGGAATACAAAACAGGTAAGTCTCTTGCCAAATACAATGCGGAAGGAGTCACTCATGCCGACATGGAAAAGACTACACGTGAGGCGTATGAGATTATGAGCCACCGTTGCCGTTATGAAGGAGGAACACATTGCGGTGTGCCTTATATTACGTTTAATGGCAAGAATGTACCGTCAACAACATATTCACCATACTGCACGGAAGGAGATGGATATATGATGTTGGCTGCTGCTATCTATGCAGATCAGCCGACGTTCAACGGTTTGTGGATGTATATCCATGATTATAAGATCCCTAATGTGATTAGGTATAAGGATGGAGAGGTGAATTATCCGAACTATAAGATAGGTTCTGGTTTGCCTATATGGACTGCGGATGAAAACACGAATGATAAGCTTACTGAATATGATGCTACTGCTACTGATGGAGATGAAGACATCGCCATGGCTCTACTTATGGCGTATAAGCAGTGGGGTGAATTCATGATGCAGGATGGTAAAAAGGTGCTTGATGCTAAAGGAGATCCCATATCTTATAAAAAGGCGGCTGAAGATATTCTGAAGGCATTCGTTGACACACTTAGGATACAAAATTTTAATCTGGATGGATCTATTTATGATGGTGGCCATATGAGTGGCGACATTGGAATAGATGGATATGTGAAGAGTGGCAATAAGTTTGGTGATATATCAAATTGGAGAATGACACAGACGGATTTTCCCGAGATTAGTAAATTGTGTATTTTTGGTTCCGTTTCGAATTTGTATTTTGATTATTGTGCTCCATCTTATTATAATGAATTTGCAAAATGGCTTGAAAGTGATGATGTAGAGGCTACTGACTGGCAGATAAATCAGTACAAGCGTGCAGAGGCATCGTCGGACTGGCTTATAGGTCAAGCTTATGAGCAGGGACTTATTGCAAGTATCGGCAAGTGTAATATTGACCAGAAAGACGATACAAAAGTCACATTCTCTAATTTTTCAGAAGGAGAAGACTTCCGTGCTATGTGGCGAACAATACAGAATTATTTGTGGCATGGTGATTCAGAGACAACATGGGATCCTAAGACTCATCAGGTAGAAAAAGGAGCAAACACTTATGAGGGTGATATGGCAAGGCGTATGGCAAGCTTTTTAAAGAACCCTAATGACTATTGTGATAATTTTATGATTGTTCCTGATCCAAACTTGTTGAAATGGTGGGGACCAAGTCAGATAAATCAGTGTTATAATATGTATGGGGAAGTTCCTAATCGTTATAGACTTAATTATACTGTTGGAGCATCCGCAGCGGCTATTGTAGCAAACGGAGATATCGATCAGGTGGCCGACATGTACCGTCAAAGTGAACTGATGTGGGATGATGCTTCTGCTTCTGATGAACTTACTGATGACGAAAGGTATATAAAAAGTACACCTAATTACTTTCATGGATGGTTTCGTGTGCTTGGATTGGTTATTAATTCTGGTAACTGGCATGCTCCAAGCAACATGAATTCGGCAGCTAACATGAAGGTATATATGTCTGTGGATAAGACGTATGCTAACGTTGGTGATTTTGTTGAATATGAGGTTCAGTGTCGTAACTATGGTAGCGAAGACGCTTTAGGGGTAAAGATTGAGACGGAAATAGATCCAAACTATGAAGTCGTAAGTATTTCTGACGGTGGTGAGTTTGTAAACGGAAAGATTGTTTGGAATATTGGGTCAGTGCCTGGTTTTAGGACTGGACATTTGGCTGAAACAATGGATACTGTATCTTTCCGTGTGGTTGTGCGTGACACTCTAAATCCACGTATTGCTTTGAAAAGTGAGATCTCTGGTACAAACTTCGACAATTGGACTAGCAATGAGTATCCAAACAATGCAACATATACGATGGAACGTAATATGGTCGACATTGTGAACAACGAATTTGCTACAGAAATAACGTTCGATAAGCGAGAGGCGGTGCCAGGTGATGTGGTGACAGCTACTGTTTCATTTGCTAGCAATGGACAGAAATGGTTGAATGGTGGCCGTAATCATGTCAATTTCACACATGGCAACAAAGATGTAGATTATTCGTTGTTCCTATTAAGCAATATCTATAATGATGCTTATGAGGCATACATTGATTTAGGCAACTACCGTTTTTCATACTACATGCATGATGACGCTGTTGGCTTGTTTGACGAAGAGGAAAATCCTACAGGATGGTCTGTGCGATTAGACAATAATTCTGATTTGGAAAAGTATGGATATAATCCTGAGTCGGCCAAAATTTATAGTCAGTTGATACACAGCAATGATTCTACAATTAAGTGCAATCAGAGATTCATTGTGCAATTGCCACAAACACTCATTGCAACTACAAGTTATATGCAAAGCTCAAGGCTATACAAGTATATGATCCATAAAGGAGCATGGGGAGCAGAATCTTTCCGTATTAAGATGTCGACAAATCCAATAAGAAGAATAGAGGAATTTTTGGATGATGATTGGTCTTATGATAAGAGTTTAGAGGTGGATTATTTTGACGGACGTGAACTCTATACTCCAGTTTCTCCTAGCTATGCGAGCGATGATTTAGGACAGGAGGTGACATCATACGCTCGCTATTCATGCACTCCATTGGAGAATGTGTTTGACCGTGTGATGGTAGAGGAGTTCGACGGCTATGCATGGCGTAGAATTCTAGGTGAGGGCTTTCCTACTTTGGGTGTGCATGATGTAGAGTCATGGGACACTATTCCTGCTGAGTTTGAGTTTGCGGGATGGGTAGACAGCACAATCTTTGGCTCGGTCGCCAAGTATTATCCTGAAGCAGAGGGGTCTGGTTACACTGGTGTAATCAAATGTAGTGTTCCTGAGTGCTTGAACGGTATAAAGGATAAATTGGTTTACAAATTGAAGATTAAAGAAGCCAAATCTTCTGTAGCGGAAAAAGAGGTTGTTTCTGATGTGGATGTTTCTTCGTCAGTTGGCATCTCAAAAACTTCTGCGTCATTGCTTGTAAAGTATGAGCTTTCAGATTCTAAGTCGGTTGCAAACGATGCGTACAAAGTTTACGCAAAGAATGGAGAGTTGGTAGTTGTGTTCAATGATTCTGATGAGCATGAACTTACAGTCACTAACGCACTGGGCTCTATTTCTAAGTATACTGGAGTGAGCGGAACATTCAACATTTCGCTTGTTGCTGGTGTTTATATGGTTTCAGTCGATGGAGAGACTCAAAAGGTAGTGGTTAAATAATTCTTTGTATAAGAGACGCGGTACAACACCACGTCTCTGCGGAATTTTAAATAAAAAATGGCGGACTTCGGTTCGCCATTTTTTGCTTTTTAAGGTGGCCATATATGCCAAAACAAAAAAGGAGAACATTTCTGCTCTCCTTTGGTGCGGATGACGGGACTCGAACCCACACACCTCTCAGTACTAGATCCTAAGTCTAGCGCGGCTACCAATTACGCCACATCCGCATTTGCGATTGCAAAGGTATAGCCATTTTGAACGTTCTCCAAATATTTTGGAGACTTTTTTAAAAAAATGTTTGTTATAGTTTGAAAATCAATATAATAAAATTACGATTAAAACCAGAAACCTGAAACCTGAAACTTGAAACCAGAAACCAGAAACCAGAAACCTGAAACTTGAAACTATTTCATCTCAAAAGCATCCGCGTCTTTCCAAACAGGGAATTTCTTACGGAACTTCTCCAAAGCCTCTTTGTCGAATTCGGCCACGATGATTTTCTCGTCGCTCTCTGCTGTTGCCATTGTCTTGCCTTTGAAGTCGTAGACGACGCTCTGACCGTTATACTCGATGCAGAGATTGTCGACACCGATGCGGTTGGATCCGCATACGTAGGCTTGGTTTTCGATGGCTCTTGCTTTCAATAGCGTAGTCCAACCGTCGATGCGGGCGGTAGGCCAGTTAGCCACGTTGATTAGGATGTCGTAATTGTTGTTCTTGTTGCGCATCCACACTGGGAATCTGACGTCGTAGCAGACACTGAGGCTGATGTTCCAACCTTTGTAGCTGACAATCGTCTGCGTCTCTCCACCAGAGAATGCCTCACGCTCCATTCCGATGGAGAAGAGGTGCTTCTTGTCGTAGACGCTAACACTTCCGTCTTCAGTGATGAAGAAACAACGGTTGAACACTTTCCCGTCTTCTTTGATTGGCAATGATCCGCAGATTGCCATACCGAATTCTTTAGCCAAGGATTTGATCTTGGCTATCGACTTGCCATCCATGTCCTCCGCGAAATTGTGGGCGTCGGTAGAAAATCCGACGTTGTACATCTCTGGCAGCACCAAAAGATCCAACTTTGGATTCTCTGCGTTGCCGCAATATTTCTTTATCTCTTCCTCGACGTGGATATTGTTGGCGTCGGGATTCATCCATTGAATGTTGTATTGGAATACTCCGATTTTCATGTTCTTATCGATTTTCCTATGGTTCATCTTTGAGCTGGCTCAAAGATGAACCATAGGCTATTAATTAAACTGACCGTTACCACGGTCGAGAATTGCTTTATCTGAAATTTTACGATTTATTTTACGGAAATTTTACGTTCCGCTTCTTTATAAATTGCTTTTAATTTTTCCTCCTCTTTCTCCCAACACAATTCTTCAGCTAAGCGGCTGAATTTATCGTGGTCGATTGGTTCGTCGAGCATGGAATTGATTGTGTCAGCCAACGCTTTTGGAGAATAGTCGGAGATGAGTTTGCCGGTTTCGTGAGTGGCTACGATTCTGTGTATCTCAGGGAAATCGGTTGCCAAGAGAGGCACGTGGCACTGGATCATGTCGAACACACGGTTGGGCAAAGCGTAGTAGTAGCTCAACCCCTGATTCTTAAGCAGGCAAACTCCAATTGCCGCATGCTTGGTGATAGAGGCAAGCTCGGCATACGGGATATGGCCAAGGAAGATGATTCTATCGTTGGCTTTAGTCTTGAGCTCTTCGTAGAGGTCTCCCTTGCCGGCCACCACGAAAATTGCATCTTCTCTGACGTATGGCATCGCGTCGATGATCCATTCCACTCCGCGCCCAACGTTGACCGCACCCTGGTAGAGGATGATTTTTTTGTCGAGTGGAATTGAGTGTATCTCTGTCGACGGAATATCGTCCAGACTCTTGTATGACGGCATGTTGCGCACAACGCCGAGGTTCACGCCATAACGTTTTTTGTAATAGTCCGCGATAGACTGGCATACAGTGTACCCATGCTTGACCTTTGGCAGAATCCAGTCTTCGATTTTGGTCCACACTCCCTTCACAAACTTGCGGTTTGTCACCTCTGGCACCTCTGGGAAAAGTTCATGCAGATCCACCACTAGAGATTTGCCACGGAGTTTAGCTGCAAGATAAGTGCCGGCAAGAGCGTCGGTGTCGTTGGCTGTGAAAATGTCAGCGTCTGCAAAAAGCAGGTGAAAAAAGAATCTGAGGTTGATTTCGGCGTAGAAAAGCACACCACGTTTGAAGAAGACGTTGAGACGCTCTGTGGAGTATTCTTTCTGGTAGGGGTGGCATGGACGGCTTTTACATCCCACCACCGTCACCTCATAGCCGAATTTATGGAGCGACGTCGCCACTTTATTGACGCGTTGGTCGCTTTCCAGGTTGTTTGTGACAGTGAGTATAATTCTGCTCATTTCTTTGTCTTTCAAGATTCTGCACAAATTTAAGTGTTTTTTCGTTTTTTAGCCTTCTATTTTGTATTTTCGCATGCAAACACATGATAAAATGATGAAGAGTACGTTTTCCCATATATTTTTTGCAGTTGGTTTTGCTACGTTAACTAGTTGTTTTGCAGATTCTAAATCGGAATTTGCACAATTTCCGCCGGTGAATAAGAATCAGCAAACACAAGAAAAACAGTCACCGTCTACTTTACCGTCCACATCGAATTCGTCAAGTAAATACACCACTGCGGATGCGATTGCCGACTTGAGAAAAATGGGTGAGGGAGACACTATGTTCCAACATTCCACTCCAAGAGGAAAAATGTATCATCACAAACATTATTTTTTGTCGTACAGCGAAAAAGACGAGCAGCCAGAGTGGGTGAGCTATGAACTTACATACGAGGAGGTGTCGGAAAAATCTGTAAAGAAAGAGGATTATTTCAATGAAGACCCTATAATCGAAACAGGTTCAGCCACTTATGCCGACTATTCCGGCACTGGTTACGACCGTGGACACATGGCTCCTTCGGCAGATTTCCGATTCGACAAAGATGCTCAATATGAGTGCTACTACATGAGCAATATGAGTCCGCAACTCCATAGCTTCAACGCAGGAATGTGGAATGACTTGGAGGCTGTAACCCGTTATTGGGCAAGACTTTACGGAAAAGTATATGTGGTGAGTGGACCGTTGCTTACAGGCAAGGAGCAAAAGCTTACCAAACAGAAAGGCGGACGAAATATCCGTACGAGAGTATCCATCCCAACACATCATTTCAAGGTGGTGTTTGATTACAGCAGCAAGACCCATCCAAAGATGATAGCATTCCTTATGCCTAACGAAAACAACGTCAAAGGAAAAATTATGGATTATGCCATGACGGTGCGTGAATTGGAACAAAAAACCAATATAGATTTCTTCAAGAATATGCCTCGTGAGACACAGGATTATCTTGAGACTTACATGAAAAAGAGTGAGTGGAAAACGTACGATAATTAAGATTTTCAATCGTTGATTCTTAATTATAAACGTAAAAAGTGCTATCTTTGCGAACATGAAATGGAATAAAATTATTTTAATAAATATATTCATGCTCTTGGCCATTGTGATGAGCCCGGCGCATGCTGCTTATTATGGCCTTTTTGAGACTCCGTCTACCACAGATTCGATGGCCATAATGAAGTCAAGAAAGAGTGATGAGAATATCACATGGCTTTGTAAAAAGACCAAGATAAAGCATAAGATACAACTTCGCCGAAGCCGTTATAAACTATCGAAAGAGGATCAGTCGATGCATGAATTGAGTGAGCCGGTCACTGTTGTGGTGGCATCTCCGTTCAGCGTTGTGAAAATGACAAAGGCAATGTCGTTTGAGGAAATGGGTTTCCCTACGGCTGATTGGTTGGAAGATGCGACTATAACATTGACGTTTAAGCGCAGTGGAGCGCCTGACACTCTATATGTCGGAATGCCAGCGCCAGAGAAAGAGCGTCCTGCTCCAAAGATTGTCGAGGAGAACGGTAAAAGTATGTTTGTGTGCCGTGGAGAATGTAGAAATTTCCGCGCCAGTGTGCCCAAAGGTCTGCCTGAATCAAACCTTATCTACAACTGGTATATTGACGGAGAGTTGATGACTGGACGTAACGACCGTTGGTTTGAGACATATTCACGTACAAATTATGACGATGGAGAGCATATCATATCATGTGATGTGAGAGTTGGAGAAAATGGAAAACCGTCGCCACGAGCTGAATACAAGATTGTGCAGTCTACTTCCAATGAGAACTGTGTGAAGAGCGTTAGAGCTGTGCCATATTGGGGAGTTGAGTGTGCTAATGAATCAGATCCTAGTGATTTCCGTTGGAATGAGACATGTGAATGGGGATCATTCTCTTGGATTCCAATTGAAAATTATTCGCATTTCTATCTTGAGGCAATCAATCGTAAAGTTGTGGCTAAAAAGGTCACAAACGATCCTGCGATAAAGAATTTCCAGCTAGTTGAGGATAGTGAAATAGATGATGAGTACAAGTTCTTTGATCTTCCTTTGAATGTCAAGGCATATGCAGAGGAGCCATTTGAAGGACAGACTATTTATTTCCGTTTTATCGGTGACACAATTCATTTCACAACGACTCCGTATATTCGTCCATTTGTCGAGTTGAGCCCAACATACATCGACATTTGTGAGAATGCGTTTGACGCGGAGAAAATAGAGTTGACAGCACAAGCGTCTGGTTTCTTGCCTGGCACTGTTCAGTATGTATGGATGTATAGCAAGGAGAAAGACGGTGTTTATGAAGAGTTGAAAGCTCCACATGTTAGAAACTTTGTGCCATCACGAGCAGGATTCTATAAGGTAAAAGCTACAGATAGAGTATACTCTTGTGAGAGTGAGGCTGTGGAGGCTGGTTTGAAAAACACTGATTGCCAGCCAGTGGAGATCATCTGTACCGACAGAGATTATGTATGTAAGGATTCAAAAACGATTTTGAAATCTTCATTGGTAGGAGATGAGTACAAATACAAGTGGTATGTCGGACGAATGGATGCGACAGATGTTGAGGATTTGCATGAGGTGCCTAATGAAACGTCTGCCACTTTGCAAGCAGGTGCCAATGTTGAGGGTGAGGGTTATTTCCTTCAGGTAGAGAAAGACCGTCGCACAATATTGTCTTATCCATTCCATGTGCGTAAGCTGGCCACTATGAATGGAAACGTCTCGTTGGATTTGCAGATGTTCCCTGGCACTGTATGTGAGGGAAGTATTGTTAATATCAAGGCGTCCGTTTTGACAAATGTCTTTGATTTCTCTTTGATTAATGGAACATACGATTATCGATTCTTTAAGAAAGGTCTTTATGATTACGACTACCGTGAGGTCAAGTATGTGAAGAGCGCGAGATCAACGGCTATTCTTCAGGAAGTGGCTTCTGCCCCTGCGTCATATAAGGTGGAGGTGATCGGATGTAATGGAAAGAACAGGAAGGACGAGCCTGTTGATATGATACCAAGAAACGACAATAGCTGTAATGCTAATGAGATATATGTAAAAGAAGACGGTAATGACGATGAGAACGATGGACGTAGCTGGGCCACAGCATTCCAATCGTTAGACCGTGCGATACAGGAGATAGAAGCAATGCGTTCAACACAGGCGCATGCAAGCGATCAGATAGAGGTGCATCTGGCGGAGCAGGTATATACTCCTTCATCAGAGGAGGGATTCATATTCCCATCCAACGTTACAGTATATGGAGGTTATGACATATCTCCTGTCGACGGAACAGCTAGTGGAAAGACTCGTAATCCTCGCACTCCTGCCAATCCAGAAGGAAATATGACAGTGTTCAAGGTTGAGGATCCTAATGGAAGATTGGTGTCAATGGTGGATAAGCATGATATCAAGTTCTGTGGCATCATCTTCGACGGCTCAAGCCTTGCAAGCGAGAGTGATTTGACAGGTAGGGCAATGAGAATAGAAAACAGTAATGTCACTATCGACTCATGTGTTATTAACGGATTCTATTTCAAGTCGACACTTAACAGCCCTGTCACTGCTATCGCAATCGAAAAGGGAAACGGAAAGTCACACTCTAAGGTTTTGATTAAAAACACTACTTTCACCCAGATCAAGGGAGGACAGGTTGGAGCTTGTATCTCTGTGATGGATGACTGTGATTTGGATATATGGAATTCATGTTTCAACAACAACTCATCTCTATATAGAGGAGGTGTCACATTGTTGAGCTACAATGTAAGTCCAAAGATCAATATCTACAACTCAACATTCTATGATAACCAG
Organism: Paludibacteraceae bacterium; assembly: GCA_024401565.1. Classification (GTDB taxonomy): domain Bacteria; phylum Bacteroidota; class Bacteroidia; order Bacteroidales; family Paludibacteraceae; genus UBA1723. Next base: position 39,596 of record JAKSKU010000006.1, read on the forward strand.
TGTACATCACCTATCGGTTATTATGGCCGTGTGTTGATGCGATTTGTGGGAGGCAATCCTACAGTCAATATCTATAGCTCTACATTGAGCGGACGCATGTATAAAGAGGCTGGTACACTAAAGATCTACAACTCATTGATTGAGTGTGCGGGACGTTGTGACGAGTATGTCAACAACTATCCGGCAAAGTCCAAGTTTAACGAGGCCACAAAGGATGCCAACGAGACGTTGTGGGCTAAAGAGTTCTTGGCAAACTTCAAGGGTACGGTAGCTTCTAAATTGTCGTCGCGTGGTGGTATCACTCAAGTGTTGATGCCAAGCAACAAGCTTGAGATTGTGGGTCAGGCTGGAGCTCCACACAAATATACTCCTTACGACCAGCGTGGTATACAGCGTTCTACTATTACAAGTACGTTTGGAGCTTGTGATGCCGACTATTCGGCTGTGATTGAGATTACTCAACAGGGTTGTCCTGACCACAAGAACACAATAGCTACATTCAAGTCTACAATATCTGGTTTGACAAATGCGATGTACCAGTGGGTCGACAACTACAATGATCTTCCAAACGAGAAGAAGAGCACAATGAAAGATGCTCCGATCGGAACATACTGGTTGGATGTCAAAGGTATGGATGCTTCTGGCAACTATGTCACTATTTCAAGTAACGAGATACGTGTGTCTGACATGTGTGAGGAACCAGGTGTGTTCTATGTGAAGACAATGGAAAAGGGAGGTAGCGATGAGTTTGCCGGCACAACTTGGGATCAGGCGTTTGAGTCGTTGGAGATGGCACTTACTGCTGTTGCGAAGTATAAGAAAGAGAAGGGTGCTGATGCGGCAACCACTATTCATATCGCTGGTGGAGAATATAAGTTGAAGAAAGACGCTGGATTGACGCTAGGTGATCTTCGCAACGTCACTATTCTTGGTGGTTACGGATCGTCTCCTGTCAAGGGTGCTAAACGTGCTCATAAGCGTACTCCTTCAGATCCAGGATTTGAGACACGTATCCTTGCTCATAGCGAGAAAGGTAAGTTTACTACGTTTGAATCGTCAAATAAAAACTGGAGATTCGCCACATTGCATTTTATCGGCACTGATGGCAATGTCTCACCGTTCATCTCGGTTAATGGCGGAGACATCACTCTAGATTCTTGTTTGATCAGTGGATTTATGTCGGACGCTGACGCTCCATTCTTGAATGTGGCTGAGACGTCAAAACTGATGATCAACTCTTGTTATGTATATTCAAACAAGGCTGTTAGCGCGGCATTCTTGAACGTCGTGAACAAGGGTAACAAATCGAACATCGTCGTGTGCAACTCAACATTCCAGGATAACACATCATTGAAGAATGGAGGATCCGTGATCTATACATCACTTTCGTCTCCATCAATCTCGCTTATCAATTCGACATTGTTCAACAACGCTTGCGACAACGAGGCATACGTTGGAGCTGCCACAATCAGAATGACTGGAGGCCATCCGTCGTTAAACGCTGTCCACAGTACATTGTGCGGACCATACTTCTTCGAACAGAGTGGTGCCAAACTTTATAACTGTATTGTTGAAGCAGTGGGTAATGCGGATCTTGGAAACAGCTACAAGCAGGGCAAGAGTGATTTGACTAAAGCTTCACAAGCTGTTGCTCCTGCTGATCACGAAGAGTTCAAGACTTTATTCTCAAATATCAAACTTGGAAGCAGCAATACTCCGGTTTTGCCATTGGTGAAGGATATTGCCAAAATCTCTGTTACAAAGTCGTCATGTTCAGAATGCTCAATCGCTAAGGATCAGACTGGAGCTGACAGAAAGAGTGATGCAGTTACTCCAGGTGCGGTAGAACAATAATCTAAGACTAAAGGACTATACAGATGGATACATTGATAGCAAATTTGAAAGAGCAGTTGTGTGAGGCGTTGTCGCTTGAAGATATTAAGCCAGAGGAGATAGGCATTGACGATCCTTTGTTTGGTGACGAAGGTATCGGCCTGGATTCTATTGATGCCCTTGAGATCATACTTTTGATTGAGAAAAAGTATGGGATCAAGATTACTGATCCAAAGAAGGCTAAGGAGGCGTTCACTTCTGTTCGCACAATCGCACAGTTCATTTCTGACAATAAATGATGAGAATCCTTTGTTGCGCAAGTAGCATTGTAAGTGTGTCGGGAATAGGTGTCGGCAAATGTTTCGATGATGTTGCCGGTGCGGATATCGAGTGCCTAAAACCTCGTTTCCTGTCAACTGCTGTTGATGTGCCTTTGCGTGAGATTCCATTCAGCAACGAAGAAATTTTTAAAATGTTGGCAGACAACTATAGTGTTGTTCTGCCTTCTCGTGTTTATACGCGTACAGCTTTGCTCTCTATGCTGACTGTGGCAGACTTGCTTAAGTCTTCTCCGGATGTGTCGGGAAAGAGAGTGGTTGTTGTCAATGCCACCACTGCGGGTGGAATGGATAAGAGTGAGGTTTATTATCATAATCTTACTGTAGACGGTAGTGCTGATTTGGCATTGGTGGCCGGACATGAGCCTGCTGACGCCACTAATTTAGTTTGTGGTTTTCTTCAGAGCAGGGGTGCGGAAGTGGTGTGGAGTACAACCGTCAGCACTGCTTGCTCCTCATCATCTGTGGCGATAGGAATCGGTATGGATATGCTTAGATCTGGCGACGCTGACTATGCTATATGCATGGGTGTTGATCCGTTGTGCAAGTTCACGGTTAACGGTTTCAACTCACTTGGAATTTTAAGTAAAAACGTTTGCCGCCCATTTGACGCCGAGAGAGACGGATTGAATCTTGGAGAGGGTGCGGCAAGTGTGATGCTGGCAGGTGACGAATTTATTTCCAGCGTCTCTGACAACATTCCTACATTGTGTGAAGTGCTGAGTTGCGAGACTGCTGCCGACGCGTATCATCAGACCGCTACAAGTCCGGATGCTGTAGGCCCTACACTTGCAATGAAAGCGGCATTGAGAAAAGCTGGAGTAGACGCAGGTCAGATAAGCTACGTCAACGCCCACGGCACAGCCACTCCCAACAATGATGAGTCGGAGTCGACAGCCATGATCAACATATTCGGTGAGAATGTGCCACCGTTCAGCTCCACAAAATTCTGGACAGGCCACACACTTGGAGCCAGTGGCGTGTTAGAGTTCGCTTTGTCGGCGGAGATGTTGTGCAGACAGACACTTCTTCCTACACGTAATTTCAAGAATGAGGAGCGTTTGACTCCCGTCACTACAGCGGTTAAAACCCCTCTTGAGTATATAATGACAAATTCGTTTGGCTTCGGCGGAGGAGCAACGTCTATAATAATAAAAAAGGTATGAGTTGCTATATCAAAAAAGTCGCCACTGTTTCGCCGATCGGAGATTTGGGAGAAAATGTAAATCTTAATTCGTTTGCAGCAAGCGCATGTGTTGCTGACGAACCTGATTATAAGACGGTGATCACTAATGCCAATCTGCGCAGACGAATGAACAGAATGTTGAAGATGGGCACGTATGCCGCATTGAAGTGTATGGGGGATGATAGTGTCAGTTTATTGCTTACAGCAACGTCGCTCGGCTCGATATCGGACACGGAGAAAATGCTCGACACTATATATACAAGCGATGAGACATTGGGAAATCCAACGGCATTTATTCAAAGCACTTTCAATACTTTGGCTGGCAATATAGCCCAGATCAAGAGCATACATATCCCAAACATCACATTTGTAAATCGTGGCAACACAGTGGCTAATGCTCTTAAATACGCGCAGGTAAAACTTGCGGATGATATTGAGAGCATACTGTTTGTATCGTCTGATGAGAAGACGGAATTGTCGGAGTCGGTGTTGTCGCAGTTTGATCTTTCTGCCGACGGCAAGTATGGTGAAGGAGCGTCTGCCATGATTCTGTCGTCCGAGAAAACGGAATCGTTGGCTGAAATTGTCTATTCGCAATGTGGTGTTGATCTTCAAACAGCATTGACGGAAATGGAGCTTTCCACTGATGATGTTGAGATACTAGACTCTAAGAGATGGTGTGGTGAGTATGGCACATCACAAGCATTTGGCGTTGCACTTGCGGCAAAGATGATGGAATTTGGAATGTTTGACGGAAAGAGTCACGTCGCAATAGAGCATAGATATGGGCCGGATAAAAGTGTGGTTATTCTAAAGAAATCATAAAAACACAAGTCTCCAGCGTATTGCAATGTATATACTAGTTATTATAGTGCTTGTCCTAGCATTCTTGGTTTGGTCGGCTGCCGACATATCGTCGGGAGTTTATGTAAAAACATTTTGTGGAATCAAGAATTGTGATGAAAAAATAGTATCTTTGACATTTGATGATGGTCCGGAAACAGGCACTACAGAAAAAGTGTTGGAGATCTTGAAAAAGTATGATGCCAAGGCTACTTTTTTCTGCATTGGAAGAAAAATAGAGCCGAATTATGCCGTTTTTAAACAAATTATAACATTTGGGCACACATTAGGCAATCATTCTTTTCATCACAACGATAATTTTTCTCTACTTTTGCCATCGGAGATGAGGAAAGAGATAGAAATGTGTCAGGCAGAAATCAGAAAACATGCTGGATACGAACCGATTTTTTTCCGACCACCGCTTGGGGTCACAAACCCGATGTTGGCAATAGCGTTGAAGACATTCAAGTTTGAGATTGTCGGATGGAACGTAAGGCCGTTCGATACCTCCGCCAAGAATGCTGAAGAGGTCAGCCAACGAGTGATTCGCAAGATAAAGCCAGGGGCAGTGGTGCTGCTACACGACCGTATGTCGCATACGCCTGAGGCTTTGGAGACAATTCTTGAATGGCTCTATGCCAACGGATATAAAGTTGTGCCGTTGGAGGAGATGATGAGCCATCGGAAACAATAAACGAGAAAGGCTAACATAAAAATAGAAAAACATGAAAAACTTATTAAAGAATATTGCAGTTAGTGTCATCGCAATGATGATGTCTGTAGGTTCTGTTTTCGCAGAAGTGCCTGCAGGATTCAAGGCGTCTTCATCAATGGAGAAGTTTAGAACCGACATGCTTTCCACTGCAAAGGCAATGACTTCGATGAAGAGTGATTTCGTCCAGACAAAGCATATCGCTGGAATGACTAAAGATATTGAGTCGACTGGAGAGTTCTGTTTTAAGAAAGATGACAAGTTGTCTTTGGAATACAAAAAGCCAATGGCGTCTCAGATTGTGATGAACGGTTCCAAAATCAAGATGGTCAGTGGCGGAAGAGCGACTATTATGGATGGAAACTCAAATCCAGCTATTGCTAATTTGAAGAATATGATGTCGTCATGTTTGTCGGGCCAGTTGCCTACTAACTCCAAGGATCTTAAGCTTGATTTGTACGAGAACGACACACAGTATCTTGTGACTGTCACTCCTGCTGAAGGCAGCAACCTTGCAAAGCGTACTGATCACATGGAGATCGTGGTCATGAAGGCTGACTACACTATCGTAAGCTTTAAGATGGTAGAGAAGCCAAAGGGCAACAAGGGTAGTGACTACATGCAGTTTACATTCACTAACATGAAGCGTAACATTGCGATCGACGATGCGGTATTTAAAGTACAGTAAGTACGGTGATTAAAAGAATTCAAACTTATTTTTTATGTGTTTGTGCGTGCATCCTCTGTTTTAGTGGATGCTCGGACAAACGTTTCTCTGCTTTACAGACATCAGAGACGGGACAATATGCCCGTAATGATTTATATCCGTTATTGACAAAAAGCGGGGAGAGCGTGATGTACAACATGACGCTTACATATAAGGAGTTGAGCATGAACGGTTTCATGGTGGCAACGATGGAAGAAGACGAGAGTATTCACGTCGTATGCACCGCATTCATGGGAATGACGCTGTTCGACTTCACGATCAAAGAGCGTGGATTTGACGTCAATTCTTGTATGGATCAGCTCAATCGACCTGTCATTCTTCACATTCTGAAGAAAGACCTTATCACGTTGTTCACACGCAATGTGAAATCCACTTTCAAAGCAAAAAGATACAGTGAGCCGGCGAAGACAAAACTAGGCTATAAGATTCGTACTGCCACAGGTAGGGCCCACTATTTGATCGACAACAACAGCAAAAGAGTCAATCATGTAAGTATTTCTGGTGGACCGTTGCGTGCTGAATTCTCATATTCCGACGAGGCTATTCTTATCGCGCATCCACGTTTGGGTCTGGAGATGACGCTTTATCAGTAAACACTTGTTGCTTATGCGTATTTGTGCTGTGATCCCCAACTACAATAATTGTAAGACTATCTGCGATGTCGCCAAATCGGTGACAGAATACGTGGAGAGAGTTTATGTGGTGGATGATGGAAGTACAGACGATAGCAAATCCCTATTATCAGTATTAAGCAGTGAGGAGAAGAGGATAAAAGTCCTCTCATTGCCAGTGAACAGTGGCAAGGGGAAAGCTCTCACCGCTGGTTTTGCCGCTGCATACGCAGATGGATACACTCATGCTGTGACACTTGATGCCGACGGACAGCATTTCGCTGACGACATTCCAGGAATGGTGGCAAAAGTGTCTGATGAAAGGCCTACTTTGGTGTGTGGTGTGAGAAACATCACGACGCAGAAGAACATGCCGTCTAAAAACACATTCGCCAACAAATTCTCAAATTTCTGGTTTAAGGTGGAGACGGGAAGGGAGATACCCGACACACAATGCGGATTCCGTGTCTATCCGTTGAAGGAGATAACAAAGAGACATATTTTCTCATCAAGATATGAAGCTGAACTGGAGATGCTGGTCAGACTATGCTGGGCTGACGTTGATATCCAGACCAATCCTATAAAGGTGTATTACGCACCGGAAGGCGAGCGAGTGACTCATTTCCGTCCGTTCGCTGACTTTTCCAGAATATCGGTCATGAACACAGCGCTATGTACGGGAGCATTATTCTACTACTGGCCTAAAACATTGTTGCGACATGTCTTCGGGTAATGAAAACGGGTGGAAGCAGAGACTGAAGAATTTCTTCACGTCTGACTTCAACATTAGAAAAGAAAGCAATGCCAGAGTGGCGTCTGCCGTCATGATAGGAGTGCTTGTGGCGATCTTGCCGATTTGGGGGTTCCAGATGATGGCAGGTGTGGCTTTAGCTCAGATATTCAGATTGAACAGACTGGTTGTGCTGGCAGCGTCTAACATATCAATGCCACCTATGCTCTTCGGCATACTGTATGCGTCTTATGAGTGTGGAAGAGTATTGTTCCCTGATGAGGAACCCATGTCATTAGGTAAAATTACCGTCGACTCGGCTCTTCAGAGTGGAGCTTGCTACTTGGTGGGGGCTATAATATTTGCAATAATTTCTGCAGTTATTGCATACATAATCAGTTTTTTATTATTACATTTGCTACGAAGAAAAACACAACTACCATGATATTTCCAGAATTTCTGCAACAAGGTGATTTAGTCACTATCGTATCTCCAAGTGGAGCTATTGATGGCGATGTGATAGAGCAGGCAGCTGCAGCCATTCGCCAGTTGGGCTACTCGGTAAAGATTGCTGAGCACGCCAAGGGTAAGCATCATCGTTTTTCGGCGACTGATGAGGAGCGTCTTGCAGACCTACAGTCGGCACTCGACGATCCACAGACTCGTGTTATCATCTGCGGACGTGGAGGATATGGTTTGACACGTATTGTAGATCGTTTGGATTTCACCAAGTTTGTGGAAAATCCAAAGTTTGTTGTAGGTTTCAGTGATATCACCGCACTTCACGCGGCTATCCTTACAAAGGCCAAATGCTGCTCCGTTCACGGACAGATGGCTAAAGCTTTCGTGGGTTATGACGCCACTTTGGATAAGAAGGATGCCGCTAATCCGGAGATTGCGGAGTCGATAGAAGAACTGTTGAATATTCTGACGGGTGTTCGCCGTCGTCAGACATATTTCTCATATAATCAGAGAAGTCGTGTGGCAAGAGAGAAAGTGAAGGGTAGATTGTTTGGCGGAAACTTGAGCCTCATCTATGCGCTTCGCGGTACTGATCTCGATATCACAAAGCAGTCTGGAATCCTTTATATTGAGGATATCGGTGAGAGAATGTACAGTATCGACCGTATGATGCAGAATTTGCGTATGAGCGGTGTGTTTGGCAGAATAAAAGGTTTGGTGGTAGGCAAGTTCACTGATACTGATATTGATAGCTCATTCGGAAGTATTGAGGACTTGATTTTTGAGGTCACAAAGGGTTATGATTTCCCTATCTTGTTTGATATCCCGTTTGGCCATGTCGACAGGAATCTTCCGATCATCAATGGCTCTGTAGCGTCGATTGCAGCTAATGCGTTGACATTCAAGACAAAGAAATAATCGACATTATATAGATATCTAGAGGCAGGTTTTAATGACCTGCCTTTTTTGTTTCATGGAACTATAAATTTCATACTTTTTTTGCCGTCAATCCTTAAAATATAGGATCCGGCAGGAAGTGAAAATAAGAAACTGCAATGTATGTCTGTGGAGAATAATTGGCAGCCGTAGAAATTATATATCTCTATGTGGTGCTTTTGGTTGTCAGTGAACACAATTCTGTCTTTGAACAACTTGAATTCATCCATGTCTAAAGGGCTCGGCTCATTGTAGACGGCAGTGAAATGTTCATCGTGGTTTTGCATAATGTAAACGTAGACATTGTCTTTGGAAATGACGTCTCCTTTATCATTCTTCCAAAAACATTTGTCTGCTACCGTGACGCCATAACTTTTCAAGGTCACGTTGATGCCTTCAGGAAACGTGGCGGAATGGGATATTGACGACGTCTTGCTTTCGTTGTCAGTGTCGAAAGTCACGTTGTATCTTGGAGCTGTGGCGTCGGCAAGTGTTTTGAGTCTTTTGTCTGTCGATTTCTCTATCTCCTCCACAATGTATCTGGCAAAATCTGTCGCTCCTGTTTCCTGTAGGTGGACACCGTCTTCTTTACCTTCTGGATATGCGATATATTCGTTTGGCATATAGTTGTTGTGACGGTAGTAAGTGTTGTATTCGATCCCCGACTCATTGGAGAGATTATAGCCGAAAGTGTAGAGATCGATGAAGGGAGTGTTGTATTTCACGGCGGCTTCTTGCATTGCCTTTGGATGCTGACCATATGTTTGCTTAAGTTCTCCGTTTGTGCTCCACCAGTTTCGGTTGACGGTAGACAAAAGGACAGGTATAGCGCCTTTTCCCCTTGCCGCATTGCAGAATATGCCGATATAGTTGATGAATTCATCTGTTGTTGTGCAGACAGACGAGTATGTGTTGGAGTCGTTTGCTCCGAATGAGACAAACAGATAATCACCGCTGCTTATTTTAGCAATCACATTGCTCCAGTATTCCTTGTAAAAGCTTTTTGTGGATGTTCCGCCGACTGCTTTGTTGTATACAACTACCTTGTCTTTATCGAAAAAGTGATGCAGCACGGCTCCCCAGCCCATGCATGGATAGCTGTCTTGACCCCATGTCTCGGTTGTGCTGTCACCAATGAGGAAGACGTGTGTGCGTGCTTCGATGGTGAAGAAGAAGAATGTGCAGATCAGCGGCAAAAGTCGTTTGAGCATATCTGATTATTTAATTGTAATCTTTACACTTCTTGCCTTGTCTAATGTCAGAATATAGGTTCCGCTAGGCAAGTTGAGAGGGAACTCGTGTTTAGACGATGCGGATGAGACAAGGGCTCCGTTTAGCGAATATATGTGGATAGTATGAGTCTCGTCGTCTGCAAACATAATCCCGTCGGGAAGAACAGTCAGATAATCGGAGGAAACGTTTTTGACGGCAGGAGAATGGTCGTATATGGCAGTGAAATGTTCGTCGTGGTCTTGCATCACATATATGAACAGACTGTTGGTGGAAACAATCTCACCTTTGTAATTAGACCAAATACATTTGTCGTATTCTGTGATGCCATAACTCTTCATAGTGACGTTGATTCCTTCAGGAAACGTGGCGGAACGTGTGATCGACGTCATTCTGCTTTCATCGTCTGCGTCAATCACAACGTGGTATCTTGGTTTGGTGGCATCAGCGAGAGTTTTGAGTCTTTCATCTGTCGAATTCTCAATCTCCTCCACGATATATCTGGCATAATCTATAGCTCCGGATTCTTGAAGGTGAACCCCGTCTTCCTTCCCGTCTGGATATCCCTTGTATTCATTGGGATGATAGTTGTTGTGACGGTAATAAGTGTTATATTCTGGTCCCACTTCGTTAGAAAGCTTCAAACCGAAGTTGTATAGGTCGAAAAAAGGAGTGTTGTATTTTTCGGCGGCATTCTTCATCGCCTGGGGATGCATTCCGTATGAAGATTTGATTATAGTGTCATACCACCAGTTTCGGTTGATGGTAGAAAGAAGGACAGGGATAGCGCCTTTTTCTCTTGCCGCATTGCAGAATATGCCGATATATTCTATGAATTCGCCTGTTGTTGTATATCCTAAAGAATAGGTGTTTGAATCGTTTGCACCAAAGGAGATGAACAGATAATCTCCGCTATTGATGTCTGCAATCACATCATTCCAGAACTCGTTGTAGAAAGTTTTGGTAGATGTCCCTCCCACAGCTCTGTTGTCTACAATAACTTTATCTTTATCGAAAAAGTGTTGGAATACGGCTCCCCAACCCATGCATGGATACCAGTTTTTCCCCCATGTTTCGGTTGTGCTGTCTCCAATAGTAATGACGCGGATGCTCGCTTCTACATTGACGCATGCGAATATTGATATTATAAACAGAAGTAGTTTTGACATTATATACACCTTGTTTGCAGACTGCAAAATTAGCAAATAAATAAGGGAATTATATTATAGTTGTCCAAACTTTCTCTTTTAACCTCCTTGGAGTAAAGATTTGAGGCAACCACACATAAAATGAGTATGTTTTTATTGGAAAATTTGCTGGTGAACCTCATTTCTCATACTTTTGAAGACGCTAACTATTGGCAATAAACAAACAGTTATATGAAAAAAGCTATATACATATTGGTATTGTTCGCATTATCTGTTGTGACGGTGGAAGCCAGGCAGACAACCTCTGTCGGTGCTGCCAAATATTACACTGACGACATACTTCGTGAAATGGGATGCAGAAAGCAAGACTATCTGAGAATGGTGGCTGAAAAAGGTTATACAGAACAGGAGGTAGGAGAGGTGGCACTGTTGATCTCACAGTCGGAGTCGGAAATACGGAAAGGTTCCAAAATCTCAAAAAAGTATTGGGTGAAGACGTTGAAGGATCGGGAAAACAAAGAGAGTTATGCTGTCGCTGACTATATAGGAATGATTGTCGAGTTGATTGAGCCTATCCACGCTCAGGCTTATGTCAAATCTAACAAGAAAGATTCTGACGTTCCTTTGGTCACTCGTTTTAGCGCCACTAAAGCAGACTATCCTTCAGACATCAATGCGGAATACCAGTCGTTTTTCCCGAATTGGCTACAGATAAATGACTCTTATCTTCAGCATGTTCATACGAAAGCGTGTGACAGCCCCAATTCTAGATGCCCGAACAAATTCATTAAGTATTGACGCTATTTTCTGCTTCAGTGGAAAAATGCTCCGTCAGTGCAATAGGTCAGAACATTTCACTTCCAAGCTCTTGTAATGGTTCTTCGAATGATTCCCATGTTGTATTTGTCCCGTCGTACTCAAACATATTATATTCTTTTATGCATTTTTTCCCAGTAAGATAGTTTATGCTGGTCTCTACTGTATAACCATCACTTTTGTTAATTGAAATTTGATCATATCCGATTTTGTAGAACTTATTATCTTGAAAGCGATATTTGGTTGTATATGCGGTTGATCCCCAACCACCACCATCGCTCAATTGATCACACAATACTTTCAGAACACCTTTTTCTGTAATTTCGAGATTTGCATGGTTCCATACACCCATTTTGTCAATTTCAATCAATCCTTTCCATGCTTTGTACTGTGTGAATGTGCCATCACCATTTCCCCAATAGATGGCAAAGATTTGTGGATTTTCATTTACTGAATAGTACTCGTACTCAGTCGTTCCAATTTTTCTGGCATTAAACACAAGATCCGCAATACCGTCTTTATTAAGGTCGCCTGTGGCCTCGTTTTTTATTTCCCATTGTTCAGGGATTATTTCCTTTGTGTTGCGTCCTTCTTTATTGAAAACATGACCATATTCGCACAACTCATTGTTTATGATCTCTTCCTCCTCATATTCTTCATCATAATACTCAGATGGAAAAGCTACTGCGACAGAATCATAATCCGAAGGATAATCTGTATTTTGTTGTGATTCTTCATTTTCAACTGCCTTTTGATTGCAGGAAATTAGTGCAAAACAGATAATGATGTTTGTTACGATGATATGTTTTATTCTGCTCATTTCTCAGGATGTTAGAAACCTATTATTTATTGCAAAAATAACAATAATCACTTGGCTGGGCAAAGAAACGGTAAAGAAAAAGAAGACGACACAATGCCGTCTCCTTGTCTGGTCAGAATGGAAAGACTGAATTACTTTCCGAAGTATCTGTTGTAAAGACCACGGAAGCCCTGTCCGTGACGAGCCTCATCCTTAGCCATCTCGTGAACAGTGTCGTGGATTGCGTCAAGATTCTGAGCCTTTGCGTTCTTTGCGATACGGAACTTATCCTCGCAAGCTCCAGCCTCAGCGTTCATTCTCTTCTCAAGGTTAGTCTTTGTGTCCCAAACTACATCACCAAGAAGCTCTGCGAACTTAGCAGCGTGCTCAGCCTCCTCGAATGCGTAACGCTTGAATGCCTCTGCGATCTCTGGATAACCCTCGCGATCAGCCTGACGACTCATTGCCAAGTACATACCAACCTCTGAACACTCACCGTTGAAGTGTGCGTTAAGATCCTTGATCATCTCTGGATCACATCCCTTTGCCACACCAATCTCGTGCTCTGTAGCATAGTTGACTGGTGCTGACTCATCAAGCTCCTTGAACTTACTTGCTGGAACCTTACACTGTGGGCACTTCTCTGGTGCACTATCTCCTTCGTGGACGTAACCACATACTGTACAAATGAACTTTGCCATAATAATATAGTTTTAGTTTTTTGGTTTTTATTATTTAATTATAACGTAAAATTTCCGTGAAATGATTCGTAAAATTTATTGTTGAATAGGATCAAATCATAATTTCCGTGAAATTTTATGAAAATTTTACGTTCAATTGTTTATCTGTTATTCCAACACCTCTTTAGCCAATGCGACTAATGATGCCTCCTGATCTGCTTTCAATGCCGACTTGATTGTGACAACTGTGTCGCAGATCTTAATGTCTTTCATCGCCTCAAGTTTCTCTCTCATGAATTTGCCTGATACTGGAGCCCATGTGCCGTTCTCAATGATGCCGACGGTACGCTTCTGATAGTTCTTGCTTTTCAAATGTGAAAGGAAACTCTCCATCGGAGGGAATAGGCCTCCGTCGTATGTAGGAGCAGCAATGATCATTCTGCCGTATCTGAATGCGTCTTCGATGACTTCTGCCTCGTCGTCGCGGCTAAGATCGCTCACAACAACCTTCTTTGCACCCTCTTTCTCAAGGATCGACGCGATCTTCTCTGCGGATCTCTTTGTGTTGCCGTGGATCGACGCGTATGCCACCAACACACCGTCACTCTCCACACCGTATGAGCTCCATGTGTTGTAAAGGTCGATATAGTAGCCAAGATTATCCTTTAGTACTGGTCCGTGGAGTGGGGCGATAGTCTTGATGTCAAGCGACGCCGCTTTCTTCAACAACGCCTGCACCTGCACACCATACTTTCCACAGATATTGAAATAGTAGCGTCGAGCCTCACATGCCCAATCGCCATCATATTTAGAGATCGCACCGAATTTGCCGAATCCGTCGGCAGCAAACAACACCTTCTCGTTGCTCTCGTATGACACCATCACCTCTGGCCAATGAACCATCGGAGCGAATACGAAAGTAAGGTTGTGATTACCAAGGCTTAACGACTCGCCGTCTTTCACCTCTATTTTTCTGCCATCAAGGTTGACATCAAAAAACTGAGCCATATAAGTGAATGTCTTGGCATTACCAACGATTTTAGCTGTAGGGAATACCTCCAACGCTTTCATCATCGAACCAGCGTGGTCTGGCTCCATGTGCTGGCAAACGATATAATCAAGGTTTTTGCCTCCCAACACTGCCTTAACATTGTTGATCCACTCATCTGTCTTTCTCGCGTCGACAGTGTCCATAACAGCTGTCTTCTCATCAAGAATGACGTAAGAATTGTACGAAATGCCCTCTGGCACTACATATTGGCTCTCAAACAAATCAATATCCAAGTCGTCGACGCCAACATATCTGATTTTTTCAGAAACATTCATCATAACTGTACTATTTATTTTGATTCTTTGACTTTCTGTTTTTTCATACACTTCTCACAAATGCCAGTAAGGTTCAATTGCACATTCTGGATGTTGTGTGAACCGAATTCCAACGATGACAGTTCGTTGATGATTGGCATCTTAGAAGGAAAAATATCGTAGATCATTCCGCAATGCTGACACAAGAAATGAGCATGAGCGGATATGTCTCCGTCGAAATGCACACACTTGTCCTCAATGTTTAATTGAGCCGCAGCACCGTTTTCTACGAATAGTTTAAGAGTATTGTAAATTGTGGTTTTGGAAAGAGTGGATATCTCCTCATGAAGAGCCTCATAGATTTCCTCCACTGTCGGATGTGTTTTATGAGTCATCAAATACTTCATCACTGCCACTCTCTGTACTGATGGTTTTATTCCAAATTTTAATATGTAATCCTCTACTCTCATATTTGCAATTTGTTATGATTACAAATTTACAATGAATTTAATTATTCGCAAATTATTTTTTTGTTTTTTGAAAAAAGTGATAGTGTAGCAGTTGCCCAAAACGAGGATTGTTAAGGGCGGAACGCCCTAACCCCTCCATCCAACGCGAGTCCGTAGGACGAGCGTATAAAAAATAAGAGTGTTTGGACAACACGTATATAATTGCAAAAATAGGGGAAGTTTATTAAAACTTACCCCTATAAATTATTATGACACGAATTTGTTACGATACGGATGTCAACTGTGACACGTCCGTGCGTCTCTACGTGCAGATGAATTATTCAACGATCATTACCCAACCGTGCTTGTCCTCGATCTCTCCGTACTGGATGCCACGGATAGTCTTGTAAAGCTTCTCGCTGATTGGTCCAGGAGTGCCATTCTTAGCGATGACGTAGCTCTTACCGGCATCTGGATCATCAATACGTGAGATAGGGCTGATAACGGCAGCTGTACCACATGCTCCAGCCTCTTCCATTGTCTCAAGTTCCTCGATAGGAATTGCTCTCTGCTCAACCTTCAAACCAAGATCACGAGCGATCTGCATCAAACTGTTGTTTGTGATAGAAGGAAGGATTGATGTAGACTTTGGAGTGATATATGTATTGTTCTTGATACCGAAGAAGTTAGCAGCACCAGCCTCGTCGATATACTTCTTCTCCTTAGCGTCAAGGTAGAACTCACATGAGTAACCAAGGTCGTGAGCACTCTTGTTGGCCAAAAGGCTGGCAGCGTAGTTACCACCTACCTTGTAGATACCTGTTCCAAGAGGAGCTGAACGGTCGTACTTACGAGTCACAACGTATGGAGTTGTAGCGAAACCACCCTTGAAGTATGGACCTACTGGAGTCACGAACATCATACATAGGTATTCAGTAGAAGGGCGAACACCTACCTGTGCGCCGATACCGATAAACAAAGGACGGATATACAATGAAGCACCGCTCTCGTAAGGTGGAATGAAACGCTCGTTAAGCTTAACAACCTTCTTCACCATCTCGATGAACTTCTCAGTAGGAAGCTCAGGCATCAAAATACCCTGGCAAGTGTGCTGAAGACGCTCTGCGTTTGCCTGTGGGCGGAAGACGCGGATCTTACCGTCTTTACATCTGTAAGCCTTCAAACCTTCGAATGCCTCCTGTCCGTAGTGTAGGCAAGTAGCAGCCATGTGGATGTTCAATGTCTCCTCTGAGCTAACCTCGATCTCGCCCCATTTGCCATCTCTCCAATAGCAACGAACATTATAATCTGTCTTTCTATAGCCAAATCCCAAATTTGACCAATCAAGTGTATCAGCCATAATTTTTCTAATTTATGAATTTCATTACTTTCTACAAAAATAACGACTTTTTTAGAATGGTGTTTTCAAATGGGGGATTTTTTTGGCAATTATTGCAAAAGTTGTACCCACAAAATTACTAAAATCTGCAAAAATCGCACCCGGAAAACTATCAAAATCTGCAAAAATCGCACCCGGAAATAATTATGAGCTTAACTTTTATGGCATATTCGTTGTCGTTTACTCTCGCTTTCGTGATGATTTGATAGTTTTATACTCTCGTTTTCGTGATGATTCGTTTGTTTTATACTCTCATTTTCGTGATAATAATATATATTTGTACTCTCATTTTCGTGATAATTAATATGGAAAGAAAGTTATATAGTAAATTAAAAAATTGGAAATCAACCCAAAATGGCAAATCTGCGATTATGGTTGATGGAGCCAGACGTGTAGGCAAAAGTTATATAGTAGAAGAGTTTGCTAAAAAAGAGTACAAATCATACATACTTATTGACTTTAACTACGCAGACAAAAGTGTTATAGACATCTTTGAAAGATACCTTACTGATTTGGACACGTTTTTTTCGTATTTGAGTCTGTTTTATAGAAAAACTTTATATGTGCGCGAGTCTGTTATTATTTTTGACGAGGTCCAACTATATCCTAAAGCAAGAGCTGCGATAAAATACTTGGTTCAAGATGGACGATATGATTTTATCGAAACAGGATCGTTGGTCAGCATCAATAAAAATGTAAAAGACATAGTGATTCCTTCTGAAGAATATCATATAGATATGCATCCCATGGATTTCGAGGAGTTTCTGTGGGCCATTGGAGAGAATCAAATGATGGATTTTATAAGGAATTGCTTTGCGAAAGGCATGTCTCTTGGTCCACTTCATCAACGAGCAATGGATTATTTCCGTCAATACATGTTGGTAGGAGGAATGCCTCAAGCTGTTCAGGAATATGTCGACAAAAAGGATTTCGTGTCAGTAGATTTTATCAAACGAAATATTATAAGGCTTTATCGTAACGATATATCAAAGTATGCTACAGGATTTGAAACCAAAGTGACAAGCATTTTTGATGAAATTCCAGCCCAATTACAAAAACATGAACGAAAATTCAAATTGTCAGACATCTCAGACAAAGCTCGTTTTAGAGAGTATGAGAGTTCGTTTTTCTGGTTGAACGAGTCAAGAATTGTAAATCTTTGCTTTGGGGCAACAGAGCCTAACGTCGGACTTAGATTAAGAATGGATGCAAATACATTGAAGTGCTATATGCATGATACAGGTCTTCTTGTGTCGATGGCTTTCGACGAGAATGAAATGGTAAACAACAACTTATATATCAGATTGTTGATGGACAAATTGGAGACTAATAGTGGAATGTTGGTTGAAAACATTGTGGCTCAAATATTAAAAGCAAACGGACATAAATTGTATTTCTATTCTCGTAATTCTGATGTAAAGGAGGATCGTATGGAGCTTGATTTTCTAATATTAAAACCAGATGTCTCAAATCGTCATAATATCTCCCCGATAGAAGTCAAATCATCCACTCGATTCTCCACAACATCACTCAAAAAATGTATTGCAAAGTATAAGAATTATCTGGGGACTGCGTACGTTGTGTACCCTGGGGATTTCAAGGTTGAAGATGGAATTACATATATTCCTATGTATATGGCGACGTGTTTGTGAATTTTCACTACATTTGTGTTTGAAACTAAAACATAGTAGAATGAGATAAAACAACAATTCGGAATACTACATAATTTCAAGTATAGAGCTTTTGCTCTTATTCTCAGCAAATAAAAACCGCCAATTTTTGTTAGACCTGAAGAATGAGCAACGAAAGTTCACGTCTAGGGCGTGGACTGTTTCGTGTTTGTCGCAGGTCTAAGGTTCTTGGCGGTACCCATTTGCAGTGACAAACAAATGAAACGGTCGATGCCTTTTTTTATGGACATTTTTATAGGAAAACATATACAAGATAAAATGAAAGAACAAGGCAGGAGTGCATCCTGGCTTGCACGTCAACTTTGCTGTGACAGAACAAATATTTACAAAATCTACAGAAGAAAGAGCATAGACACAGACGTCCTTCAGAAAATATCAGATCTGCTTGGCTATAATTTCTTTGAACTGTACAAAAAATAAGGCTGTTTAATAATTTGCCTAACCTTTGTAATACCCTTGCTGTCTCCAAATTTTCTACATTATGTAGAATTTTTAGCTATAAATTGAGGAAATAATGGCAATGTGAAATTTATTGATAATCAGTCAAAATACATATTTTTGTAGATATGAAAGGTAAGATACATTACGTGCAGAATTGAGCACAATTTTGTATCTCTTATAGACTTTTTGGATAAAAACCTCCATAAGCCTTAACGGTAAAATTTATTAATCAAAAGTCAAAAGCATGAATAAAAGTTTTGATGCTAAGTTTTCTGAAATTTCAGAACTTAGATGGATTCCATGGATTGGAGACAATTATGAAAGTGCTTCCTGTAAGATTCTGTTGGTTGGAGAAAGTGTGTATGCAACAAGCGAAGATCCAATGGAATCGTATGATGCAATCAATTCTAATCCCGATTATGTGAGAGATAGAAATGTAAGTTGGTGGGCCAATTGTCCAATGGAAAATCTTAAATCATTTCCTAAAAACACTATGAACGTTCTTTGTCAAGAAAATTCATTTTTGAACGACGAACAATTCAAAAGTAAGTTTTGGAATGGAGTCGCTTTCACAGAAGTTGTACAGGAAGCAATGACTGACATCAATCAAAGACCATCCCAAGAACAAAGAAAAGAAGGATTGAAAGCGTTGTTTAAGGTATTGGATATTTTGAAACCAAACTTTGTATTGTTTTTAGGTAATGAAAGTTTGAAAGACCAGTTTATGAAAAAAGCTGTCAATGACCTTAATGTTTGTTTTGAAGAATGTCAATGGAAAGAAAGTGAAAATGTAAAAAGAAATCATTTTCGTGTTTCGTCATATAACCAGCAATATCCACTGATGGCCATACCTCATCCTTCCAGAATATTGGTGAACGATAATCTTAAGATGTTGTGGCACAACGAAATAAAGAGGGAATGCCCCGAGATTATAGATTATTTTAATAGTCTATAAATGAAAAGTGGACAGCATTCTATTATAAATGTATTTGTCACTTTTTGAGATAATTAAAGCCGTTTTAGAGATTTGATTTAATCTCTGAAACGGCTTTTTGAAATTCGCCCCACAAAACCTTAACCATAAAATCAATAAAATTTTGGAATTATGTGGAACAAAGTAGATATGGTGGGGAAAAACCTTGTTGATAATGGATTCTATAAAGCAGTTGGGAATCATTATGGATTTATCAATGGAGCAACCGCATGGGTGGCAGTACCAATGTCGATTAAGCAATGGAATGATGTTTGTCTTTGCTTAGTGTCAAGACCACATGAGTTTTATTCGAGGATTAATTGGAAAACAAGGACCATTACAGTAAGATACATCTATGGTGATGATATTTACATTGTATTTAAGGTACATCGCCATTACATATATGTGATGTCCTTCTCAGAATTGTATGGATTATATCCCTCACTTGTAGACTCAAAATAATGCAATTATATACAAGTTGCCAAACTCGCTTATTTCCATTCTCTCGCCCTACGGTCCTAAAATACCATCTCCGTAACTCATTTTTTTAGACCACTTATGGAGGACCTATCTTAAAATATTTCCTCCGTAACCTATAAAAAATATGCCTTCATAGCGGATTATGATATACTTTATTCCGCTATGAACACTAAAAATATGCTTTCGTAGCGGAATATACGATAAAAATCACCTCTTTAGAATATCGATTTACTCAATTTTCGCATGTGCCATCACCATCACTATATAATCACAAAAGTCATTTCATCAAATCTTCAATCGTTACAACTGATTGGAAATTATTTGAATACTCATTTTGTCTGAGTCCAAATGTGGTTATAAGCGTTGTGTGGACATTTAGTTTAGGAAATTTCTCCTCAATTTGCTGTGTTCTCCTTCTTAATGTTTCATCATACGATTTGTCTACCGTGAATTGGTCCTTGTAGAATTTCATCTCGCAGATATTGACCACATTATCAGCTCTCTCTATCACCATATCTATCTGCATTCCAGGATTATTTTCTGATGCTGACACTATATATGCCGATTGTTTCGACGATACACTGCCAATCCCCAGTGCTGATTTTATCTGTTTCGCATGATTGAAACAGATCTCTTCAAATGCAATCCCTTTCCATGAGTTGTATTCTGGCTTGTTGATTTTATGTGCCCAATAATCTTCATCTTTCCCTTGATATCCTTCCACAAACGTAATCCAAAACCAACAAAATGGATCGGAAAGTTTGTAGTGAACATTCCTCTCAGAGTATCCAAACGGAACATATTTCTCCACAAAATCACTCGCAATCAATGCCTTTAACAAATTGCTTAAATCACCATTGTTGGATATTCCGACTTTCTTAGCAATCTCGTCGCGCATGTATCCATAATGCCTTGTAAATAAGCATTTAATGATTTTTTTGCAAACTGTGTCGTTGATGAATAGCGAACCAAAAAGTCTGTCGAACTCATCTGTTAACTTTGGATTTTTGCAAAAAAACAATTTGTCAATATTTTGTGCTAACGACAGTGAACGATTGAAATAGTTCATATAATACGGAATGCCACCAAGTGTCATATATGCTTGAATGACATCGTAATCTGACATTTTTATGGAGTTGGCATTGTAAAACTCCCTGCACTCTCGTAAAGTGAATGGAGAAAGTTTTATTTGGGAAGTCAATCTGTTGTAAAGACCTCCCTTGTTGTTTATGAGGTTGTCGACAATCCACGACGTTGCAGATCCACACACCACAAACAAAAGATTTCTACGTGATGCTCCCCAACCATTCCAAAATGCTTCCAAAGCAGTCACAAATCCAGATCGTGCAGTATCCATCCATGGCAATTCATCAATAAAAACTACTTGTCGTGTGCCATTGTCAAGACGGTCAAGCAATTGCTCAAGCATGAAAAATGCCTCAAGCCAATTTTTAGGACATGATTGTCCCTCAAGCCCATACCGTATCAACGAATAATAGAAATTCTGTAGTTGATCCTTGGTCTTATTAGACTTGCTTTTTTCAATTGGCGACAGTCCTGTGTGCGAGAAAGTCATGACGTCTCTAAAGACCTCCTTAACCAAGAATGTCTTTCCAACTCGTCTTCTCCCATAGACAGCTACAAACTCAGATTGCTTGCTGTTGTATAGTTTTTTTAGTTCTTCTATTTCCTGTTTTCTTCCAACTATCTCGCACATAAGCAGTTCTATAAAAATCGTTATGCAAATATGCACATTTTTTTGTTATATTCCGCTACGAACACCTAAAAATATATCTTCATAGCGGATTATGACATATGATATTCCGCTATGAATACCTGAAAATAAGTTTTCGTAGCGGAATTTAACTTCGATACCTCCTCCGCAACTCATTTTTTCTCCTTTCGCAACCAAGTTGCATTTCCTATTCCATACCTTTGCATCGTAATTAAAAAATAAACAAAAGGATAATCAAAATAATTGGGTTATGATTTGGGATTTGCTTTCACCGTTATACGACTTATTTGAAACTGCCTACAATGGCAAGTGTTTCAAGGGTATTGCAGAAGAGATTAAGAATCACGTGGATAAGGACGACGTTGTGCTTGAATGTGCCTGTGGCACTGGCCTGCTGACTCTGCCTATGGCTCAGAAGTGTAAGGAACTTATCGCTACTGACTATTCCGACGGTATGCTAAAGCAGACTCAGAAGAAGATTGGCGGATATTCCAATACGAAGATTCAAAAGGCAAGTATTCTGGATATTCCTTTTGAGGATAACCGTTTCGACGTTGTGGTTGCTGCCAATGTGATCCATCTACTTGACGATCCTGGTAAGGCTCTTGCGGAGATGAAAAGGGTGTGTAAACCTGGTGGTAAACTTATCATCCCTACTTACGTAAATAAGGAGAGCAAGAATTCGATGGTGGCAGCCAAACTGCTTTCTATGCTTGGTGTGGACTTCAAACGCCAATTCAGTTTGGATTCATACAAGGAGTTTTTCGCTAATCATAATGTTGAGGTGAAGGAGTATCACGTCGTGGAGGGAAGAATGCCGTGTGCGTTTGCGATAATAGTAGCCCCCTAAAGGGGGAACTGCAGCCCCCTAACCCCCTGAAGGGGGAATTTGTACTATGCTATTATTTTGTTAAATTTGCAATATGAATAGTGCAGATCCAGCTTATTACGAAGAATTAAAATTACGTGCAAAACACAATCGCAATAATCCGACAGAAGCAGAATCCTATTTATGGGAAATGCTTCGTGGCAAAAAAATGGAAGGTTATAAATTCCGTCGTCAACACATTATAGGTAAATACATCGCAGATTTCATTTGTTTAAGCAATTCGTTAATTATTGAAGTCGATGGTGGTTATCATGACACCCAAGAACAACAACATGATGATGCTGTTCGTACTGCGTTTCTTGAAGAACAAGGGTATAAAGTCATAAGATTCAAGAATGAGGAAATTATTGCAAACACCGACGTCGTACTCAAAGAGATAAAAGCAAATCTACTCAAATAATTTTTCTATTTTTGTATAGAAATTCAATTATCTAATACAAAATGGAAGATCCAACAAATAATTATAGTTCACAAACTCCCCCTTCAGGGGGCCGGGGGGCTACAACTCCCCCTTCAGGGGGCCGGGGGGCTGCTTCAGGGGCTTTGTCTCTCTCCCCACTTCTTTTATTCTTTATATGTTACGTCGGAGGCAGTATCGCTCTTGGCGACTTCTACGCTATTCCGATTATAGTGGCTTTCGTGGTGACGAGCCTTTATGCGTTGTTGGTCTTCCGCAACGACACTTTCAATAATCGTGTGATGGCTTTCGCACGTGGTGCCGGAAACGAAAACATCATGTATATGGTGTTGATCTTCATTTTGGCTGGTGGTTTTGCCTCACTCGCTAAAAGTATCGGAGCTATCGACGCCACTGTCAACCTATGCCTTTATGCGTTGCCGACGTCGCTCCTCCTTCCTGGATTATTTCTTGCCACATGCTTGGTGTCGATGAGTATCGGCACTTCTGTAGGATCTATTGCCGCATTGGTGCCATTGGCTGCTGGACTTGCCGACCAGACTGGCAATAGTGTGGCTCTCTACACTGCCTGCATCGTGGGTGGTGCTTTCTTCGGCGATAATCTTTCTTTCATCAGCGACACTACCATCGTTGCCACTCGTACACAGGGAATCGCCATGCACGAGAAATTCAAAGCGAATATCAAGATTGCCCTTCCTGCCGCACTCGTTTCGATGATAATCTACGTGGTGATGGGATTCGGTTCGGAGGCAAGCCACACGGTTCAATCCCCTGATTTCTTACGCGTGCTTCCTTATTTGGTGGTGTTGGTTTTGGCTGTTTGTGGTATCAACGTCATCATTGTGCTTGCAATCGGTATCGCTCTATGCACGCTTCTTGCAATGTGTCTTGACGGTACTGCTTTCACCTCCATTATGCAGTCTGTCGACGGGGGAGTGAAAGGCATGAGTGAACTTATCATCGTCACGTTGCTTGCCGGAGGACTGATGGAGTTGATTAGAATAAATGGTGGTATCGACGTGGTGATGGATGCCATCAAACGAAGTGTTAAGAAACGTCGTGGGGCAGAGTTGAGCATCGGTGCACTTGTAATGGCTGCTGACTTCTGTACTGCCAACAACACTATCGCCATCTTAACAGTAAGCTCACTTGCTAAGGAGATTTCCGAACGATTCAATATCCCGCCTCGACGTGTGGCAAGTCTGCTCGACACGTGGAGCTGCATCGCACAGTCGATTATTCCGTATGGAGCCCAACTTCTAATCGCGTCGGGACTTGCCCATATTGCGCCCACTGAGATTATCAGCCATCTCGTCTACCCATATATATTGGCCGTGATCACATTTGGGGTAAGTGTTATAGGAAAAAACCGTGCATAGATCACTCTATACACGGTTTAAACAAAGTTGAATAAGAATTTTCTGATTTAGATGACCTCTATTCCCTTCTCTTTGCAGATCTCAAGTCCGATTCCACCAAGCTTAAACTTCTGGATTTTACCTGAACCTGTTAGAGGGAATTGGTCGATGAAGAATACGTATTTAGGGATCTTGAATCTTGCGATCTTACCTTTGCAGTAATCCACTACGTCTTCCTCATTTATATCGGCTCCGTCGTGCTTGATAATGAATGCACCTACTTGTTCACCGTACTTCTTGCTTGGAATACCTGCCACCTGCACATCCTTGATGCCTGGCATACTCAACAAGTATTCCTCTATCTCGCGTGGATAGATGTTCTCTCCTCCACGGATAATCATATCTTTGATACGACCTGTGATGCGGTAGTAACCGTCTTCATCCTTGATGCCCAAGTCGCCAGAATGAAGGAATCCGTTGGCGTCGATTGTTTCGTTTGTGGCCTCTTCATTCTTGTAGTAACCCTTCATCACGTTGTAGCCTCGGCAACACATCTCTCCCTGCTCTCCCACAGCACACTCTTTTCCTGTCTCTGGGTTTATTACCTTGACCTCCACCTCTGGATAGTCAACACCTACTGTAGTGCAACGTTTCTCAAATGGATCGCGGATATTTGTGTGAGACATTCCTGGAGACGTCTCTGTAAGGCCATATACCGACGTCATCTTCATGAACATCTCCTTCTCCACACGCTTCATCAACTCGACAGGACAAAGAGCTCCTGCCATGATTCCTGTGCGAAGACAAGTAAGGTCGAACATGCTGAACATTGGATGGTTGAGCTCGGCGATGAACATTGTAGGCACTCCGTAAAGGATTGTGCAACGCTCTTTGTGGATCGACGCAAGCACTACCAATGGATCAAACTTCTCAACCATCACCATAGTTGAACCGTGTGTTAGGCAAGCCATTGTGGCAAGCACCACTCCGAAGCAGTGGAATAGGGGCACGCAAGTACAAAGTTTATCGTCTTGAGAGAACTCCATCTGAATACCTGTGGCGTATCCGTTGTTGGTGATATTATGGTGTGTAAGCATCACACCCTTAGGAAAACCAGTTGTGCCGGAAGTGTATTGCATATTCACAACGTCGTGACATTTGACGTTGGCGCGAGCTGCTTTTAGCTCATCGTCTGCCGACATCTCACCCAAAAGAAGTAGCTCTTGAGTGTTGTACATACCACGATGCTTCTCCGAACCTATATATACTATCGTCTTCAACAATGGCAGATTTTCATTGTTAAGATGACCTCTCTGTGAAGTCTTCAGTTCCGGCAACATTGTGTATGTCATATCCACAAAGTCGGATTCCCAAGTGCCGTCGATAATAAACAATGCGTTCAAGTCGGCGTTCTTGCAAAGATACTCAAGCTCGTTCTGCTTGTAGTTTGTGTTGACGGTAACTGCTATAGCACCGATTTTGGCACAAGCGTAAAGCACAATTAGCCAGTCTGGGACGTTTGTTGCCCAGATGCCAACGTGGTGACCTGGCTTGATTCCCACAGCCAGCATACCCTTAGCCATATTGTTGACGCGAGTATCTGTCTCTTTCCATGTCAGGCGGAAATCTCTGTCGGAGTAGACGATGCAATCCTTGTCAGGAGTCTCGTTCGCCCATTTTTCCAACCAGTCAGGAATAGTATTGTTAGAAAGGATAGATGCCATAGATTTAGTCGATTGGAGAATACAACACTGCTAATAGCTTTACTGTGCCACCATTCTTTGCCTTAACGCAGTGTGACACAACAGAGTCGAAGTAAAGGCTGTCTCCTTTTTCCAAAGTGTATGTCTGATTGCCATAAACAACCTCTGCGCTTCCTTCAAGCACATATATTAATTCCTCACCTTCGTGGCTTGACATTGTGTTGTCAGTGTCTTTGATGTCTACAATGAAAGGGTTGATTCTGCAGTTGCTTTTGCCGTGAGTCAGCGAACTGTAGTTGGCGAAATCAGGGTGGGACCCCTTGCCGTTATTGAAATTTGTAGAATTGTACACCTCTCCTGCCTTTGTCAGTACAGGGCCAGATACGTTGTCTACCTCTAGTAATGTGTCGACACGCAAACCTAGTGCTCTCGACACCTTTATAATAACTGCTGACGAAGGAGTTTCGTTTCCATTTTCTATCGTAGAAAGCACGTCCGCACTCACTCCGCTTCTTTCTGCCAGTTCCTCAATGCTCAGTTTCTTCTGCTCTCTGAACTGCTTAATCTTTTCGTTAATTAAACTCATTGTTGTTTATGTTTCGTGTCAAAATCCGAATGGTTGTTCAAATTTTCGCCATTTTGACATTGTTCTTTTTTATTACTGATTATTTAAAAAAATCATCGTTTGACGACTTTGCAAACTTACTTTTTCGGATTTATAAAAAAAGCTTTTTGAGTACTTTTTTTGGGTGAAAAACATAGCTTTTTCTCATTTTTTTTGACCCTTTGCACACTTGATTTTTCTTTGTGCAAGAAATCATTGCACACTTTTTTTCCGTTTGTGCTATTCTCAAATTTTCTCCTTTTTTGTGCAAATTTTCTTCATTGCACATTTAAATATAAAGTGAGCGGAGAAGATTGTGTGAAAAAAATAATGAATATATATTCCTATTCAAATTTTGGGACTATATGGCAGTTGCCCCAAATGAGGATGTCTTCGATGTAGAGCGAGCGTTAGAAGATCTGTGTTGGGCAATTCATATATGTTTATCTTTAATTTTATGGTATGATTTGTTCACAATTGTGCTGAGGCTTGACCTTTCCCTTTTTTGAGTTGTCTTATTTTATCATAATCTTGTAAAATCTCTTCAACTGAAAAAAATGGTCCATTTCATCGTGTTTTTTCTATATTTTTGCCTGCGGTTCAAGAAAAACGTGAACTAATATTGCTTAAAATGTTTAGTCGCATTGCTAAATATGCACTAATTTTGTTAAACGTAATATTTAGATGAATTCTAAATGTCTTTTGGGGATTTTCAAGGTGTTCTGTCTTTAATGTGGACACTAAGATTTATCCTAAAACAACGAGAATGTCAAAAGTTGGAAACTTTGAAATCCGTTGTTAGGAAAGTATTGATTAATTAGAATAATGTGTTAGATTGAGTATATTTAGGCATCATTGGCCGTGAGGTTAATGATGTGGAGAATGAAAGCCAGACCTTGAGTCTGGTTTTCTATTTTTTGTTCATTTCTATAACATAGATGAATTTTGATCATGTTAATTGTTCTATATTAGAAAAATTATTGGTCAAAAGGTAATTTTTGTCCTTTTATTATTATATTTGTCTCGACTATGGAAAACACAAAGGGCAAATATTGGACAAAAATCGCTATTATGGCAGTAATTCCAGCTATTTTAGTTGGGATAATCTATGTATGTACATTGAGACCGACATTTGATTTGTTGGACGATTCACAAGAATTTAAGATAACTCGTCAGGTAGATTCTTCTGATGGCGGAAATTCTGAATTGAAACTTGAGAAAACTGCTGAAGGTGTGAATATGAGGTTCACGCTTAGATCTTCATTTGCATATCCTTATGTTGGATTAGAGATTCATAAAGATGATTATTCAACATTCCCACTAGACAATTATATTGTTGAGGCTGAAATAGAGAGCGATGAAGATATGCGTTTTTCAGTCAGGTTGCAAGAGGAGTTTGATTTTGGAAGTAAGGGAATTGCCTATCCTACAGCAGTTTATTCATTCCTATTGAAGAAAGGTAATAATAAGTTTGATATTCCAGTAAATGATATCAAGGATATTCCAGAGTGGTGGTATGCTTCATATCCACAGTGGACTACAGATGTCCAGAATATGAAATATGAGAATATCAAGATTTTTTGGCTTACTGCCGACAATTCGATTGAGAAGGATGTAGAGCATGTGGTAAAAGTAAAGACTCTTCGACTCGTTCCTATTGCGGGAAATGGTTTTTTGAGTGACGCAATTTACATGATGCTTGCTTTTTGGGCAATACTAGCGGTTGTTGCTCTTTATCTTCGTAGAAATAATGAAAAGAGAGAAGAGAGTAATGTGGAACAATCGCAACCACAGCAGGTCGTGTATATTCCGTATGAAAAGCTTGACACTGAAAAAGATACTGTTGATTTGAAGAGAGAGATTCTCACTTTCATCGGAAAAAACTACCCGAATCCAGAGTTGAAACTGGCTGATATCGCTAAGGCATTGTCAATGACTGAAGATAAGACGTCTGAAGAGATACGCGTCGCTACAGGCAAGACATTCAAGGCATATCTCAATACTATACGAATTGAGGAATCAAAACGTCTGTTAAAAGAGACGACTATGCAGATTTCGGAAATCGCATTCTCTGTCGGGTATAATAATGTGCAGCATTTCAACCGTGTATTTAAAGAAAGTGTTGGCGTTGCCCCTGGGGCATTCCGTGATGGAGCGAGTGGTGAAGACCTAAAAGAATAAATTAGAAAATCACGTAGAGACGCACGGACGTGCGTCTAACCCATTATTTAAAAATCAATTCAAATTATTATTTCTGTCAGATTGCGTCTATTTCCAAAAAAGAGTAATTTTGTGCCAAACAAAGAACAGAGAAAATGGCAGAAATGAAAAATCTTGCCCGTCAGACTGCGGTCTACGGCATTAGCAACATCCTTGGAAAGTTCCTCAACTGGTTGCTTGTCCCACTTTACACATATATTTTAACGTCAAGTGCTGAATATGGAATAGTCACAAATCTTTATGCGTGGACTGCGCTATTGCTTGTGATTCTCACATATGGAATGGAGACTGGATTTTTCCGTTTTGCCAACAAAGAGGGAGCGGATGCACAGAAAGTCTTTGGCACAGTGCTCACTTCTGTCGCTACAACTTCAGCAATCTTTGCTGTGTTGGTGATGCTGTTTTCTGATAATGTGGCAGTTTGGCTAGGCTACCCGACACATCCGGAGTATATCACGATGATGGGAATCATTGTTGCTATAGATGCCGTCGGCACAATACCTTTTGCATATTTAAGATATGAGAATAAGGCAGGAAAGTTTGCTATCTTCAAACTTTTGATGATAGCGGTAAACATTGCCGCAAATCTGTTCTTCCTGATTCTATGCCCGAAAATGAAGAATGATTGGGGTGTGGATTTGCCGTTTTATGATGAGAACTACGGTGTTGGATATGTGTTTGTTTCAAACTTGGTATCCACTCTTTTTGTCACCTTGCTTTTATTGCCAGAAGTAAGGAAGGCAAAGTCGCCAGATGCGGAGTTGCTAAAGAAAATTCTGGGTTATTCGTTGCCTTTGCTGCTGCTTGGAATAGCAGGAATTATGAATCAGACGATAGACAAAATATTGTTTCCGTATTTGATGAACGACAGGGCAATTGCAGATTCTGAACTTGGAATTTACGGTGCATGTTTTAAGGTGGCGATGGTCATGATGGTGTTCACGCAGGCATTCCGTTACGCTTATGAGCCATTTGTATTTGCGCAGAGCAAAGGAGAAGACAAGAAAGTGCAGTATGCTTTGGCTATGAAATACTATGTTATCTTTGCTTTGTTGATCGCATTGGGAATGTCATTGTTCATCGACTTGTTCGCTTTGTTGGTTTCACCTTCATACAGAGTCGGCATGACAATTGTTCCATTGGTGTTGTTCACATATCTATTCCAAGGAATCTATTTTAATCTGTCGATATGGTATAAGCTGACCGACCGCACACATTGGGGAGCGATACTGTCTACAATCGGTCTGGTAATCACA
Organism: Paludibacteraceae bacterium; assembly: GCA_024401565.1. Lineage (GTDB taxonomy): Bacteria > Bacteroidota > Bacteroidia > Bacteroidales > Paludibacteraceae > UBA1723. The sequence continues at coordinate 69,568 of JAKSKU010000006.1, forward strand.
TTGGTCGTGAACATAGCGTTAGTTCCAGGGTTTAGTTATTATGGCTCAGCTTTGGCGTCGTTTTTGTGTTATTTGAGTATAACAGTCATATCATATATAATGTCGCAGAAGTACTTCCCAATTGACTACGACAACAAAAGTCTGGCAATATACTTTATGTTGGCGTTAGGCCTATTTGCTGTATTTCACTTCTTTGCACCAGAAAGTATGATTCTGAGATTGCTTATGTCGACGGCATTATTGGCAGTCTATGTCGTGGTTTTGTTTAAGAGAGATTTTCCAGCATCGTCATTGCCAGTGGTTGGAAAATATTTCAGATAAAGGAAAGACGGGTTATCCCGTCTTTTTTGTTATAAAAGAGACGGCAATTATAGGCAAGGACAATGTTTGATTTGTTTAAGAGCAAATCCTATTTGTTGAGAGGCAAAAAGATTATAGATGCGCATAATTATTCCAATATTCTTGTATTTAATGTTTTTATATTACGTTTAGTAAAAAACTTTTAATACTATGTTCTTTAACAACAAAACGTTGTTTTTTAGTCAAAATAAAAAAGAAATAATCGTTAATAAACTTTAATTGTTATGAATTTTTGTTATTTTAGCGACCGCTTTGGAGTGTGTCCTGCTCTAAAGTGGGTATGAAAATAGAAAAACAAAACAAAAAAGATATCTAATATCTAAGATATGAAAAACTTAATATCTTATAAAAAGTCCGGTCTGAATGCTTTGCGAAAGGCATTATCATTATTTGTAGTATTGTGTACGGTATTTCAAACCTCATTTGCTCAGGAGATGTATGTGGATGGTTGGTATAATACGTATAGTCCTGTAGACCATCCTGGTAAAGATGAAGTGTCTCGTGTAGCCTCTATTGATGAGTGTGGAATGCTTTATCGAGTAACTATTCTAAAAGAGGATCCAAGCAAAGTCGGAGAGTTCGTTATCAAATACAGAGGAAGTGATATTGACTTGAACGATGTTGTAAGTGAGATTCCAAGTAGCGAGTTTACTTGTGAGAACGACAAAGATGGCAAGCCACGCTGTAAGTTCAGTGTCAAGAGCAATGATGATCCTTATGTTTTCTATTTGAATACGGCTGCCGAAAAGGTGACAGTCACAAAGACAGAGCCTGTCAAGGTAGATGCAGTGAAGATTTCTACATCTCAAAGCACTAAGGCAAATGTAGGTTCAACTATCTCATTTGCTAGCAAACTATGTTTGACTGGAGATGTGAAAAGCTATGATTGGAAAGTAAGTACTGATAATGTCACATGGATCTCTCCAGAAGAAGGCAATGGAAAGCAGACATTCGATTTCACGGTATTGTCTGATGTGAAGTATGTAAGATGCGAAGTGGAGTATGATAATGGGTCTATTAAGACAGTTAAATCTAATGTTATTACACTTTCTCCTTCAAAAGCGTCATTTAATATAGATGTCATTGCTGAGGGTGCACGTTATATAAATGCGATAGAGCGTGAGGTTCCATCTTGGAGAGATGTCGTGATCAAAGTTGCTGACTACCCATCTTCTAAAATATTAAGTTCAAAAATCAGCTATAAGTCATTTGATGAAGACGCCTCTTATTCAGCGATGACTGATAAAGAGGCTAAGTTTGATGCGGAAAACACAGCATGGACAATTTACTCAGATAAGAGTGGATGGATTAAAGTAGAATTAGAAGTGGAGGTTCCAGCTTTGGATGGTACAACAGTAAAGGAGAAGATTGCTAAGGAAATTCTTTTCCGTGTTGTTTATTCCCCAGATAAAGAGGATGCCACACAGATGTTGTTTGAGGATGATTTCGGTTATTTCCAAGGAAATGAATACCACTATGTGAAGTATAAAAATGGTGCGGTCGATGACGAGGATGCAGTTGAGCCTTTAAACGCTAGCCTTCCAAGCAATGTGAAGTGGATGAAGGATATGAATGGATTCATTCCAGGAAAGACTTCTGGTGGACATGATTTTGCGTTGGATGATCCAAGAACAGTGTCTCTTCCAGTTGTTGACGGAAAAGTTGATCGTTCAGGATGTACATGGGGTAATAGTGATCCATACCAGTGTTGGTGTGAGAATGGATTCCGTGTAGAGGATAGTTACTATGCGTTTGTTTCGGATCCTGCAATGGCAGAAGGAGGCGGAAAGACAAATGGCGACCCTAACGACTATTGGTCGGGATCAGACCATACAGGTAATACAGACGGTACGAAGCATGGTGCAATGTTGATGGTAAACTGTAATCCTGAATCACAGGGTGTAGTTATTTATGAGAGACCTTTCCAAATCGCTGGTGAGTGTTCCAATGTGATGGTTTTGTTCTCTGCATTTGTAAGCAACGCACAGTCTAGAGCGGAAGGTGGTATGCCAGTTAATATCCGTATGGATATTTACGATGAGGATGGAGTAACACTTTTGAAAAGCATTGAGTCTGGAGATGTGGTTACTCGTAACTATGCTGCTAATTCTTGGTCTAATTTGACTGCTTTGTTCCCATTGAGTAAGGGTAACAGTGATTCTCCAAAGAAGTATGTTTTGAAGATCACAAACAACATGGAAGGTAATAACGGTAACGATATCTTGCTTGACGATATTTCACTTCAGGTATGTTTCCCTGAAATTGAGGTTAAGGCAGAAGTCGAAAGTAATGAGAGATTCGGTGAGGACACAGTCGTTATTTGTGGTAAGCAGAGAACACTTACTTTGACTGCGTTCAACAGAGCAGGTATTGAAAACTATATCCCTTCTCCTTCTTACTTGTTCCAGTATTATGACGAGGACAGCAAAGTATGGATGAATTTGCCAAAGGGAATGTCTAATGAAAATGCAATCACTTCAGATCCTACAAGGGAGATTGAACTTAGCAATACAGGATTTAATGGAGACACTAAGTTCCGTGTGATCGTAGGTAATGATGCTACTACTATTGAGAAGGTTATCGACGAGACTATCAAAAATCCTGACTGTAAGTTCACATATGCAGTATCAAGAGATTTCCATGTTAAGTTTAATCCTCTTGGTGCAGATTTGGATTTGTTCGGATGTATCGGAGAGACTATCAATATTAATGCTGACGCTAATGGCCGACCAACAATTGAATGGCAGGATTACGCAGGAAATGTGTTGGCATTGAATGATTCAATCAAGAGCATTTCAGGCGACAAAGTAGAGTTTGTTATTCCTGAGTCAATTTTGACATCTAACAACAAGTCGGATACTCTATACATGTTGGCTACAACAGTGGGTGGTCTTTGTACAGACACTCAGATTGTGGCAATCACTAAGTATGACGATTTGGATTTCAAATTTGATAACGATACATTCTATTGTGAGTTTGGAGGAAATATCAACGCGGTTGATGTTTATCCAACAAGCGGAATCAGTTACGTCTGGAAGTTGAAAGATTCAGACTTGGCCGACCAGACTGGTTCTACATTTGAAGTTAAAAAGTCGAGTCCGGAGATTTTTGACAATACTGTTACTGTGACAGGTACAGCAACAGGTTACTGTCCTATAACTAAGTCGACTGACTTCAGCATCTATCGTCGTTACAGCTTGGAATTGACAGTAGACGTAGAAGGAAATCCGGAGAAAGTAGCTAATGTCTGTTTGCCTACAGATGGAGAGAACTCTTCACGAGTAGACTTGACAGTGAAGAAGATATTCGCAGATAACCCTGCACCGTCTTATGCTAACGAGAAAGTTACTACTTATTTCTGGTATAGAAAAGATGGCAATAATGATTCTACACTTATCGGACAGGGTTCTGATACTAAGTTTGTAGATCGTTTGACTGAGAATAACGTATATAAATATTCAGTAACAGCTCTTGATTCTGTCTGCTACAAGAATGACGGTGTCGCTACATCAGACAGCACAATCATTAATGCAAGAAAGCCGCTTGTAGTTGAAATATCAGAAGATAAGGCAGAGCTTTGTAAGGGAGACGCCGTCACTTTGACTATTGAAATAACAAATGCGTTGAAGGTTGACACAATCACTTCTCTTCTATTTGAGAATGATGCCTACCTAACATCACTAAAGGGTGCGTCTAGAAGAACAGAAACTTATATTCCAGAGAACAAAACAACTAAAAAAGAGACAAAGAATATAAGGGTTGAGGTTATGGATAAGATCTGTAGCCCATCAAAACCAGTTACTGATGAGGTTTCGTTTGATGTCTTTGTTCCACTTAAGGTATCTCTTACAACAGATGCAGATCAGGGTGGTGTTCAGAAGTGTATCAGAAAGGAAAACAATGATGACTTCGTTAATGCGACATTGACAATTGAAGAGGGAGATTACCGTTCTATTCAGTGGTTTGATGGTTTGCATTCAGACATGTTGCAGCGACCAGTGACAGTATCTCATGGAGAGAATACAATTTGGGTAAAGGCATATGATAATGTTTGTCGCACATCTGCGGAGGCATCTGTATTGGGCGCTGACGACACTATCACAGTCATTGCAAGTGAGCCTTTGATTGTCAAGTTGGATGCAAGCAAAGAGGACTTGTGTAATGGAGATACAATTGAGTTCAAATTGAAAACTAGCAATATCTTGGCAAACACATCTTATAATGTAAGATGGTATGAGAATGGAGTTCAGGATCCTTTGGTTGCGTCAACTCCAAATATCACAAGAGTTCATATTCCTAGCAACGCTACAAACTTTGTAGAGAAAAAGACAATGGTTGTTAAGATTGACGACAAGGTATGTAATGGAGGAAACGATGTGATGGACAGTGTTTCTTACAACGTCTTGATCCCAATCAAGTTGACATTGGAACATAATGCTGTGGTCAATGGATCTACTCTTCAGAAGTGTATTGCAGTGCCAAATGTAGACAATGTTGTCGACTTGGAGGTAAAGGTTGTTGCTGGTAATCCAAGCAAGTTGACATGGTCGGATGGCAAGTACAATGATGATCTTGTATTTAAGCGTGAGTTTGTTGTCTCACCAGGAAAGAATCCTATCTCTGTTGTAGGATCTGATGGAGTTTGTCCTGCGTCAGCAAACGACAATGACGACTTGAATATCGTGGCTGGTAGTCCTATCACATTGAGCATTACGCCAAAGAATCCAGATGTTTGTGACGGATCAGATGTTGCATTCGATTTGGTTGTGACAAATTCTTTGACTCCTAATAATGTTTCTGTAAGATGGTATGAGGATGCAACACTATTGTATACTTCATATAATGCAGATACAACACAGAATCATACATCATCTAACTCAACAATGGCAAAGTTAGTCAAGACTATGGTTGTTAAGACTGATGATGAGATTTGTAGCAAGGGAACAGAAATTGTGGCATCCGCTGATTATACAGTATATAAGCCAGTCAAGTTTAATTTGACATCTGATGCGATCGAGTTCAATATCTCAAATCGTAAGTGTTTGGGTCAGACATCTCATGGATCACAGACAAGTGCTGACGTCACTGTTAATCTAACACAGGGTAACCCTACTAAGTTTGTATGGTCTGATGATATCATATGGGAGTGGAAATGGACTGATGGTTACGTGAACCAAAGAGTACGTACATTCAACTTGGAGCAGGGAACTAACACGTTGTCTGTTGTAGCTTACGATGAGGTATGTAATAAGGAAGGTGCTGCTGGCCAGTTTGAAGGAGAAGGTCAGAATATTGAGATTGAGGCAAGAAAGCCAATCTCTGTTGATTTGAAATTGGTTGAAGGTCACACTCCAATGTGTAAGGGAGAGGAGATCAAGCTTGAGGCTATTGTAGAAAACCCAATGCCTGGAGAAAGGACAAACCTTATGTGGAATGAGAACCACGGAGTTGAGAACGGTTTGATGGAAAATGGAAGTTACGAGACTGATCTATTTGCTCCAGAAGTTGGTCCATCTTCATACTCTATCCAAGCAAGCGAGGATTCTGACACTCCAATCTGTCCGGCACAGTCTGCTTTCTTATCTGTATCGACTCAGGTAAATACAACACTTAGCGTTTCTGCTGACAAGTATAACATCTGTCAGGATACAACAGGAAAGGATACTTTGGCTTATGTCGTTTTGACTGCAAAAGTATTGACAGGAGATCCTACTGGTGTTATCTGGAACACAGGAGACACAACTAAGTTGAAAGCAGGTATCTCAAGATTGAAGGTTAACCCTATGGAGAACACTGTATATAGTGTATATGGTTACGATAAGGTATGTAAGAAGACGACACCAGCAAAGGCTAAGGCTATCAGTGTTGATCACAGAATCTATTTGACAATGTCGGCTGAAGACTATAATGTGCAGATGGGTGACACAGTCAGATTGCATGCAGAAACGTCTATTCCGTATAAGGGATCATACACATGGAACTTGTTGGCACCAGAGGAGAATGAGTTGGCAACAACTAAAAAGCCAAAGTACAATGTGTATGTTGAAGGAAATGCTCCATACGAGTTTGAGGTAACTATCAATAACGGAAACTGTGGATACCGTACAGCAGAGTCTATTACGGTTGACGTTGCCGACTATGTGGTTGTACCTAACGTGATCACTCCTTACAACGGAAATCCAAAGAACGATAAGTTCATGGAGGGTTACGATGTTACAATCTTCAACCGCTATCAGGAGACAGTGTATGAGGGTAACGACGGTTGGGATGCAACTTACCGTGGTGAGCTTGCTACTCCAGGTACTTACTTCTACATAGTAAGAAAGAAGGATGGCAGAGTGTTGAAGGGAACAGTTGAAGTATATAGAAAATAATGGGAATGAAAAATATAGTCACAATGAAAAAAGCACTTTTCACATTTGTGATTTCCGCATTGCTTGCCACTAATGTTTGGGGTGTGGAACGCAGATTCGGAACAGGTTTCTACGAATTTAATTCGTCAAAGCAGAACAATAAGAAAGATGAGCAGCCGATGTCTGCTTACAAGGATGGTTTCTTTGTATTCTTCCGTGCTGATACTGCTTATAAATTTAAACCAGGCAAGGATTTGGATTTGGCGAACGTTGAACAGTGCCCAGAGTTGATGGGCTTGGGTATTCAGGGAACATTCGCGTATGATAGAAACAAGGGTAAGCTTTATTTTTCAAAGAAGGATTCCCAGGGTAACTCTGAACTTTATGAGGCTACCGATGACGACGGTAAGTGGAAAGATGTCAAGAAGCTGAAGATCAAGGGAACTATGGCTCAGGCAAAGGAGGTCCACGGATCTTCATTGGCAATCGGACGTTGGAACCACTATGTGCCAGGAGTAAAGGGATTCTTTAACCCATGTATCGGTCGTGCCGGACGTCGTATCTATTTTTCTGGTGAGTTTATGGCCGGAAAGGGAGGCAGAGACATTTGGTATATCGACCAGGATAAGGATGATGAAGGAATGTGGACAAAACCAGAACCTGTAAGCGATGAGATCAATTCTCAGAACAGAGAAGATTATCCATTCGTTGTAGCGGATACTGCTTTGTATTTCGCATGTAATAAGGTTACAGGAAAGGGTGGTATGGATATCTACGTCAGCCACAAGGGAGCGAAGGAACAGTATTGGGGTAAGCCTCAGAATTTGGGTGAGCTTTTCAATACAAGCGCTGATGAGTACAATGCTGTGGGTAACGCATATTCAATGTATTTCTTGTCTAACAGACAAGGAGGCAAAGGTGGATTTGATATCTATTATCCTAACAAGTATAATGTGAAGAGAACAAGTGAGTTGACACCAGACTTTACTTGTGACGAGCCAAAGGGATTCAATTGGGTGTTGTTCTTCTTTGATTTCGGAAAGACAGATATGAAACCAGAATACGACGCACAGTTGGATGAGTTGCTTCGTGCAATGAATGAGTTCCCTGGAGGTAAGTTTGAGATCTCCGGACATACAGACTCCCGTGGTTCTGCTGATTTCAACAAGAAGTTGTCGCAGAAACGTGCTGATTATGTACGAAGCTTGTTGATTTCGAAAGGTTATCCAGCTAATTTGATTGTCTCTGTGGGACGTGGTATGGAGGATCCGGTAATTCCTAATGCGGAGTTGGAGGAGCAGCACGAGCAGAACCGTCGTGTAGAAATAAAATTGTTGAACGAATAAGGAGAAAACATAGAATATGAAGAAAATATTTATTGTATTAGCATCGTTGCTATTTACGATTTCTGCTTATGCACAGCAGGATTTGCTAATGACTCAGCAGTTTTTCTCACGTATCAATAAGAACCCGGCTGGTATCGGTAACTTTGAGCAGATTGATATCTTTATGTTAGGTCGTTTCCAGTGGGTGGATATCAAAGATTCTCCTAAGTCTGGAATTTTGAATGTTCAGACATTTAAGCCTGACTACAATTCGGGATTCGGTTTTTCTATGAGCTACGACGACCTTGGTCCTGCAAAGGGAAGTTTCAATCCTAAGTTGGTTTACGCATATGTATTGCGTCTGCGTGAGGATATGGTGCTTTCTATGGGTATGAGTGCTGGTGTGCAATATGCGTATTTTGACGCTAGCAGATATACACTTTCTGACCCAACAGAGGCTACTGTAGATAATGATTTCTCTTTTGAAAAAACAAAGGGAATCCATCCGGATGTTGATTTTGGTTTGGAGTTTTCTAATCCTAAATATATGTTCGGTGTTTCTGGAACACACCTTTTGAAGTATAAGGCAACAACAACACAGTCGTCATTGCATATCAATGGTTACGGACGTTATTTCGCAGAATTGTCTGAGAATTTTGTCTTGGCTCCTGCTTTGGCGTACACATGGCATGAGAAGATTGCTGTCGCTGAGATCAATGCCATCTTATTCTACAAGAATTTCATTTGGGGCGGTATGACATATCATCCAGATATGTTCCAGAAGTTTGGCACTAATCCAATCGCATTCCAGATAGGAGCTGAATACAAGAACTTCCGTATCGGATATACATTCGACTACAACTTCGGTAATGTATCCAGATTGTCTGGTACTGCGCATGAGTTGATGTTGTCATATAGTGTTCAGACAAAGAAGACAAAGACTCCATACGAGAGATTTGAGTAATAGTCAATACTATAGAATTAAGCCGGGATATCAGATGATGTTCCGGCTTTTTTGTTTGGGCGGGTTTCAAACCCACCCGAGTTGTACAAAATGAGAAGGATTATCTCATTTGAAATATGTTGTGCAAAATAAAAGTTGTCATTTTATAGATTTGAGTTTGTTTATTTGGCTTATTTTGTTTTGATTTGTGTATGATTTGATTCTAAATCAAATCAGTCGGAGATTAGGCGATGCCGAAAAAAAATCGCTTGGGATTTAATTTGGGATAACAATGAAAAAATTATTACTTTTAGTAGCAACAGTTGTTGCTTCTCTTTGTGTAGCGTCTGCAGCTAGTGATGATTATAAAGAGTTGATGAAGGAAAGAAAAGAAATGCGAAAGCTTACAAAGTCACAGTTGAACGAAAGAGCTTCTAAAGATGCTAAAAAAGATGCCAAGAAGTATGAGAAAGAAGGTTGGACAGTGAGTCCTGGAGCATTGCCTTTGGTAAAACAGTTGGATCGTTCATACAATATGCAGATGGAGTTTAACGAAGATCTTACACCTAAATATATAGTTGCCAATGCACAGTCTATAGGAGAGAACTATGACGGAGCAAAGATGCAGGCGATGGAACTTGCTAAACAGGAGTTGGCAGGAAAGATCCAGACTGAAATCACAGCATTAGTTGAGAATACGGTGGCTAACAAGCAGTTGGCTGCGGAAGAGGCTGCTTCAATGGTGCAGACAGTAAGTGCCAGCAAGAACTTGATCTCACAGAAGATTGGTAGAGTTTTGACAGTCGTTGAGTGCTATAGATCAGCGCAGAATAAAAACAAGGAGGTACTTGTTTATATTGCTTATGATATCAATAATGCATTCAGAGATGCAAAGCAGGTTATTCGTGAGGAGTTAGAGAAGAAGGGAGAGAATCTACAGGGCCAACTTGATAAGTTCCTTGGTTTATAATTTGAAAATCATTACGTATGAAGATAAAAAATCTCATACTGACCTTATGCCTTTGTCTGCCCGTTGTTACATTTGCTCAACGGACAGACAAAGTTTCTGCGACATATACTTATACGGCTACAAAGACGATGCCTATCAGTCAGGCAGAACAAATTGCTTTGGAAAGAGCTAAGATCCAGGCCATCGCAGAAAAGTATGGCACATTGGTGTCGCAGTCTAATACTACATATGTTAGAAATAACGACGGAAAGTCTACCATCGACTTCAATTCTGTCAGTTCTTCGGATGTAAAGGGAGAGTGGATAGAGACAATAGGGGAGCCTGAGTTTTCTAATCCAATTTTCGAAAAAGATATTTATTCTGTTACCGTTACCGTAAAAGGAACGATAAGAGAGATTGTTTCGTCTCAAGTCGAATTGGACTATGCTGTGCTTTGCAACGGATTTGAAAGCAGAAATGAGCGAACTCAATTTAAGAACGGAGACGATATGTATTTACGTTTCCAGTCGCCAGTCGATGGGTTCCTAGCGGTGTATTTAGTTGACCATAATGCGGGGTCTGTATATTGTCTTCTTCCTTATGCAAGAAGTGGAATGGCGTCGCAGACAATTGAACATGACAAAAAGTACATTTTCTTCTCATCTCAATATGCGGAAGATGAGGTGAAGAACAAAGTGGATGAATATAATCTTACTACGTCAGTAGAGCAGGAGAGAGATGATATTGTTGTGCTGTTCTCTCCAAATAAGTTTACAAAAGCCAATTCAGAACAAACGGATGAATTGTTGCCAAGAGAATTGTCAATTAAAGCTTTTGATACGTGGCTTGGCTCAGTAAAGAGAAAAGATAAGGATTTTGTGGAAAAGCGAATCGTTCTTGAAATAAGAAAGTAATCTATACGGTTGAAAAGGATTTATATTGTGGATTATGAGGAATAAGTGGTTTTCATTAGCATTTTTGACGTTGCTGTGTGCGGTTCCTTCAGCCGCGCAGAATCATCATGAAGCGGTATCTCAAACCGTCAGGCTGAAAGTGGAGAATAAAGAACAACTTCAGAAAAAGCTTCAGATGGAGAATAAGATCAATCAGATGAAGTGGCAGGCCGAACTGGATAAAGAGAGAAACAGTCTTGCTGATGACAGAAAGATTTCCGAGGATGTGAAAGTGACGGTTACTCCTAAAGTGGCGATTGACACTACGGAAACCGGAGATGAGGAGATGAATTTGAATGTCACTTTTTCTTATGAGACAATGCCTTCTTCCACACGAATAAAAGTAGGAAACCAGACTGATGATTATCCCGCGGGAGCTTATTTGATGTTGTCTTCCAATGCGTGCAGGCTTACGTGTGATTTTTTGAAAGGCAAAATTGAGGGAGATTTGCAGAAGTATTTCACTCCGGGCCGAATGATTACCGTTAAAATCACTGGAGCCACAGACGGATCTCCAGTCACAGGTAAGATTCCTTACGGTGGCGAATATGGAGATTTTAAGAACAAGATGATGTATTTGAATGGTAAGTTGAGTGGACTTACTGTTACGGAGCAAACAGGTATCACGTCTAATGCGCAACTCGCTTTTTTGAGAACACAAGGTGTGGAGGATTTTATCAAAAACTTCATTGATCCTATGGCGTTCACCAAAAACAGATTCCAGATATTTGCGGTAGAGAATGAGCAAAAGGGAAGTCAGTACAGACGAATTGACGTTGAACTGATCATACATGGTGCTTACAATGAGGAATTGAGTAATGTGCAAGAGAAGAAAGCTGAAGAGCAGGTTCAGACAGTACCTGATGTCGATGAGAATATTCCTCAGTCGACAGAGGTTGATGAAGACGTTATAGCATTGGTTATTGCCAATGAAAATTATGATAAATCCTCTGGTCTGATTGCTAATGTGCCATTTTCGCAAAATGATGGAAAAGTGTTCTGCGAATATTTGAAAAAGACTTTGGGAGTCCCTAGTGAGCAGGTCAAATATTTGAGTGATGCCACTTATAATCAGATGCAGTCGGGTTTTGATTGGCTGGAGAAGACAGCTAAGGCTTGGAATGGCAAAGCTAAAGTTATAGTTTACTATTCAGGACATGGTATGCCTATAGTATCGTCTAATTCGACGTATCTTGTACCTGTTGATGCCAATCCCACACGTCCGGAGCAGATGTGCGAGTTGAAGAAACTCTATTCGACGCTTTCTGCGCTTCCAACTCAGTCGGCAGTATGTTTCCTAGACGCATGTTTTTGTGGAACACAAAGAAATGGCAAGATGATGTTGGAGGGAACGCGTGGAGTCGCAATTAAGGTGTCACAAGAAGATGTCACAGGTAATGTGGTAGTGTTTTCAGCTACTGGAGAAATGCAGTCGGCACATCCTTATAAGGAGCAACAGCATGGATTGTTCACATATTATTTGTTGAAGAAGATTAAGGAGTCGTCGGGAAATGTTTCTTTAGGAGATCTTTTCCAGAGCGTAAAGTCGAATGTTGAGAAGAAGGCGAGCCTGAATTCTTGGGAGCAAACACCTACGGTGACTTCGTCTACACGTAGTGAGATAAATTGGGAAAACAATAAGTTGCATTAAAACTGAATGAGAAAATGAAAAAATATATTATAGGTTTGTGTACTGCAGCGTTGTCATATTCTTCTGTGTCTGCACAAGGTATGGTTGAAAACATAACAGTTCAACCTCAAGATTCGTTGGTATATGTGTTTTATCAATTAGCAAGAAAAGCAAATGTAGATTTATATATATCATTAAACAACGGTATCACATACAAAGGACCTTTGGCAGAGGTTAAAGGAGACGTGGGTGTAGATGTTGAGCCAGGCGATAAAATGATTTGTTGGCATGCCTTGAAGGAGATGGGCGAGTTCGACTCTAATTCTGTGAGATTCAAGATTTCCGCGGATGAGACAAAAGATAAGAAAGAGGAAGTGAATGATGAAAATGCTGTCGATTTGGGACTTCCGAGCGGAACGTTATGGTCAAGAATGGATTTGGGAGCGAAGAAGCCGGAATCGCGTGGTGATTATTTTGCTTGGGGAGAGACGTCGCCAATAGGTAGCTATACCGGTAATGGTGAGTGTGTCACTTGCGGAATGAGGTATGACGCTTTGTTAGAGAATGGAATCATAGATTCTGCTGGTGTGTTGACTCCAAAGTATGATGCCGCCACTGTATTGCTTGGTGAAAATTGGAGAATGCCGACAAAGGAGGATTTTGACGAGTTGAAGCTTAAGTGCACATGGACGTGGGTGAAGCATAATGGAGTATGTGGATACAGAGTTAAGGGTCCTAATGGCAAATACATTTTCCTTCATGCTGGCGGATGTAGAAAAAAAGATGATCTGGACAAGATTTGTGAGAATGGCCATTATTGGTCGTCAACTGTCTACCGAGGAGCTAATACAGCCAATAGCATGTTCTTCGATGCCAGTGAGTTTGGCAGACGCAACGACAGAGATTTTGGTCAGTTGATAAGGCCTGTATACAACAAGAAGTGATAAATATATGCTAAGAGACGCGAACACTCGCGTCTCTTCTTATTTCCCTTTAGGCATTCCATTTCTTCTCCACAATATTGTGGCAAGCACGCCCATCGCTATACTCAATGTCCAGACGTAGACGAATGAAACCCTCAATCCGAATGCGTCGGCGATGTTGGCAATCAAGAATGGTCCGAATAGGAATCCTGTTCCGCTGATGGTGTTGACCATTGCGATTCCAGCTCCTGGAGAGATGTCGGGCTGACTACCTGCCTGACTATATACGATTGGCACCACGCAACTCATGCCGATGCCTGTGATGAATAGGGCAATCACGGAGATGGCGAAGGCTGCGTCGCCGAAAGACGCTGCGCTTGCGAACATCGCTAATCCCAAACATGCGATACCGCTGCATACCACCAATATGAATGTCTCTGAAAATCTGTTTCTTACAATGTCGCCCAAGAATCTGCCTATTGACATGAATGCCGCGTAAGCCGCTAATCCTAACGGAGCAAGATTCTGAGGCAATGTTATCACCTCGTTCATGTATGTCGTGCTCCATGTCGACACCACGCCTTCGATAACACGGCTGAAAAGAGCGAAGAAGGCAATCAATAGCAATATGCCTTTGGGAAAGAGCAGACGGAATTTCTTATCCTCCGCATTTTTCTTGGGTCTCTCTCTGATAAGGAAACGACGCAAGAGTATCAATTCGGCGTAGACGCATCCTGACGCGGTCGCAAAATGGGCCCATGTCGGAATATCAAAAGTCAGGAATGTGATGGCTACAAGTGCTCCGGTGAGAGTGCCGACGTAGTAGATCGCGTGAAACTTGCTCAAGATGCTTCGTTTGTAGGCTTTCTCTACAAGGATTGAGTTGCCGTTGATTGCTATGTCAAAAAGCGACACGAACATGCCGTAGCCCACACAGACAGGATACAGCAGATACTTTGACGGCATGATCGGAATCAAGGCGAATAGGGTTGCCACGATAAAACCCATCAGCGTCATATTCTTGCTTCCATAACGGTTGGCAAGATTTGAGCAGACAGGCATAATGAGAAGTCCTCCAATCGACATCGACAACTCCATCAGTCCAAGTCCGGTGAAATTAAAATCGTAGATGATTTTCAGGGCAGGCATTCGCGAGAAAAGTGTGGCGAATGTGAAACCTGCGAAGAAGTACATGGTCATCAATGCATAGCGGGCATGGTTCTTCGCCAGACGCAATTCCGCTGCTGAATAAATTTTATTCATTTTAGAATTAAAACATCATTTGTGCTTCGTTTGAAGCGATAGCGTTTGTTTGAATCGGCCGCAAAGTTAGTAATTAATCACAAATGTTATTTGAAATGTTGTGATTTTTATGTTGTAGATACATGAAAATTGAAAAATAAGGTGGTGGTATATCACTTTATCAAAGATTCGTATATCTCTTTTATTTCTCTTGAGCACTGCTCTTCAGAGAATCTCTTTGCGTACACTTTTCCGTCCGCAATCATTTTTGCTCTTAATCCGGAATCTGTCAAGACGCGATTGATTGCATCCGACATCTCTTTGTCGTTTGTGGGGTTGACGTAGATAGATGAAGCGCCACCAGCCTCTTCCAAGCATGATCCTGTGGCGGCTATTACTGGCACTCCTGCGTTCAAAGCCTCAACGATCGGAATGCCGAAACCTTCGTAGAAAGATGGGTATGCGAACACTTCCGCCTGCGCGTAGACGGCAGGAAGATCTTTGAAGTCAATACCCGAGATGACGGTAACCCTTGCGTCTAACCCATTGCTTTTGACATACTCATCGATTTTTGCCGCATACTTTGTGCGTCTGCCGACAATCACAAGAGATATGGCTTCATCAATATCCTTTAGGGCTCTGACGATCTGCAGAGCGTTCTTGCGTGTCTCGATGCTTCCGACGTTAAGAATGTATCTTTGGGGAAGATTGTATTTTTGTGAGACGCGAGCCTTTTCGTCTTCACCTATCTCCTTGGCAAACTGTGCGTCGCAACCCTGGTATACCACTTTGATTTTGGCAGGGACGATATTATACAGTTCCACGATATCTTTCTTTGTGCGTTCGCTTACGGCAATCACCATATCTGCATTCTCCGCAGCCTTGCGAAACTTATAGTCGTAGATTTTACGGTCGATGAACTTGTAGCATTCCGGCATTTTGCGGAAGATGAGGTCGTGGATCGTCACCACACTTTTCATCTTGCTTTTGGCGATGTTGAGAGGCAGCTCATTGCTCAATCCATGGAATATCTCAGCACCGTCATTTTCTGCATCTTTAGTGACTCCGAATGTGCGCCACACACTTGCGAAGACAGAACTGTTGATCACTAGTCTTATCTGTGGAGAGAACGTGTCCATGATTCTCTGCATCCACGCGTTCATTCTGCCTTTAGGTGAATAGACGACGAATTTATCGTCGGCATCAGCATGCTTGCATAGTGATTCCAACACATATCGGCTATAGTTGCCGAGACCAGTCCCATTTTTTACGGCTCTTTTGCCGTCGAACGCAATTTTCATCTGAAAGTTATTATGACGCAAAATTAGACATTTTTATTTAGATAAAGTAAGAGCAGAGTCGCATAAAAGGGACTCTGCTCAGATTATTGATTATTTTTGCTCAAATACTTTGTTTATTTTCTAAAATCTTGCGAAATTCGCGTTGCTTTTGAAAAGCCCAAGTGGCGAAATGGTAGACGCGCTGCTTTCAGGTGGCAGTGGCCGCAAGGCTGTGCAGGTTCGAGTCCTGTCTTGGGCACAAAGAAATTCGAAATTAGGAATGCTGAATCTTTTATTTTTTATTTTTTATTTTTTATTTAGCATTTAGCATTTAGCATTTAGCATTTAGCATTTAGCATTTAGCATTTAGCATTTAGCATTTAG
>JAKSKU010000007.1 GCA_024401565.1 Paludibacteraceae bacterium
GCTACAGGTCAGAGTGCTTATATGCCTAATGATACATGGTTTAAGAACTATACAGTTAAGTCTATGTCTCTAATGGAAGATTTGTGGAACCTTGGTGGTATACCTGCTTTCACATGGCACTGGCGTGATCCATCTTATGAGACAGACATGTTCTATTCAAGAGGAGAGGCTGGCGACACAGATTTTGATTTCACAGTCGCTATGAAATCAGACGGATCTTGGAATACAAGTTCTGAGATTTATAAGAATATGGTCAATGATATCGATGTGATTGCCGACTACTTCCTTGATTTGCAGGAAAAGGGCGTCGCAGGTATCTTCCGTCCACTTCACGAGGCATCAGGCGGTTGGTTCTGGTGGGGCAAACAAGGTGGAGCCAACTACGCAAAACTTTACCAGCTAATCCGTCATGAGATGGTAGACGTGAAGGGCGTACACAATCTAATCTGGGTATGGAATCCACAGAGTGTCGCTGACACAGATTGGAATCCAGGTGCTGAGAATTACGATGTTATCTCAATCGATATCTACAACAAGGCATTCGACTATCAGTCAAATTATGTGGTTTTCAATAATTTGAAGAAGATGTCAGACTACAAGAAGCTTATTGCTTTGAGTGAGAACGGACCAGTGGTTGACGCAGACGCATGTATAGCTGACGAGGCAATGTGGAGCTGGATGATGCCTTGGTACCAGAGCTGGGGTTCAGGTTTTGCAGACCAGACATCAAATGACGAGTGGAAGAAGGTGATGGGTCATAAGAACGTCATCACACTTGACGAGATGCCAGGATGGGACAAATATACAAATGTTGAGCAGACATCGGCAGAGGACAGAGGAGTGATTATCTATCCAAATCCAGTGAAGGACATCATGATGGTGGTTGCTGAAAAAGCATCAGTTAAGGTAGTCGACATCACAGGCAGAGTGATCGCGTCAGCATCAGTAAACGGACAGGTGGAGATCTCTACAAAGACATGGAGCAAAGGCGTGTATACAGCAGTTGTTTCATCAAACGAAGGAGAGAAAATTTTCAAGGTTATCAAGTAAAAAAATCCTTGACATAAGATAAAAGCGAGGGTAGAATGCAAATTCTATCCTTGCTTTTTTTATATTTGCAGTAAAATTAGATAAAAATGGTAATGACGTGTTAAAATCTGACGCGTCAGAGGCAAACCGGATTAAATAAAGTATTATGCGTAGATTCATCAATATATTATTCGCATTAGTTATTGCGACAGTCTGTGCTTCGGCAAAAGTGGCTATAGCTCCTGGAGAGTGGAAAACGATGCATTCCTATAGAGACATCACTGCTATCTCACCATCTTTGGATAAGGTGTATGTAGCGGCAAGTGGAGGTGTCTTCGCATACGACAAAAAGACAAAAGAAATTACAACTCTGACAACTTTGGATGGATTGAGTCCGTCGCCTATAATCACATTGGTGTATGTTGAAGAGGCAAACTCACTTTTCATTTTGCATACGGATATGTGTATCGACGTCATGACAGACGGCAAGGTTTTCACAGACGAGTCCTTGAAAGACAAAGATATTTCAGGAAAGATACTCAACAGTATCAAGGTTGAGGGTGAGAAAGTTTATCTTTCACTTGATGCGGGTATTGTGGTGTACAATGCGAAGAAGCGAGAGGTGTTCGACACATATATCATTGGTAATGATGGAGAGCTTGTAAAGGTGTACCAGACTGTAGAAAACAGAGGTGACGTTTTTGCATTGATACAGGATTCGGAATCTGAAATAGGCAAAATGATAAAGGTTTGCCGAAAGGGAAACAACGCCAACGATTATTCAGCGTGGGATACAGTTATTCCTCCACTAGGCAGTAACATCAAGCAGATGGAGAATGTCAATGGCCATGTGGTTGTGTTGACTGATGCTGGTCTTTTTGCTTATTTAGGTAAGGACGGATGGGTGGATGTGAGTCCGCGCGGAATCGTCCCTGAACGCATACAGGTTTATAAGAACAGATGTACTTGCCTTACTAATTGGCAGCTTATGGTGTTCCATGAGGACAACCTTGGCAACTATAAGTACAAGCATTGTATCGCCAACTTGGCAGTGTATGATGTGGATGAAGATGTCACTTGGATTGCAGACGGTGGATTGCGTATGATAGAAATGGGAGATCCTGGTGAGACAAGTGTCAAGTCGGATCCTATACTTCCTGATGGACCAAGCCAGAATGAGTATTACTCAATAGAGTTGCAGGGTGAAGATGTGTTCCTTGCCGGCAACAATGGTTGGGCAACACCTGCTGTGATCGACTACTTGAGAGATGGGAAATGGCATGCGTTAAGAGACAGTATGACGAATGAACAGCTTCGCTATTTCCGTTCGGCTGAATGTATGGTTGTTGATCCTCAGGATAAGGAACACATATTTGTACCTACTTGGTGGGGTGTGTATGAGTTTTACAAGGACACGCTTGTTAATATTCATGATAAGAGCAACGCCTCTTTTTCAGAGGCCAATAGCGCGTCGGAGTGTACGATCACAGATATCGCGTGGTTTGATGAGGACAATAATCTGATTGTGGCAAATCCGGAGTCGAAAGGATTCTTGCTTCATGTGATGAATAAAGATGGTGAGTGGAAAGCGTTGAGACACAATTCACTTATCGGACAAAGATATGCGCACCGTCATATAAAAACAACATCGGGAATAGATATTATACCATTCGAATACAAGCCTTGTGGTATCGGTTTTGTGGATATGAATGGCACAACTTGGGATGAAAGTGACGACAAGACAAGATTGATTTCGTCGTTCAAGTATGTTGAGGAGGGTGTGACTGAGACATTCTCGCCTATCCGTGTCTACTCTGTAGAAGAGGATTTGAAGGGTGATCTATGGATAGCGACAGATCAGGGACCTATTATCCTAAAGAACTTGAAGGGAGTGTTCGACGGTAAGGAGACATGTGTGCGTCCGAAGGTGACACGTGAGGACGACAGCAGATATGCGGATTACCTATTGTCCGGCGACAAGATCAAGAGAATCCAGGTGGATGGCAAAAACAGAAAATGGATTGCGACAGAAAGCAACGGCGTTTACCTTGTGTCTGCAAATGGCGACAAGATATTGGAAAGTTTCACGACAAAGAATTCTCCTCTATCTTCCAATAGTATAGTGGATATACGCTTCGATAAAGTGTCGGGTTATTTGTATATACTAACAAACGACGGTATCTATATCTATGCTTCTGATTCATCTCTTCCTTCTGAAGATTTTGACGACGTGGTTATTTATCCAAACCCTGTTCGCCCAGACTATGACGGTGATGTTGAGATCAAGGGATTGATGGAGGAGAGCAACGTCAGAATCACTGATCAGCGTGGTGCCGTGATCGAGAATGGCCTGAGCAACGGTGGCACATATCGTTTCTCTGCTCGTAGAAATGACGGTACACGTCTTCCAACAGGCGTTTACAACATATTCGTCACTACTTCACCTGATGAAAACGGTGAGATGGTAACTAAACATTTGAAATTCGCAATTATTAGATAAGATGGAAAAACTTACATTGATAAAGGTAGGTGGTAAGATTGTAGAGGAGGAAGCTACACTTAAGAGCCTATTGGAGCAGTTCGCGCAGATCCCTGGCAATAAAGTGCTTGTTCATGGAGGTGGCCGCAGTGCTACTAAAGTTGCAACTAAACTTGGTATTGAGACTCAAATGGTGGAGGGCCGCCGTATCACAGACAAAGCAATGCTTGAGGTCGTGACAATGGTCTATGCGGGATTGGTAAACAAGAATATCGTGGCCCAGCTTCAGGCTAACGGCATCAACTCACTTGGCCTGACAGGTGCCGACATCAACTATATGAGAAGCGACAAGCGTAAGCCTAACCCAATCGATTACGGTTTTGTTGGCGACGTGAGAGAGGTGAACACAGAGATTCTTGCTGATTTGATTGCTCGTGGAATAGTGCCTGTCCTATCTCCTATCACACACGATGGTAAGGGCAACCTTCTTAACACAAATGCAGATACAATCGCTCAGGAAGCTTCTGTAGCGTTGGCAAAGAGATTCGACGTCTCTTTGATTTACTGCTTTGAGAAAGACGGAGTGTTGAAGGATGAGAACGATGATGCGTCGGTTATACCTTTGATCACAAAAGCTGATTTCGAGGCTTATAAAGCAGACGGTACTATCAGCGGAGGTATGATTCCAAAGCTTGACAATGCGTTTACTGCTATCAGCAAAGGAGTGAAGGAAGTGGTGATCACTTCAGCCAACCATATCCTTAGCGGCGGAACAAAAATCAAGTAGAGACGTGGTGTGCCGCGTCTCTTATAAAAAGAGCGTGCGTCTCTTATGTTTAGAATAATAAAGAATCTAAATTACTTGCAGTAGATGAAGATAGTTTTGGCAACCAAGAACAAAGGTAAGGTGGCTGAGTTTGCAGCTATCTTGGGCGATAAGGTTGAATTAATCACACAGTCAGAGGCAGGGATCACTGAATCTGCTGAAGAAAACGGAACGACATACGCGGAGAATTCACGTCTGAAGGCAAAGTTTATCTTCGAGAAGACTGGTTTGCCTACGATGGCAGACGACAGTGGACTTGAATGTGACGCTCTAGAGGGGGCTCCTGGCGTCTACACTGCGCGTTTTGCGGGAGAGGGTGCGACAGACAGCACCAACATCGACAAACTGCTTGCTGTGCTTGAGGAAGAGGAAAACCGTAAGGCTAGATTTGTTGCCCATATCACATTGGTGATGCCAAACTATGAGATACATTGTGAAGGAACGCTTAACGGCGAGATCACAAGAGGTTGCAGAGGCACAAACGGATTTGGATATGATCCTGTCTTTATACCTGAAGGCTATGATAAGACGCTCGCTGAATTGGACGATGAGGTGAAAAACAGTATTTCGCACAGACGCAAGGCAATTGAAAAAATGCAAGAAGCGTTGAGCAATCTCAATTTGAATATGTAAGCCCCCTTAATCCCCTAAAGGGGAGGATTAGGAGTCAGTAGAGACGTGGCGTGCGCGTCTCTCAAGAAAAAAATAGGATATTATATAGCAGTTGCCCAAAATGAGGATTGTTAAGGGCCCATGTCTGATTTATTTTGGCCCTAACCACCCCGCCAACGCGAGCCTGTAGGGCGAGCGTACTAAAAATAAGCGTGTTTGGCAGCTCATATAATTACTAAAAATAATATGAGCTTTCATATTATGAGTCCAAGTTATTAACAAATACATAAAAAAAGAGAGAAAATATTTGTTTTATCATCTAAAAACTATAATTTTGCAATCCGATTTTCAAGGATATTGAAAAGCAAAAAGTTAGAAAATAATTAAAAAAGTAAAATAAAATGAAAAGAACTTATCAACCTTCGAACACAAAGAGAAGACATAAGCACGGTTTTCGTTCAAGAATGGAGACTCCAAACGGACGTCGCGTACTTGCTGCACGTAGAGCTCACGGTAGAAAGAAGCTTACAGTGTCTGACGAGCCAGCTTTGAAGAGATAATTTTGAAGGAAAGGCAAAGAATAAGGCGTGAAATGAAAATTTCACGCTTTTTTCATTTATGTAGAAAATGTAACGGATTGTTGAATCCGTCCAAACAATCGAGTTGAATAACATGCGTTTGGTTGGGCAATAAGTTAATTAAAATGAAGAAAGCTTTTTTGGGTGGTTGTATTTTGTCTTTAGTTGCTTGTGCAGCGTTTGCAACATCTCCATATGTTGTTGTCAAGATGAAAGACAAGAAAGACAAAGACTTTGTGGTAGAAGTTGATAAAGTCTCTGAGATTACATTCGCGGATAAAACGATTTTTGTAAATGATAGTCCAACGACATCCTTAGATAACCTAGAATATAGAACTTTCAAGATTGCCAACGCAGAATTCAGGATGGTTAAGGTAGAAGGCGGAACATTCTTGATGGGAGCACAGTATTATAGATTCGAAGAAAAAAACTATGATGTCTTTGCCATGGAAAATGAACTGCCGGTACATTCAGTTAAATTAAGCGACTATTATATGGCTGAATTTGAATTCACTAGTGGTCTTGCTCGTAAACTTGGATGCATTTATGGGTATGGAAATGAAATGGACAAGCCAATAAGAAATATCACACGAGTAGAGGCGTTGGATTTAATAGACAAACTTAATCAATACATGCATGCTAACGGCCAATTGGCAGCAAATGAGTATTTCACATTTCCAACTGAGGCTCAATGGGAATATGCTGCAAAAGGTGGCAAATACAGTAAGGGCACTATTTATGCTGGCTCTAACGACTACAATAAGGTATGTTATTGTCGAGAAAACAGTGATAAAGTATCATTTACCAAAATTGGAGCATTTGCACCTAATGAGCTTGGCCTATATGATATGTCGGGTAATGTATTGGAGTTTTGCTTAGACCCATGGGGTTCTTATACTGAAGATAGTCAGGTTGACCCACAAGCTCCAGGCGAAGTGGCTAATGATGGCAGATATGTCTGTAGAGGAGGAAGTTTTTACACTGTAGCGAAGAGATGCCGTGTCACTCACCGTCACAGTATTTCTCCTAGTGAAGAATATAACAGTTTCGGAATACGTCTATGTTTGGTTACTAAAGACAAATAATTATGTTGTTCAAAATGAGGACCGCAATCCTCATTTTGAACGTTTAAATAATGTCACACTCTTATTTGTTTGCAACCGCACGTATTGCCATACCCTGTTTTCTTGGTCCGTTATGAACGTTTTGGTTATGAGTCAGCATTCTGACGTAGAAAGCGTCCAGACCATTGTCAGTTTTCTGATTAACGGTCCAGAATTCTGATTCATTTTTTACGAATGTAGTGCCGTTGTAATAGCCGGAGAATGGGAAATAAATGGTGTTGCCGTTTGCTTTAGAAGTTCCCTTCTTCATGTCAAAACCTTGATGGTTATAGTCCTTGACCCATTCCCAGTTGCAGGAGTTAAGAAGCTCTTCCCACTCTTCTTTAGTCGGAGTTCTCCACTTGCCTTGCCAGTTTGTCGCAGCTGCGTCGTCATCAAGCTCAAGCACCTGTTTGTTGTCTATCTCACCTTTGCGGCTGTGAGAGCAGTACTTTGTCATCTTCACTCTTGATTCTGCCTCACCGTTGCTATATTTGTAGTTTTCCCACTCAAACTGGTTTTTCGGTGAAGTTTCACCCCATGCGAAATACGCACCATATTCAGTTGGCTGGTTAGCTCCAATGTTGCATGTTGCCCAGATTTTTCCACTTGGCAACCCAAGATCAACATAATCGTGTCCGTCTTGTTGTCCGCTTACTGTTGGCTTTTCTACCATACCGCAAGAAGCGGCCATAAGCGCGACTGTCATGCCTATTACGGCATTTTTTAGTTTTTTCATGTAAGTATGTTTATGGATTAAACAATAGTTTGTATACTGAAATCTGTCGAAACGATGTGCTTTATCCGAACATCTCTTTCGCCACTTCGTATCCGTGTTCGTAGAGAGCTGTGAGCTTTTGCGGATTTTTTTCCAGTCGTTCCACCCCTTTGACGTCGGTAGGGCGAATAACGATGATATCACCTTTTTTCTCAAGATCCTCGATTTGGTCCATCAGAATATTGTATTCAAGGTTCTTGCGACGCAATTTTTTTTGAAGTTCAGGATATTTGCTGTAGACGAATTTAGGGACCCAGAATCCTTTTGGATTTTTTCTGTATCCGTACGGACGGGTAAGCACCACAATGCATTTCTTGTAACCTTGGTCTATAGCTCTTTGGAAAGGTATGGCATCTGCTATGCCTCCGTCAAGCATCTTCACACCGTCTACTTCCGTCATATTGCAACCGAATGGAAGGCTGCATGAGGCTTGGCAAGCAATGTTGAGACGGGCCAGACTGACGCGTTCTTCGATATAGACAGCTTCACCGGTCTTGCAATCCGTCGCCACTATTTCGCATTTTGTTGGATTCTTTGCGTATGTTTCAAAGTCGAAAGGGTAGAGTTCGAACGGGAATTTGTTGAAAATCAATCCAAAATCCATGATGTTTCCAGTGCGAAGAAACGTCCCCAATCCGATATAGTTGTATTTTTCAAGATAGTCGATGTCCATAGTCTTTGTGCGGCCACGTTGCTTGGCAAGGAAGTTCAACACATTTCCTGCTCCTGCGCTCACACCAATAGCGTATGGAAAATTCGCGTCTTTATCCAAAAGATAGTCAAGCACTCCGGCCGAGAAAACACCGCGCATGCCTCCGCCTTCAAGAACTAGTGCGTATTCTGAAAAATCCGTTGACTTATAATCCATAGTCGTCTTACATCTTTTGAAACTCATTCATTGCAAATATAATGAATAAATCTAAAGATAAATCGTTTGTAGACGGAATGATTTGCTTATTTCACCTTGTTGACGGCAAATTTTATCATTAGAAAATTTATCACGATGGAGATGGCGAGAGTAGGCAAATATGCGATTTTGTCGTCGAGACCTATAATATTTACGAATATCCACATCAGACCCATTCTTACAATGAAAAGATTGATAAGGTGCGCTGTTATTATTGCGACGGCGTTGGCTACAGACGGTTTTTTCTTGAATGTCCAACGGATGTTAAGCATATAATTGACGATGAGGCTAAGACAGTAACCTGTTGTCATAGCCACTTGGTACGGAGCAAATTGTCTGACTATGTAGAAGATACTTGTGTCTATAGCAGTACAGATTGTGCCCACCGCGCAAAATTTGAAAAACTCGCTGCCGATGAATTTTATGGCTTTCTCTTTCAATCCCATTAATCTTTCTTTACACGTTGTTAAAACTGATATTCAGTCGATAAACAAGAAAAGTAAAGGGCCCAAAGAAAGGCCCTACTATATTTAAATTTCATCATTAAGGATCCCAATGTTGGATATCTGTCTTTTGTGGACGAGCATGAGCGCCATCAATCTTTTCGTAAGTGTTAGGGCTTGTGCTTTCGCTGCCGTTAGACTTCTTGGATGATGGCTTGCACTCAGTTTGAGTGGCGACTTTAGGCTGAGAATGGTGTACCTTATAGCGGATTCTGTTCTTTCTCTGGAATCTGAAAGGATAAGCTATAGTAAGCTGTGGAGATATCCACGATGATATTTTTCTCTCCAGATGATAATCGTCGGCAACCGCTGTTTCCGCTTCCGCATCAGGTTCTTCCTGCAGCTCATTCTTTACACTTGTGAGATTATATTGCGGATAGATCACATATCCTAACGCGCAAACCAAACATTTTCCTTCACGAAGAGGGATGCGTCCGCCAAAATAGAAGTCGACGAAAGGATAGAGTTTCTTGTTGTAGTACGCCACACCGCCAGATTGCGCTATGGTAAGGATATTCTTTCTTCCGAATGTCCAGCGTACATTGGCAGCAGCCGGAAACTCAAAAAAGTCGTCGAGCAAGTACATCGCGCCAACCTTTCCTCCCAAGAAGAAATAATTGGTTATCTGGGCGCCTGGAGTCGCAAACAGTCCAAACGCTGGCTTCACTTTGCCGGTCGTGTCCGCAAAGTCGGCTGTGAGCATAAAGTCGCCATAGAGTCTGAAGCCGGTTTTCTCCTTTTGCAGGGCACTGTGCTTCGAATATGTAGAGCGTGGATGAGCGAACGATATGCAGATGCTGCATGTCATTGCAATCAACGTCAATATAACTCTTTTTACATTCTTCATATTAGTTCGTAAGTTTCAAAATGCAAATATAATGGAAATTTAACCCAATTCGGGTAACACGACCGTCTTTTCTTCGGCAAATGAAAGGATTACATGCCGAGAATCAGCTAAAAAGCAAGGAAATAACAAATAATGCTCCATGATTAACTGTCAGCTATTATTGTATAAATCGGTGTTTATTCTTATTTTTGCTAGTTTTTTACATTGCAATAGCAAAAATAGAGAATTTATGGGTTCATCCTTTTTCCAGTTTGTAGACTTTTTGGACATTCTGCTTGGCGGTTTTGTCCTATACAAGCTTTATAAGATGCTGAAAGACACATCAGCGTTCCGTCTATTCATCGGAGTGCTGGTGGTGATTGTGGCATGGATGATTGTCACGTCTCTATTGAAAATGAAGCTGATAGGAGGTGTTCTCAATCAGATCATCAACGTTGGAGCGATCGCCATGATCGTGCTTTTTCAGGACGAGATCCGAAACTTCCTCACGGGCATCGGTTCGGGCAACAATTTCTTATCCCGTCTGCTTAACACGCAGAAAGTGCAGTCGATGGAGGAGAGCGATATCATGCAGATTGTGATCGCATGCAAGAATATGGCGCGTGAGAAGGTGGGCGCGCTTATTGTGATCGAGAATGAGATGAGCCTTCAGAGTATCATCGTGACGGGTGATGAGATCTCGGCCAAGATCAATTCGCGTCTCATCGAGAACATATTCTTTAAGAATTCCCCTTTGCATGACGGTGCTATGATTATAGGCAACAAGTCGATAAAGGCGGCGGGGTGCATACTTCCGCTTTCCCACAACATGAGTGTGCCGAAATCGTTTGGCTTGAGACACCGTGCGGCTTTGGGCGTGAGTGAGAAGCTTGATGTGCAGGCTATCATCGTGTCGGAGGAGACGGGAAAGATTTCTTACGCTGAAAACGGAACTATCATCCACGATATCTCGACAAAGGAACTTGAATCTATTCTATCTAAATCCAAATCGGAATGAGCGCAGACATGAATACGAGCCAGGAGATTGTGCTTTCAGCCAAAGGTGTGTGTAAAAGCTTCAGCCACTTACGTGTGCTTACAGATGTCTCTTTTGATATCCGCCGTTATGAGTTTGTGTCAATCGTTGGCCCAAGCGGCACTGGAAAAACGACGCTCTTGCAGATCATCAGCACTCTTGCCGACGCTGATTCTGGCGAGATGACTATCTTGGACAAGCAGACATCGCGTCTTTCCCATGAGGAGGTGTGCCGTCTGCGCAACACTGATCTGGGTTTCGTCTTCCAGTTTCACCAACTCCTTCCAGAGTTTACTGCTCTTGAGAATGTGATGATTCCGGCTCTTATCGCAGGACGCGATGAGTCAGAGGCGCATAAAGAGGCTATGGCATTGCTGACGCGTCTTGGATTGTCGGAGAGATCTACTCACCATCCCAACGAGCTTTCCGGCGGAGAGAAGCAGAGAGTGGCCGTTGCCAGAGCGTTGATTAACAAACCGCAGATCCTTTTTGCTGACGAGCCTACGGGAAGCCTTGACAGCCAGAACCGAGATGAATTGCAGAAACTATTCCTTGACCTTCGTAAGGAATTCGGACTTACGGTGATTGTCGTCACTCACGACATGACTCTTGCCCAACAGTCCGACAGAATAATAGAAATGAAGGATGGCCGGATTATCTGACGTATTCAGAGCTTTACGTTATTCATTGGTCAGTACTCTTTATCCTCACACTTGCGGCGCTTGCGGCACTGTGCTGGAGACGGAGAATGAGACTCTTTGTGAGGATTGCCGGTATAGTCTTGAGTATATCCCTCTTGATGTGGATCTCACCGAAATAGCTCGGGAGATGACGCAGGTGCAGCTTGTAAGGTTCATGCCGCTCCTTTCGTACCGCAAGGCAAACATAGAGTCGCGTTTTGTGCTCAACATAAAGAATTCGGGTGTCCGCCGTTATGGGATAGAGGCAGGCAGGATGATGGGCAGAATGATAAATGCCCGTGTAGACGCGAGTGAGTTCGACTGTCTGGTGCCGGTGCCGATTACGGACAAACGATATGCCACACGTGGTTATAACCAGAGCGAGCTGCTGGCTATCGGGATAGAGCAGGAGACGGGCATACCTGTCCGCACAGACCTCCTGATCAATGCGGGTACGGTGGTGAACGACAGCATAGACGCCAAACGTCATAAAAGCGCCACAGCCAACAATTATCAGGCTACGGAAAGAGCCGATGAGATGCGTGGCAAACATATACTTGTGATCGACGATGTCATCACGACAGGAAAGACCATCAGAGAGTGTAGTTCGGCTTTCATGGAGAAGTGCGACAACAATGTGAAGGTCAGTATCGCGGTGGTCGGGTTAGTGTCTGACCTGCTAGATATAAAGAGAGACAGAGAAGCTTTATTTACAAAGAATATTTTCGATGATTGATGGGCAATGATAGATAATATCACCATACAAAGAATCAAGGAGGCAGCCAACATTGTTGATGTAGTCGGTGACTATGTCACTCTTCGTCGTGCCGGCACGTCATACAAGGGATTGTGTCCGTTCCACAACGAGAAGACTCCTTCTTTCATTGTCACTCCAGCGAAAAATATCTGTAAATGCTTCGGTTGCGGCGGAGGTGGAGACAGCATCTCTTTCATCATGAAGATGGAGAATCTGTCGTATCTCGACGCTCTCCGTTTCCTGGCTAAAAAGTTCGGCATCACAGTTGTGGAAAAGGAGCTTACTCCGGAAGAAAAGGAGCAGCAGACACTTCGCGACAAGATGCTTGATGCCAACGAATGGCTACAGGAATATTTTGAAAAGACGATGCGTGATACGGAAGAAGGACGAGCTGTAGGCTATCAGTATTTCATCCAACGAGGATTGCGCGAAGATATAATTAAGAAGTTCCATCTTGGCTATTCGCCCGCAGACTATCAGGCTTATACGAATGCGGCGCAAACACAAGGTATCAAGCTTGAACACCTTGTGGCACTAGGCGCGACAGTGAACACTGGCACGCGCGTGTACGATAAGTATGCCGGCAGATGTATGTTCCCTATCCATTCCATATCGGGAAAGGTTGTGGGATTCGGAGCTCGTACGCTGAAGGCCGACAAGAGTGTGGCAAAATACTTCAATCCGCCAGAGAGTGAAGTGTACGATAAAAGCCAGAACCTATACGGTATTTTCTTTGCTCGTCAGGCCATAATCAAGAAGCAGAAATGCTATGTGGTGGAAGGTTATGCCGACGTGATATCGATGCATCAGGCTGGTGTGGAGAACATTGTGGCTCCGTGTGGAACTGCGTTGACCACCGGACAAATCCGTCTGCTCAAGCGAGTATTGCCATCGGTGGGCAACACTCTTGCTGATGAGAAATACGTCACCATGCTTTACGATGGCGACTCTGCGGGTCAGCATGCTGCGATGAAGAACGGAAAGCTCTTTTTGGCTGAAGGCCTGAATGTCCGTGTTGTCACGCTTCCCCCTGAGGAGGATCCCGATTCATTCGCTCAACACAACAACGCGGATGTCGTGCAGAAGTATTTGGAGGAGAATGAGCAGGACTATATCTTGTTCAAGTCCAATGTGCTGCTACGTGAGTGTGAGAATGATCCGATGAAGAAGGCTTCCGCGATCAAGGATATGGCCGAGACTATCTCTGTGATTGAGGATCCTATCAAGCGAGACGTCTACTCGAAAGAGATAGCTCCTCTTTTCCGCACGGAGCAGAGCATCATCATGGAGTATGTGGGAAAAATACGTCGTGATGCCGCTGCGGCAAAGGAGAAAGAGCGACTTCGAGGCCAGAGCTTCAGCCAGACGCCTACCGTTCCTATTGGGCATGGAACCAATTTGTCGGCAGAGACGGGACGTGTCCAGCCTTCACAGGGTTCACAAATCCCGCAGCAGGCACCGGATGACATGTTTATTCCGGATGACTATTTTGCTGGCATGCCTGATCCAATTCAGCAGCACGGAGGAAACACGCAGCAGAATGCGGGACAGAAGCAACCGTCTAACCAACAGAACCAAACTGCCGATTTCGACAAATTCTCCGTTGCTCATCTTGGTACGCTTAACAGCCAGTATGTGTTTGAGCGTGAACTGATGTCGCTCATTGTCAACTATGGAAACAAGGAGGTGTGCCAGATAGAAGACAAAGAGAAGAAAGATGTCAAAGTGCTGAATGTGGTGGAGGCTATCATCTATGATTTCACCAACGATGAGATAGAATTGTCAAACCCTACGTTCAATCTGATGTTGAAAGAGGCCAGCAAAAAGTTTGAGGATAACAAGCATGCTGACATTGTGAAATATTTCCAGAACCATGCAGATAGAGCCGTCAATGAAGCCATCAACAGCATATTGTCGGATGAAATGGATATTGACGCCAAGTTGACGGATGTTGACCGACAGTTCTGCAAAGAAAAACGTGAGCGTGAGCTTTTCAATGAGCTTAGGCAGAAGATCACACTGATGAAGCGAGAGTGGTATAAGAACCAGGAGGTCGTATTGCGTGAGGATCTGGTCAAGGCCTACAATGCTGGCGACTTGGAGAAAGCTAGGGAATTGGCGGAAAAATTGCAAAAGGCGAGTATGAAGCGTAGTGAGATATCAAGTACTGAAGGTTGGGTTGTCAACCAGAAAATAAATACAGTGGAACCGTCTCTCGAAAGATATGTGCCCCCAACAAAGGCCGAATTGAGAAAAGAGGTCAAGAAGCGAGTGAAGGCTATGACGCAGGAGGAGAAGGATAAGGAGAGCGACGACCTGATGATGCAGCTTGAAAGCAATGTGAATTTCAAGGAGGCCA
The DNA here is from genome assembly GCA_024401565.1 of Paludibacteraceae bacterium. GTDB lineage: Bacteria > Bacteroidota > Bacteroidia > Bacteroidales > Paludibacteraceae > UBA1723. The sequence continues at coordinate 14,474 of JAKSKU010000007.1, forward strand.
AGACGGTGCTGCTTTTCCATTCGTTGCCTGATGAAGTATGCACACATAAGTTGATTGAGAAATACGCGTCAAAAAAGAGAATACTTCTTCCTGTGATTGATGGAGAGAAGTGGTATATACGTGAGTACAAGGGAGATTTGAAGACGGGAGAATATAATATTCAGGAACCGACTGGTGTTAATTTTCACGATTTTGACAGCATTGATCTTGTTGTTGTGCCAGGAGTGTGCTTTGACAAGGATTTCGGCAGAGTGGGCAGAGGCAAAGGCTACTACGACAGGATGTTGAAGGAGATAAAAGCTTACAAATTGGGAATCTGTTTCACATGTCAGTTGATGAGCAAAGTGCCGACAGAGGACTGGGACATCAAGATGGATATGGTGATGACATCTATGGGTCCGGCGATATAGTGACAAAAGTTAAGAATTAAACGTGTTCGGACACAATATTATCCCGTTAATTTCCGTTATTGTATAAAAAAGAGTGAAAAAATGTTAGTAAAAGTCGAATAAGAGGGAATTGACGGCGGTTGCAATTTTATCTTTTCAACAATTATTACTACTTTTGCTTGCTAATTTAGTGTATTACATTCTGACACCAGAAGATAACTATGTTAAAAAACAAAATAAAAAACATAATTGTTGGGTTAGTCCTAGCAATGCTTCCCATAGCAATGAATGCTCAGGCTCGCTATATCGGTGAGCTTGGATTACGTGGAGGTATTGCATACTACAATGGCGATATCAATTCCACAAAGATATTTACCAATATCACAGGGACAGCGGGTGCGTTCTTGCGTTTCAAGTGCAATAATTATTTGAGTGTCAAGGTCGACGGAGGTTTCGCCAACCTTAAGAGTGACGCGAGAGATTATAAAGAGCTAAAGAATGCCATGCCGGCTATTGAGAATGATGGCACGGGCATTTATCCGTTTAAGTTTGACAAACGTATCATGACATTTGATGCGTTGCTTCACTGGAATTTCTTCAAATACGGAATCGGTCTGCACGACAGAGAGGAGATGCGTCATACTCCTTATGTGATGCTTGGCCCTACGATGTGCATTTCGAAAGAGTGGAGTGGTAGTGAGTTCAGAGGAGGTTTGGCATTTGGAGTCGGATATAAGTTTAAGGCCGGCGACAGAGTCAACATCGGTATAGAGTGGACAATGCACAAGCTATTCTCCGATGATTTGGACAATAGCGAATACGACTATTTGAATGACCCATACAAGATGGGAAATACGAGATTGAAGAACAATGACTATTACTCTTTATTAATGGGATTCGTCTCAATTGATGTATTCAGAAAGAGAGGATCTTGCAGATATACAGGAAGATGAGTTTTAAAGAAAAAATAGATATGACCCGTTTGCCAAAGCATGTGGCCCTAATCATGGATGGCAACGGACGTTGGGCGAAAGCAAGAGGCAAAGAACGTGTTTTCGGACATCAGGAAGGCGTCGACTCTGTTGACAAAGTGATGGAGGCAGCCGCTGAGATTGGAGTTGAATATATTACACTTTACGCGTTCAGCACAGAAAATTGGAATCGTCCTAAAGCAGAGGTGGATGCTCTGATGGAGATATTTGCGTCTGCTGTCACTACTTATGCTGATAAAGCCAAGGAGAACAACGTTAAGATTGTGATTATCGGCGATAAGTCGCGTCTTAACGAGAAGACATTGACCAAACTTAACGAGGGAATGGAGAAGACAGCCGCATGCACCGGATTGACGATGGTGCTTTGCATCAGCTATTCGTCTCGTTGGGAGATCATAGAGGGAGTGAAGGAGATCGCCCGTAAGGCAAAGAACGGAGAAATCAACATTGACGACATCAACGAAGATATGATTTCCGACAGCCTGACAACTAAAGGCATGCCGGATCCCGATTTGCTTATCCGTACAAGCGGTGAGCAGAGAATCAGCAATTTCTTGATGTGGCAGTTGTCGTATTCCGAGCTTTATTTCACAGATATACCTTGGCCTGAGTTCAAGAAAGAACAGTTCTACGAGGCAATCTACTGCTATCAGAACCGTGAGAGAAGATTCGGCAAAACGAGCGAACAGTTGTAATTAGGAAGAATAATGAAGATTTACAAAGCAATAATCAGTATAATCGCGGTTGCATGTTCGTTGACTTCGTTTGCGCAGACTGAGGCAGACTCGTTGAAGAGTGTTGCGGATAGTGTTGTCGCAAATGTTGGTGAGGCTCCGGCACAGCAGGAATCGACACCGACTATCGTGTATTCAACCAATGCAAAGACCTATACGATTCAGGATATAAAGGTGAAGGGTGCTGGCAGTTACGATGAGAAGGTCGTTGCCAACTATTCAGGTTTGTATCGTGGAGCAAAGATTAAATTGCCGGGAAAGGATTTCTCGAATGCGATCAAACGTTATTGGAAACAGGGTCTGTATTCCGACGTTAAGATCTACGCCACAAAGATTGAAGACGACAAGGTTTGGTTGGAAATCAGTGTTAAGCCTCGTCCAAGAGTCTCTAGTATCTCTTATTCAGGTTTGAAGAAAAAGGAGACGGAGGAGTTTGACAAGACATTGGGTATTAGCAAAGGAAGCCAGATCTCGCAGAACATGATCGATAGAGCCCGTGCTGTTGTCAAGAAGTCGTTGGATGGCAATGGCTACAAGAATGCGGATATTGATCTTACTTTGACTCCTGATCCTGAAAAGGAGGGCTATGTGATTGTAAATGTTGACGTTGATAAGAAAGATAAGGTAAAAATCTACCGTATTAATATTGTAGGTAATGATAGTGTGAAGGCTCGCAAACTAAAGCATGCGATGAAGGACACTAAAGAGAAGCATATCATTCCTAACTTGTTCAAGTCGAAGAAGTTTGTGCAGGAGAAATACGATGATGATAAGATAAACCTTGTCAACAAGTACAACGAGTATGGTTTCCGTGACGCCGAGATCATTTGCGATAGCGTGTACCAGTCGGAGAAGAAGCCTAAAAGGGTAGACATCCTTATCCATGTGAACGAAGGAAAGAGATATTATTTGCGCAACGTCACATGGGTCGGCAATACAGTCTATCCGGAGTATATGCTCAACTCTGCCCTTGGAATGAAGAAGGGAGACGTTTATAATCAGAAGTTGTTGAATGAGCGTCTGTTGGAAGACGATGACGCGGTATCCAGCTTGTATCTTGACAATGGTTATTTGTTCTTCAACATTGAGCCTGTAGAGGTGAACATCGAGGGTGACTCTATTGATATGGAGATGAGAATCTTCGAGGGCAGACAGGCTGTGATCAACAATGTGGTGATCAACGGTAACGAGACAATCTATGAGAATGTGGTGCGTCGTGAGCTAGATACTAAACCAGGTCAGTTGTTCAGCAAATCAAACCTACAGCGTTCGGCTCGTGAGCTTGCAGCGTCTGGACATTGGGATCCTGAAAAACTTGACATTCGTCCTTTGCCGGATCCGGAGAACGGAACAGTGGATATCATCTACAACCTAGAGCAGAAGCGTAACGACCAGGTTGAGGCTTCTATCGGTTACGGACAGGCTGGTTTCAACGGAACAATCGGTTTGAAGTTTACAAACTTCTCTTTGCGTAACATATTCAATGGAAAGGCATATCGCCCACTTCCGCAGGGAGACGGCCAGCAGGTTTCGTTGTCATTCACTACAAATGCCCGTTACTACAACTCTGCAAGCATCTCGTTTGTTGAGCCATGGTTGGGAGGAAAAAGACCGATCAGTCTGTCTACTTCGTTCTTCTGGTCGAAACAGTCGGATATCACAAGCTCATATAAGAATGAGTTCTATAACGATAGCTACTTCGGTAACTATGGAACATACGGTAATTACAACAATTACAGTTACGACTCCGATCCAGACAAGTATATCGTGACTTTGGGTGCGGCTGTCGGTATCGGTAAGAGATTGAAGTGGCCGGACGACTATTTCACGCTCTACTATGAGTTGGCATACCGTCACTATACTTTGAACGACTGGGATTATTTCATCATGTCTAACGGTAAGGCAAACAACTTGCGTTTTGGCATCACGTTTGGAAGAAACTCTATTGATAATCCGTACTATACACGTCGTGGTTCATCAGTGTCGTTGTCGTTGCAGGCGACACCTCCTTATTCCAAGTTCATCAAGAATAAGAAGGCAGATGAGTTGCTTGCCAGAAAAGAGGCGGCAGGAACGCTTTCTTACGAGGATGACCAGAAGTTGAAGCAGGAGTTGTTCAGATGGGTGGAATACTACAAGACAGAGTTTAAGGCAAAACTTTTCACACCGCTATCTTCAAATCAGAAACTCGTGTTGATGACACGTGCTGAATACGGATTCCTTGGCTACTACGACAAGAACCGTCGTTCTCCGTTCGAGAGATATTATGTGGGTGGAGACGGTACTTCGGGAACAAGCAGCACATATGCGCTTACAACCGTAACACTACGTGGTTATGACAACGGACATTTGACACCGCGTGAGGACGGACAGTATGCAGGAAACTTATATTCAAAGCTTGGCTTGGAGTTGCGTTATCCTTTGATGCTTGAGCAGGCGGCCACAATCTATGTGCTTACTTTTGCTGAGGCTGGAAATGCCTGGACCAACTTCAACCAGTTCAATCCGTTTGATTTGAAGCGTTCGGTAGGTGCGGGAGTCAGAGTATTCCTTCCAATGCTTGGATTGCTTGGTGTGGATTATGGATATGGATTCGATAAAGACTATAGTGGAACAAAGGGAGCTCATCAGTTCCATATCGTTATCGGACAGGAGTTCTAAAGAAAATGTGTAACATTTAATTAAAGAATAAAATGAGCAGATTAGCATCTAAGATATTATTTGTAGTGGCTATGCTGGCATTTTCAGCAAGCGGTTACGCTCAGTTTGGAGGAGGTAAGGTAGCGGTCATTGATTTGGAATATATTCTTAAGAATATGCCTATGTATGAGTCTGCAAACGAACAGGTGAAGCAGATCACAAAGAAGTGGCAGACTGAGGTGGAGCAGAAGCACGAAGAGGCACGTATGCTTCAGAAGAATTACCAGACAGAGGTGGTGTTCCTTTCAGATGAGATGAAGAAAGCCAAGGAGAAGGAAATCCTAGCTAAGGAGAAAGAGGCTAACGACCTTGGAAGAAAGTATTTTGGTCCGGAAGGCGAGCTTTTCAAGAAGAAGGAGAGCCTTATGAAACCAATCCAGGATGAGGTTTACGTTGCTGTAAAGGATATCGCTGACTTGAAGGGCTACACATTGGTGCTTGACAAGACGTCTACAGTTGGAGTGATTTATTATTCAGCTAAAGTAGATATCAGCGACGATGTGCTTGGCAAACTTGGATACACAAAATAATATCGTTAGGGCATGAAACAGTTGTTTTCGGCATTACTCCTGCTGTTTGCTTTTTTGTTTGCGTCGGCTCAAAACACACACGTCAAACTGGCTCATTACGATGAGAGTGAGATCATCAGTCTGATGAAGGATACGGAGACAGCCGAGCGTACACTTAAGAGCCTGTCGGATCAGTATGAAGCTGAGATGACGAAGATGGAGGGTGAGTATACCCGTAAAGCATCAGAGTACCAACAGGGCCAGCCATCGTGGGATGAGACAATCAAGAGAGTGCGTATGGAGGAGATCCACACAATCAAACTCAAGATGCAGAACTACTACGATATGGCAAGCAAGACGTTAGCCGACAAGAGAAATGAACTTTATATTCCTATTCATAAAAAGATTGACCAGGCAGTTGCCGATGTAGCCAAGGAGCAGGGCTTTCTTTATGTTTGGGACGTCAAGTTGTTGAAATACCATTCGCCTCAAGCGGTGGATATCACCAATATGGTGAAGAGAAAACTAGGAATCAACAAATAAAAAACTAAATAAACAGAATATGGTAAAAAGACTTTTAGCAATCCTTTTGTGCGCATTGCCGCTATTCGCTAACGCACAGACACCAAAACTTGGACACCTTGATGTTCAGGCTCTTTTCTTGAAGTTGCCAGAACTAAAGGATGTAGAGGTTAAGTTGAAGGAGGTACAGGCAACTTATGAGACAGAGATGAAGCGTATGGAGGAGGAGTATACTCGTAAGGCTTCAGAGTATCAGCAGAACGTAAGTGCAATGGATGAGACTATCAAGAAGAATAGAGAAGAGGAGCTATTGTCGCTTCAGGAGAAGATGAAAAATTATTTCCAGATTGCTCAGAATGCATTGCAGCAGAAGCAGGAGGAACTTCAGAACCCTATCCGTGAGAAGATTCTTGCCGCTATCAAGGCAGTGTCTGAGGAGAATGGTTTCACTTACATCTTTGATACAAACGCACTTCTATTCAAGTCGTCTTCAGCAACAGATATCACAGATCTAGTGCTTAAGAAACTTGGTGTGATTAAGTAAAAAGGTCAATGTAAGGTTAGCGGCCAGCATTACATTTTAGAAATTTGGTTCCCTTGTTTTCAAGGGGACTATTTACGGAATTAGCTCAGTTGGTAGAGCACTGGTCTCCAAAACCAGGTGTCGGGAGTTCGAGCCTCTCATTCCGTGCAATTATTAGGAGACGTGGGTGTGCTGCGTCTCTTTTATTAGCTTTTGAGATGAGGGGTTCTATAGGAGTTTTTGATTCAGGGTTTGGCGGACTTACAATCCTGAAGGAGATAATGAAGGTGATGCCGGAATACGATTATCTGTTTCTTGGCGATAATGCTCGTGCTCCATATGGTACGCGTTCGTTCGAAGTTGTATATCAATATACGCGTCAGTGTGCTAAATATTTGATGGACAACAACTGTCCGCTTGTTGTCCTTGGCTGCAATACAGCTTCTGCCAAAGCTCTACGTACAATACAGCAGAAAGATCTCCCTACATGGTGGTCGGAAAACAGAGTGCTTGGAATCATACGTCCAACGGTTGAGAATATTCTTCAACGCACGCAGACAAAACATATCGGATTGTTTGGAACCAGTGGTACAATTAATAGTAATACATATCCGTTGGAGTTTGCCAAGACAGATCCGGAGGTGGTGGTCAACGGATGTGCCTGCCCAATGTGGGTGCCACTTGTGGAGAACGGTGAATATGATTCTCCTGGGGCTGACTATTTTATTGAGAAGAAAGTGAATGAACTGATGGAGATGGATCCAGAAATCGACACGATTATTTTAGGTTGCACACACTATCCTTTATTGTTGCCTAAGATAGAAAAGTATGTGCCATCCAATGTTGCCATAGTTCCTCAGGGCAGAATAGTGGCGGACAGTTTGAGGGATTATCTCAACCGTCATCCCGAAATGGATGAAAGACTTTCTAAAAATGGGGAAAGACGATTTTTGACAACCGAATCAGTGGAGAAATTCCAAACGTCGGCAAAAATTTTCCTGAATACCGAAAAAAATATCGAAGCGGAAAGAGTCATTTTTTAATAAAAATATAATTTGCCTAAACCTACGCTCGAAATCTGCACACCTTCCATTTAATTTTGCATTGTAAATAAAAATAAAAGATATGAGTTGTGGCGATGCCTTATGTTCGCCCTTATTTTTTGATAAAAAAGAATAAGCAAAAAGACTAGATTACATCGAAAAATCGGTCGATTTTGTCAAAAAAACGGCCTTTTTGTTAATAAGTGCCCGACTTTATTAACAGTGTTAATTACTACATTGGGATTGTTAATAACTGCAGATGGAATAATGCAAAAAGTTTGGAAAATGGCGTTACATTTGCAATGTAATTAAAACACAGAAGATACACAATATTACATATACAAACCAAATGTGATACACAAAATTGTTTTGTAAGTCATTGGAAAATAAGTTCTTTGTTTTGAAAAGAGTCACAAGTGATTGCGACTCTTTTTTGTTTTTGTATAATACAGTTTCTTTTGTGATATAAAAACTGCAGTTTTGGATTAAGTGAAAAAAGAATGTTATAGTATAGCTGTCTTGAATGCAGTTGTTTGAAAAAAATAGACGTTTTGATATATTGACCCCTCAATTTTTTTTGATTATTTCATTTTGTTTCTAACTTTGTGATATTGTTATGTGTTTTGCAATTATTTTTATCCGGCCAATGAGTCCTGTCGGGTAAGAATGTTAAATTAGGACTTTAATAAACAATATGAAAAAGAGAGTTATACCAGTTTTAGCCCTTGCTATGCTTGGGTTTGGTTCCTATGCCACTACATATATGGTAGTGACGCAGTCTGACGGAACGGTCGTTGAGTACGATGTTGAGGAAGTAAAAGAGGTTTCTTATAGAATTGATTCTATTGGAAATGGTAACACTAATCCTGATAATGGAGATGTGGTTTTATCAGCGCCTTGTGTCGCAATGTGCGACAATGAGTTTGCGGTAAAGACATTGAATGTTGTTGGAAATAATTTATATGCTCCTCTAGTGGCTAAGTTTTGGGATGGCAAAGAGCATTCTATCGTTGCCTCTACTGAGGATGGATCTATTGTTATTTATGATTCTAACCATGCAAAAATTAATATCCCTGATGGCGTAGCGGATAATGGGACAATTGTGTTTGAGAATTCAGTTGGATCATCTGAAACTGATTTCATTTTCCGTGACACCAGAAATTTGCTTATCACACATGATGATAAGGACTTGAACAAATTTAATGGACAACGTCCTGACAGTACTTTTGTAGATGAAGAAACTGGTAAAGAAGTTGGTTTAATAGAACCAAAAGAGACAATCATCAGCAAGTATTTCCAGTCGGAAAATACGAATGGTAATTTCTCTATCTTTCATAGAGATGGATCTGACTTTATAGGTATGAGCTATGAGCCATACAATGGGTTGTCAAATCCGGATTCATTAGATCCAAAGTACCCTACTGTGTTTGGACCATTTGGTGAGATGATTGCCAAGGGAGAGATGAATCCTAATGATTTTGTAATCAAGTTTGAGGTGTTTGTGCCAAGTGACGCCCCTATGAAGGGAGACGCTTTGACTATCGGATTCTTTAATGCTGTTGCAGGTGAGTCTTGGGTTGACGCTCGTAGGTATTGTTCTTGCTGGCAACCATCAATTGCAAGATTCCCAAAAGATGAAAATGGAGTTTGGGATAATTCATATATATATTGTGATGCATGGTCTACTCCTGATTGGATTACGGTGACTATTCCAATGGAAGAATTACGTTACGACTTCCAACAAGCTAACTACCGAGCAAATCCACAAGGCAATAGACTTGCTACGGACGGCTATGATTCTGAATTCGCTTACTATGGAGACAAAGTTAATGGTCTTCCATACTTCTCAAAGTATACAAAATACAAAGACTTATTTGAAGGAGAAAGTCCTCTTGATTTAGGAGACGCTTCAATTACAGGTCTTTCTATTGTTATGAGTAAGTGGGACTGCCCAGAGTACAATACTAATGGTCGTCACCCATACATTGCTGTAGATAACGTACGTATCGTGCCAAAAGATAACAATGGTGGTGTTTGGCCTATGTTTAATTGGGGAGAGCCTGAACGTGATTTCTATAGTGCACCAGTAATTGATTGCAAATAATTGGATTCTTAAAGGATCTGGTGAATCTAATAATTTTGGAGACGTTGCAATTCGCAGCGTCTCCTTTTTTGTTAATATCTATTTTTCCCACGTCTACGCAAATCGGGGGATTTTGGGTAAATTTGCGTGTAATTTATAAAATTTTAGAGACGTGGCAGAGAAAAACGAAACGCCTTTAATGAGGCAATATTCTGAGTATAAATCCCAGTACCCTGATGCAATCCTTCTTTTTCGTGTAGGTGATTTCTATGAGACTTTTGGCGACGACGCAATTAAGGCGTCTGAGGCTCTCGGCATCACTCTCACTAAGAGAAACAATGGTGGAGGTTCGGGTGATATGCCTCTTGCTGGTTTCCCTCACCACGCTCTCGACACTTATCTGCCTAAATTGGTCCGCCATGGCTATCGTGTGGCTATCTGCGACCAGCTTGAGGATCCTAAACAGGCTAAAGGACTCGTAAAACGTGGAATCACGGAGCTTTCCACTCCAGGTGTGACAATGAGCGAGAATATCCTTGATCCTCGTGAGAACAACTTCCTGTGCGCTGTATGCCGCAGTAAGGACAAAAAGACAAGCGATATCTTCGGCGTCTCTTTCCTTGATATCTCTACAGGTGAATATTTGCTTTCTCAGGGTAAGCAAGAATACGTTGATAAGCTTCTTTCCGTCTACACTCCAAAGGAGATTTTGATCGAACGTGGAAGCCGCCGCGAATTTGAGAGCCTTTTCTCTAAACATTATCTTGTGAATGAGCTTGACGATTGGGCTTTCACTCCTGATAGCGCGCGTGGCAAACTGCTTGCTCATTTCAACACTACTTCGCTTAAAGGTTACGGTGTGGAGAATCTACAGGTGGGCCAGGTGGCTGCCGGTGCTATTCTTCACTATCTCGACTATACTCAGCATAAAAATATCAGCCATGTCAACTCTATCCGCCGTATCGAGGAGGAGAAGTATGTGTGGATGGACCGCTTTACAGTACGCAACCTTGAACTTTTCCCAACGTCGGATGAAAACCAACGTTCGCTTCTCGGCACTATCAATGAGACTCAGACTCCAATGGGCTCACGTCAGTTGGTGCGTTGGCTGGCTCAACCTCTCAAGGAGGTGACTCCGATTGTGGAGCGCCATGAGATTGTGGAGACGTTGTTCCAGGAGAAAGATTTGCGTGCCCTTCTCAACGAGTGTCTGCCTCAGATTGGTGATATGGAGCGTATTGTGTCGAAAGTGGCAGCTAAACGTGCTAATCCGCGTGATGTGTTGGCTTTGTGCTCGGCTTTGAAGATGGTGGCTCCGATTAAGGCGGCTTGCGCTCAGAGTAGCAACGTCAACCTTCAGGGAATGGCTGAGCGCTTGAATCCTTGTGAGCATATTTGTGCTAAGATCGACGCGATGATTGTGCCAAACCCTCCTGCATTACTTTCTAAGGGTGGGGTGATTGCTCCAGGCTACAACGAGGATCTTGACAGTTGGCGACGTATCTCTACCAACAGCAAGGATGTGCTTCTGCAAATTCAGGATCAGGAGATGGAGCGTACAGGTATCTCATCGCTTAAGGTCGGCTATAATAATGTGTTTGGCTACTATCTTGAGGTGCGCAACACTCATAAGGATAAGGTGCCGCAGGAGTGGATCAGAAAGCAGACGCTTACAGGAGCTGAACGTTATATCACTCCTGAATTGAAGGAGCTTGAGGCTAAAATCACAAAGGCTGAGGAGATGATCATTCCGTTGGAGACGCGATTGTTCATGGAACTTATCGATGAGCTTGCCGACTATATCTCGCCTGTCCAGACAGACACTTCCATCATCGCTCAGCTCGACTGCCTGATGTCGTTTGTGTCGGTTTCGGAGAAATATAAATATGTCCGTCCTATTATAGACGATAGTCTTGTTGTCGATATCCGTGAGGGACGTCATCCAGTGATTGAGCGTCAGTTGCCGATAGACAGCCCGTATATCGCCAACAGTGTGGAGCTCGACAACGAGAAAAAGCAGATCATGATGATTACCGGTCCGAATATGGCTGGTAAGTCGGCTTTGCTCCGTCAGACTGCTTTGATAGTTGTATTGGCTCAGATTGGATGTTTTGTGCCTGCCGACAGTGCTCATATCGGCGTCGTGGATAAGATTTTCACTCGCGTTGGAGCATCCGACAATATCTCGATGGGAGAATCAACCTTTATGGTGGAGATGACGGAAGCGTCGAGCATCATCAACAATATCACGGACCGTTCACTTGTGTTATTCGACGAGCTTGGCCGTGGTACTTCCACTTACGATGGAATCTCAATCGCGTGGGCTATCGTGGAATATCTTCACGAGAATCCAAAGGCTAATCCAAAGACTCTTTTCGCCACTCACTACCATGAGCTTAACGAGATGGAAAACACCTTTGACCGTGTGAAGAACTATAATGTCTCGGTGCGTGAGGCTGACGGCAAGGTGATCTTTTTGCGTAAGTTGAAAGAGGGTGGAAGCGAACACAGTTTCGGTATCCACGTCGCTAAACTAGCAGGAATGCCGGCTACAGTTGTCGACAGAGCAAACGAGATTCTGCACCGTCTTGAAGAGCAGCATAAAGATACCGACGTCACAACAGAGAAAATCAAGAAAGCCACAGAGCCAAAGCTTCCTGCTGGCACACAGCTAAGTATTTTCCAACTTGATGATCCGACTCTTTCTCAGGTGCGCGACGAGATCCTGACTATCGATATCGACAATTTAACTCCGCTTGAAGCATTGAATAAGCTCCATGAAGTGAAGAAAATTTTGCTTGGAAGGAGTTAAAAATCATCTGTGGGTTTGATTTTTGGATATAATGAAATATATTTGCTGATGTTATGACACAAGTCATAATTGTATATAAATTTAATTAATAGGGCTTATGATAAAATTAAGAAGTTTTTGGTTGGTACTAGCTATGGGATGTGCGGTTTCTTTGGGAACTGTTTCTTGTAGCGATGACGATGATGATACAGAGGATCAGAAGAAAGAGCAGAAGCAGGATGTCCCTGATTCTACACCAGATGACAAAGGTGGCGACAAGACTCCTTCTGAACCAGAGAAGGATTTGACTCCAGAAGAGTCGGGCGCTGTCATGAAGGATATTGTTGAGGTTGTCAATAAGGGAGAGAGCTCTCTATTGTCGGAGGCTTCTTCTATGACTACAGAACAGTTGAACGGTCTTGCCTCTACAATTATCACTTACAACAATAACAAGGATAATGCAGAGTGGAAAGAAGCATTTATTAAGGAGTCTGGATCAAGCGAGGTCACTAGAATTTTGGATGAGACAATCTCCGAACTTGAGAATTTTGGAGTTGACATGAGCGAGATCACTTCAAAAGATTTGGTAGAGGCATTCAGCGGTTATTTCAAGCCAGTAGATCAGCTAGGTCAGGGTTACAAAGATGGAATGTCTGAAGGTGCAACTCACGAGAAGTTGTTCAACGAGGTCTATGATGACAAGATTGCTAAATTGGACGTTTCAGATTTCAATGCATGTCTTACAGTTTTCAATAGTTTGACTCCGGCTCAGCAGACAGAGTTGATAAATGTGGTAACATCATGGTCAAACAAAGAGAATGATGAGGAATGGAAGAGCGGTTTCTTAAAAGGAGTTAACGTTAATGACGCTGCTAAAGAGGAGCATCTTCGTTCTCAATTGGATTCATTGGTTCCAATGATTAACACTTTGACTATTTTTATGTAATAGATACAGGGGTGGTTATATAGCCCAAAAACGTATAATACACCAGGTTCTAAAGATAAAAAAGACGCGGGTTTTTATAACCTGCGTCTTTTTTGTTGCTGCTTACAAGCGTTTCTTGAGTTATTTTTATTTCTTGTTCTCCTTCATCATGGCCTCATACGCATCCTTCTCCTTCTGCCATTTTTCGCAATCTTTAGCCCATTTGTCAGCATCGGCAAACAGTTTCTTGTCCACCACCTCTACAGCTTTGAACTGAGCTGCGGCCTTGCCAAACTCGCGGCACAGCATATAGTAGATGCCAAGGTCGTAGTGTATGGCCGACGATGTCTCTTTGGTAATGCGGACGTCGTCTATGCTGTCAGCTTCTGCAAGCCACGTCTCTTCGCATCCGCTTGTCTCCATTTTGAAAGCGTCGATATTCCACTCGTCGTCCTTAAGGATATTCACTGCGCCTTTAAGTTTGTTGACGGCATCATTGATTTCAATATATTCAGAGTTGTTTGACGAACGCTTCTTCGACTTGACAGTGTAGCACACAAGATCTTTGTTGGCAAGCAGGCGTGATGCTCCCACAAGGCTGCGGATCTTTTTGGTGTTGTATTCGCCCACGACACTCTCAAACGACATGGCAGAGGCTGATTCCTGTACTTTCTCAACAGCCATACCTTCTCTTGGTTGCCAGCCTGAATTATAGTCCTTGGCGCATTTCACGTCCTCCACGTAGATGGAACTTTTGTCGGGAAGAGTGATGGCCACATGGAAATCAAACGCTAGGTGCATATAAGCGCAGTAGTATTTGGTAGAGCTGTTCATCTGCATTGGTATCTGGCCAGGTTTCATCTGTGATGAGCCAGGTGGATCCGTACGGGTAGGGACCCAGAATGTTCCGACTTTGATTTTTGTATTACGCTTCATTGGGTTAAACCTGTCTATTGCCATAGGTGTGACGGCATTAAACTGCGAATACCTGATAAGAAAGTCTGCTTCCGCTGGATTGCCAGTACGAATGAATGATTCATTGTTGAGTTGGGCTACAGTGGCTGTGAACGTGCCGTCTTCAGCAAGAGTACCGTTCTCCACAAGAGCATAGAGTTTTTTTCCTACCGGCATTTTCAATTTAGGGTATGCCGACATGCTTAATGAGCCTATAGCTTCAGGCTCTGCAACTTGCGCCGATATCGCCATCGACACAAATAATGAAATAAGGACTAATATTTTCTTCATACCGTGAATTAATTCTGGCCACAAAGGTAATAAAAAACCAAAAATATCCAACTATTAGCCATTAACTATTAATAATATAAGAAAAGGCGACGAGATTGCTCCCGTCGCCTTTTCTTAATATCTGTCAACTTTAGTCGTTGATTAGAGTGAAGTGACCTACATATTTCTTTGCGATCTCTTCAATCCAAATTTCATACCAATAGTCGGTTGAAGGCATCTTGTGACCTTGATAAGTACCATCCCACGACTCGTTACCCTTGATCTCTGTAAGCTTCTTGCCGAAACGGTCGTAGATTGTGACTACTGCGTCTGGATAAGCTTCTGAAATTACTTCAGAGATGAATGAGTCGTTGACACCGTCGTTATTAGGACTCACAACGATAGGAATCTCAAAGTTAGGAGCCTCCAATATAAATGGATACTCATTCATACATCCGTTGGCATCACGGATCACAGCCACGTGACGGCCATAAGCCACGTATGCCTCGTCAGACGAAGAGAAATCGTTGTTGTTGACCATATATTCGTATGGTGCCTTTCCATATTCTGTGTTTGGAACGATAAGCACGTTATGGTAGTCGATTTTCTTTACAGTGTCGATCATTGGCAGACCGGCGATTGTCACCTCAATATTGTCTGAATCCGAAGGACAAGCTTCAGAAGTTAGAACCACAGTGTATCTGTAAGTTCCTACCTTAGTCTCTGTGAATCTCAACAGACTGCTTTCAGAGACAACAGAATCTTTGTCGTTCTTCCATACGTAGCTTAATACGTCGCCTTCGTCGATCTTCAGACCAAACTTCAAGTTTCCGATATTGTTCTCACAGATGGTAGTGTCGTTGCCTGTGATATGGAAACTGATAGGGTCATTTACTTTTACATTGATACTCTCTTTGATGGTGCATCCACCATTTTGGCTGATAGTCAGACGGTATGTCTCGTCGTTGTTAGGAGAGACTTCTGCAGTCTTGTTGTCTGTGCTAACGGTCAATGTAGGATTAGTTTCCCATTCTACTTCGGCTGTTGAAGGAGAAAGTGTCTCTAGACCAATTTCAAGTGTGTTGCCCGCACATATAGGAGTGACCTCCTTAAGTGTGTATACAGGACGTGGGTTAACTGTGACTTGGCCGAATGCGTCTGAATAAGTACAGTTTTTCTTTGTGGCCTCGTATGTGTAGACGCCGGCGTTATCAGAAGTCACCTTCTTTAGCACAAGTTCGGCCGATGTTCCGACCTCCACGTTGTCTTTCTTCCAAACAATGTCAGGAGTCTCTGTTCCTGCAGTCAACTGTGCTTTCAGAATTACTGTCTCACCCTCACAAATGATAGTGTCGAACTTCGTTGTAAAGTCTTTGATAGACGTTGAGATGATTTCCACGTCAAGGCTTGTTTCACATCCGTTTGTGTAAGTAAGCGTGTAGACGCCGCTTTCCTTTTTAGTGATAGTGTTGCCGCTAGTGTTGTCATCCCATGTGAATCCCGAACCAGTCACGTCTGCAACAATTCTCACGTCTTCGCCACAACTATAGAACACAGTTCCTGTAGGAGTCGCATTCATTACGACAGGAGTGCCTGTTCCTTCTGAGATCTCAATCTTTCCGTCAACCTTTCCTTTGCTGATCTTGACTGTCTTATTGTAATTCTGGGTGCAGACACCGTCAGAGACTGTGACAGCGAAATCCGTTTTCTCGGAGATAGGGTCGCTGATGAACTCACCCTCTACTGTTGAATTGTTAGGCTTGTTCCATACATACGACAATGGAGAGCCAAATATTATCGTGTCAGGAGAAGATACTGCCAAGTTGACGATTGAGTTAGGACAAACAGAATCCTCACCCAAAATCTCAATCGTGCCTAAAGAGTGGATCTCAATAGTGACTGGGTATTTTTTCGACTGGCACTCTTTATCTGCAGAGACGCTGATAAAGCCCTGGATATTGTATACGCCTGAGGCTGATACTAGCTCATGTTGTCCAATAGTTGTGCCCCATGGCGAGAAGAATTTAGTTTTCTTAACCTCAATGCTCTTGGCTGGCGACCATAGTCCGTTGATGTTGACTGACTTTTCGCAAGAAACAGTATCTTTTGTTATAAGCTCTGGTTTAGCATAAATGCGAACCTCAACGAATGAAGCGCTACTTGTTTCTGACGTATTGCCTTGAGCCACGTAATATTTATTGATAGTCACAGGCTTTCCTGGATCTGCAGTTGTAATGATTGTTGGCGGTGTTGTAAGAGTCACTCCACCATCTTTAGGATCCTTGTCATACCATATCAACGAATAAGCAGAGTTGGTTACAGAGGCAAAAGTCTCAATTGGATCTGGGTCTTCATCTTCGCAGTAGTGGACGATCTTGGTGTCTGGAATTGGTGTTTTTGTGATGATCACTGTCACATCGCTCAATTCACTTTCACAACCCGTACTGCTTACCTGCTTTACCTTATATGTGATAGTGGTATCGTTTGTTACCAATTCAGGAGACGGAGCTGTTTCGCCCAATTCAACGTCGTTGCTATCGTACCACACCAGTTTGTTTGTTTCTGATGTAGGAACGACTGCGTTGTTGTCTTGCTCAGTAAGAGGCAGGAACTTACCGTCTACTGCATCAGATATAGTGTAGTGGATAGATCCTGCCGGAATTATCTTCTGCACATATTCGACATTTACCTCAATAGAAGATCTTTGACCTACACAGACATTGTCCTGAGAGATTTTGTATATAGGCTCAACCTTATAGTCGCTCAGTTTTGTGTCGCTCACATTTGTTTCAGGAACAATATTGTCTACTGGTCGATCATTCAAATAGAAGTTGTAAGATGAAGGATCTTTGCAAGTACTGCAAGATTTTAGCTTAAGTGCATTTGTCAAAGATAAAGCGTTGTCTCTAGCGCAATAGTTGACAACAGCGTCTTCAAAAGGAGTCACTTCGATAGCTGTGATAGTGATTATCGCTTTGTCACTGATAGCTCCAGCTTCGTTTTTCTGAGCCACTTTGTATACCTTCTCGCCACTTGAGGTAGCGGTATAGTTTGCAGGTATGCCGCTTATCACGTTATCGTTGTCATCATACCATACAAGAGTGTTGTCATCATCTGCTTTTGCAAGAGTTGTGACATCAATCTCTTTGTCTATACAGATAGTTGTGTCTTTAACCCTTGGTTTCTGGCTTTCTGTGACGATTACGCTGACAAGAGCTGGATCGCCAATACATCCCTCTGGTGACAATTCACGCACGTAGTAAGAGACATGACCAACTGTGCCCAAGTCTACAAGAACAGGAGTGCTGATAGAGTCTCTAATAGCATCGTCTTCATTGTTATACCAAACCACGTGGTTTCCTGTGCCCGAAGGGGAAGCCATGTTGGTGATGTTCTCTTTCACGTCTTTCTTTAGAGGCAACTCCTTCTCTGGTTTCACTTTAGGAGTAGACGGTACAGGGTTGATCACAACCTCCCATTCTTTAGCCTCGCCCTTACATCCAGTAGCATTGTCAGTAAGGACATAGTAATAAGTGTTGCGGACTTTATCGGCAGGAATGTCTTCAGCGTCTACAACAATAGTCTTGGTGATATCGCCGTACCACTCGATTGTATGATCCTCGACTGCGATCTTACTTAAGTCAAGCGACTCATTCTTACATATTGACGCTTTGTCTGTTATCTCAGCGTCTGGAAGAGCATTGACTGTCAAAGAAACTGTCAAAGATGCCGCCGGATTGGCAGTCGGACAAGATGGATCTGAAATCTTCACCTTGTAGTCTCCCATCTCTTTTACAATGAATGAATCTACAGTTGTTGGATCACCCAAACTTGTATTGCCAAGGAAGAATTCATATTCATATTTGCTGCTCTTAGGAGAACCAACTGCTTTTAGCACTGTAGAGTCGCCGGCGCAAATCTCAGTTTCCTTGATTGTAAGCTCTGCTTTTTGCACACCCTCACAAGATTCATCAATACATTTGCTTTCTGCCTGTGCTGCTATTTCTCCATCTTTGTGTCCAAGCAAGCGAACATAAGCATAGTTGATGATCATCTCTTTGCAATCTTCAACTTTTCCTTCCCATGTTACTGTATATTTCTTTCCAAAAGGAATAGGATTGTCGATTCCTTGCTCAAATTTCCAAACGATAGAGTCGCCTAGAAGTGTACCTCCTTCATCAGCAGAAACGAAATCAATCTCGTCCGGCTTGCGGTCGACGATAGTTAGATCGTATGCGTAGTCTGTATGCACATGTATATTAGAGAATGCACACGAACCATTTGATGGAGCTTCAAAACCGAAGTATCCTTCATTTGTCGGAAGTCCGTCCACAGAAAACGATGCCAATTTACTTGTGTCCTTGCCAATCCAGACACGCATAATATCACCGTTCAGCTCTGCGTTTATCTTCATGGAAGTGTTCTTGCTTGGAAGTGTGACACTCTTTTTCAAAGCTGAACCTTGATAACAATTCAAAATTGTTGCACCACCGCCATCGTAGTTGACGTAGATACCAAATCTGATGTTGTCGCGGAAGTAGATAATAGCTTCTGCGTCTCTATTTGAACTTCCTTGATTGACATTACAATCGGCGGAAATGAAGATATTTGAAGACTTTGAATACTTGAATTTAGCATTCGCACCCATAGATAGGTTCGCTTTTCCTCCAGATACTGATGAGCTTCCTGCGTTTGTCAATGTCCAGTCGCTTGATGTCTTTGCCGCATCATTGAATATTGAACCGTGAGTTTGCTCATATTCTATAGTATATGTGATAGGATCCTCCTTTTCGTAATTCTCTTTATCTGCGCTCTTATGCATTGTTGTTGGAACAATAGGCTCTGGCACTTTGGCACATGTGACAGTGATAAGAGCAGTGTCACTGATAGGAGAGTTCTTATCTGCAGAAATCCATGCAGCGTTGATGATATCCTCATCATCTGTCTGACATTCTGCGCCAGAAGGGAATGTGATATTCGCGTTGTACTTTATAGAACCCTTTTGTTTAACCTGCATCTTTGGAATGTACCATATGATGATGTCACGGCCGTCTGAAGTCTTCTCGGTTTTCCATTCAGCGCCGTTTTCTTCAAGTGGACAATCTCCGATGAAAGAGACGAACTCCATGCCCTTAGGCAATGTGTCTCGAATATATACATTCTCAACATCGCGGCCGGCCATAGGACCATTTCCTAAAACACGGCGCCACACATATCCGTCGTACTCCTCAACCAATACGTTAGGCACAGTCTTTGGAGATTCCGAACAACCACATTCGATCCATTTTGTCACTGGCTTTTCGATTGTTGCTCCCTTTTCGTCCAATCTTTGCCAAGATGGAGTAATAGGATAGTATAGCCCTCCATCAGAATCAGTGAAGTCTCCCATTGACCAGTCGTCAGACCAGTCTACTTTGTCAGAGTAATTGTTACCATTGATTAGGTTTACTACACGCAATGGATAATCTCCACCTTTATGAATTGTACAGTTTGGATTTCCGGTATTCCAAGAAGTCACCATTGTTGTAGTGACAAGCAATGGAGCAAACTGCATGGATAGACGTTGATTCCATTTCTTTCCAGTGGTTTCATCTACGCCTTCCACAACATCTTCGTGAGTTATTTTAAATCCAGTTTTGTCTCCACCTTCGTAGATAGAAGGAACCACTGACCATCCATTTCCTCCATATCCGCTCGTTACGCCTGTGACTGTTGGATCGTATAGGTAGTAAGATATACGATAGTTTCCATAGTTGATATATGATTCTACGGCATCGTTGAACAGACGGAATTTACATCCCATCTGATTGCCTTGATCCTCGCATGCCCAAGAGACATTTACACGTGGGCGACCGCCGTCAATCCAACCTGCTTCAGAACTGTTTTCAAAGTCGATATTGAATGTCGCAACGTTGTCTGGGTTGATCTTTGGCCTGTCTACGGATTTTTCAATAATAAGAGAACGCTTAACAACATCTACGCAGTTACGCTGCATTGTCGCTGTCTGGTAGTTAGGGTACTCGTTAGTAGTCCATCCCAATCCGTTAGTACAAGTGATGTCTGCTGTTGTACAATAACGTCCTGAGGCATTAGGTCCAGCTTTACATATATACGATACAAGACCTACGGTTTTTTTGTAGTTGGCTGAAGTGGTGTCTAGCACCCAACCAGCTTTGTTGTCGCTCTTGAAACCAGAAACATCTCCAATATTCCAAGTGATGGTTCTGTTGGCTGAGTTGTATACGCCACCGTTGTTTGCCTTTACGAATATGAAGTCATCGGGCAATGTTTCCACAATTTTAACTCCCTCTGCGTCAACAGAACCGTAGTTACGATAAGAAAGCAAGAATGTGATGGAGTCGCCAGTATAGCAATAAGTGATACTGTCCTTTATGGCTCGATAGATCTTCATGTTAGCTTTTGGTGTCATGGCGGAAGGGGCGTGATAGTTACCTGAGACAACCATCATACCCATTTGTCTTGCCCACCCGTGCATATAGTTTGATGTCTTACCTATATTACATTTTTCACTTGCAGGTGCTGATATGTCTTCAGCGTCACCTTTGGTGTCCCACTTGATGTTACATTCACGGTAAACAAGTCCCATCAATTCGTAGTCCTGCGCACCGACAGCCGCATAAGATCCTGTACCTGTCTGCATGCTTAATGAGCAGAAGAAATCTTGTCCATCTGTATTGACGCCTGTCATAGGATCGTTTTGCCAACGGATTGTGGCGGGTCCACTATATGGCATGTTCTTAACGGAACCGTATTTAATACAGCGGGATGTATCTGTCGCGTCAGGATTCCAGTTTGAAGGATCGTTCATCCAGTCGCTAAGTCTTACAGCAGCGTCATATTCATATGTGTTTCCTCCGCTTATGACCTTATGAGAGGCCGGGTCCCAAGTATATTCTGGATTACCATGCCAAACATAGTTGGCAATAGTACGCCATGAACAACGATAATCCTCTCCTTGATTAAAGTTTGTGAATGTTGTCTGGCTTCCATCGTCGCTTACTGTACACCATCCAGCGGTAGGTACTGAGTATTTGCTTTTGCCGATCAACTTGCCGATCAACCAATCGGAAGAAGACTCTCCTTTACGGAACTGTTCGATCTCCCATGGGTCGCCGCCTAGTTCCTCGAACAATTCATAAAACTCTCTAAAATATGCGGGAGCATTATAGTCGATATGCTGTTGGCCTCCGCTACCGAATTCAGGAATAAGTTGTTTTCCTTTTACGTCAATTTCTGTAGTTCCAGGAAGAGAGTATGCTGTTTTTGATTCTGTGAACACAGTTGGGTTTGCAGTTGCCCATTTTGTCTGCTCGTCCCAAGTGTCTCCTCCTTTAGGATAACCATCCAATCCGATCATACCAGTGTTGACACGCATAGGGTCCTCTGTAGGAAACTTTGTGCTAAGAGCTACAAGACCTCTTATGACCTCAATCATTGCTTCCTTGTATGAAATTGGATTGCCGCAAGCATCGTTTACAATGTTTCCGTCAAGGTCTCTCATAAACTCACCCCATTGCTTATATGCGACGTAAAGAGCCAAAGCCACGTCAACGTCACCGTCAGCAGCGGTATTTCCTTCTATTCCAAGATCTCCTAAGGCGAATGGGCCATATTGATAGTTTGGAGCAAGATCGGAACATGCGGAATAGCTCTTTGATCTGCTTCGACGTTTGTCGTGTGTGCACATCCAATAACCGTTGAATGTCACAACGTCTCCCATGTATGCGGCAGCCAACAATCCATAACCGTCTCCTTCCGTACAGTCGTATGCCGATTTGTACGGAGTCTCAATATATTTGTATCCTCCTACAGTTACTCCTGTATATTTGAACTCATTAGCGTGAACTTGGTATGCGTCACGTATGTCTTGTTCCATCTCTGCATGAACAACACCTTCTGGGTTTTTGTTCGCAAGATTTCCCAAATTATGAGAACTGCCATAGGAGTATTCCAAAAACTGAGGGAATGGGAATGCCGGATTTCCTGAGTTAATGTGTACTGGGACGGCATTGACAAAACTTGCCGACAAAGCAAGTGCAATTGTCGCTCCAGAGTATAATAGATTGCGCATTATTCCTTTCATGCAAGTAAATTTTATGTGTACCCTATTAATTATAGTGTTTTTGTTATAGAATTCAATGTGCAAAAATCGAAAAATTTTGCAATATATACAAATTTATTTGGCATTATATACAAGTTGTCCAACCACGTGTGGCTTCGGTTTCAAGTTTCAGGGTTCAAGTTTCAGGTTTCATCAACCATCCTTAACCCCTAATCCCTAACCATTCTTGATTTTGATAAAAATATAACCAATTAAATTACACTCGTTTATGAATATTTATTAAAAATAATCGTCAAAACGCTTGCACATATCACAAAAGAGCTATACTTTTGCATCGCAATTCAGAAATGAAGAGCCCAGATGGCGGAATCGGTAGACGCGCTGGTCTCAAACACCAGTGGGGCAACCCATCCCGGTTCGATCCCGGGTCTGGGTACGCAGAAAGAGAATCAGAAATGGTTCTCTTTTTTTATGCTTGGTTTTGAAAGAATGGGCTATGAATCCGAGAGAAAGCCAATGACATGATTTATGGTTGCCTAAATAAAAAAAGACGGCTCAAGAACCGTCTACATATTATTAACCATTAACCATTAACTATTAACTATTAACTATTCCAAGCATTTGCCACCATTGTCGGCATACCAATCTGCCAACGCCTCTTCAAAAGTATAGGTGAATTTAAAACCAGAATTCGCCAGTTTTTTTCCGCATATATTGGTGGAAACCATCAGTTTTCTTACTCTTGCCGGGCAAATTCCAAACGGGGCTCCCAACGCTCCAATCACAGCGGCGACAGGCATCATAAGCCATGTGGGGATGAGCAGCAGCGTTCGCTTCAGACCTGTGACTTTCATCATTGTCTGGCAAATCTGTTCGATGGTGTATGCCGGCTCGTATGAGCAGTTGTATGTATCGACTCCCTTGTCGGAGTTTTCTAAATGCCATAGCATGAACCTGACCAAATCTTTTATATAGATGCAGGCTTTGATGGTGTCTTTTCGGCCTGGATATGCGAATTTCCTGTTTTTTAATCCGTTGTAAAGACGGGAGAAGTTGCCGTTCTCTCCTTTTCCAAACGCTACACCCGGACGGACGATAAGCAATTGTCTGCTTTTGTCGGCAGCCTGCCAGGTCTTGTGGATGTTTTCAGCCACGAGCTTGGATATTCCGTAAGGTGTGTTTGGAGTCGGCAGTGTGTCCTCCGTCTTCAATTCTTCCGAGGCTCCGTATGGTGAGATGGAAGATGTGAAGACGATTTTCTTTATGTTGTGTTTTTCGGCAAACTTGCATACGTTCTCCGCACCACGTATGTTTGTCTCAAAATAGTCGTGGTCTGGATGCCCTGGCGTCCTGTGTACGGCGGCGAAGTTGAACACGATGTCGTCTTCTGTCGGAGAGAATTGAAGATCGATCTCTTTTCTCACGTCGCAGCGGACAAAAACAGCGGGATGCGGTTCGTTGTCGCATAGAGCAGGTTTGTAGTCCTTGACTGTTGGTAATGGTTCGCCTTGTGTGGCGATATCTAGATTATAGATTTTAGCTTCGGGATAGGTCGTTTTGATCAGTTTCGCAAGGTGAGTGCCGATGAATCCCGAACCTCCAAAGATGATGCAGTTCATAGGCTCTGCTTTTGAGAGTAATCCTTAAGAATCTGAGCGTTCCACTCTTTTCTCTCCTTATCGAAGAACCAACCCCACTTGTTGAAGTATTTGATCATGTTTTTGATGTGGATAAGGAGCATTTTGTTGTTCTTGTACGACGCTGCTCCATGCTTGTGAGTCACCACGGCTCCCGGCCAGAACATTGTGCGGAAGTGCTTGTGCATGCGTCTTGTGATATCGATATCCTCTGGATAAAGGAAGAATCTTTCATCGAAAAGGCCAACTGTCTCAAAACATTTCACTCGGAAGAACATGAAGCAACCGTGATGGTATGGGATGTTCATCTCGCTTTTGTGGTCGTTGAATTTAAGCAGATATCTGTCGTTCATCTTCTCTCCCCAGCTTTCAGGAAGGAAACGGCGGAAAATCAGGTTGGCAGGAGTGGGCAGCATGCGCACAGTGTACTGCTGCTGTCCGTTTGGATAAAGTACGTTTGGCTGCACCATTGCGACGTCTGTGTTCTCCTCCATATAGTTTGTCACTGCTGGAATGACGCCTTTCTCGAAGCAAACGTCCGCGTTGATAACGAGATGGTATGAGGATTCGTTAGCTATGGCCTTCTTGATTGCCACGTTATGACCTCCACCGTAGCCAAGGTTTTTGTTGTTGAAAATATACTCGACGTTTGATAAGCCTTCGCAGAACTGACGTAAGCTGTCGGACGGAGAATTGTCGGATACATAGATTCTGTCAATGCCGTCTGCCAACATTGAATCTATGCACTTTTGCAATTCCTCGCGCTCTGTTATATAGGTTACAATCGAAGCTGTAATTCTCATTTTTTAACTCGTAATGCACAATAGTGAATGCTGATAAAAGTCCCTAATCGTGCTACGTACTTTTAGCGAAACGCAAATTTAGCATAATTTTTCTATTTTTCGGGCTCTTTTGCATAAAACTACAAAGTTAATTGGAATTTTCTATCGATAAATGTGTACTCCAGCACTCCGAAACGCACAAGTTTTGCTATTAGTTTCTGTACGTCTCGTCGGTCGATATTGTGTGTTTTTGCAAATTTGTTGATTGAGAAACAGTTGGTTTCTATGGATTTAAGAAGATCTTTTTCCGTGTCTGTGAACTCAATGGTGACGCCGTGCTGCATTCCGCCCTGTTGCCACATCTCAAGATGGATGGCTGTGGCCTGGATATTTTCATCATCTATCCTGACGTAAGCCCAATTACGGTTGTCCTCGTCTATTGCGTAGACAGGTTTGTTGTCCGACTCTGGAATGATAACCTCCAGCACCGTCTTCCCGTCTACTTTATGCTGATGGATTTCGAATTCTGGATGAGGTGTGCAGTAGACGTTGGCTGCAGCTTCTGCCATATATGCCTCCTCTTCTGAACTTACGCCCGACACTTTGCCGTTGTCTTTTACTCCGATAAGCAGGCGGCCACCTTGAGTATTGGCGAACGCGGAAAAACTTTTGGCTATTTTTCTCGCGTCTGAAATCTCAAATTTGAAGTCCTGATTGACGTGCTCGCCCTCTTCAATCAACGAATGTATATATTCTGCGGAATCTGTCGCTTTCATCTTTATCATCAAAAAATCTTTACAAAATTAGGCAAAACGGATGATTTTTACATTTTAATTCATATTTTTGTGTATACACTACCAAAAACCAGGAGTATGGCGGTACCCAAAAACAATAAGAGTCTGATTAGAGACCATCGTGTTGTGGTGGCGTTGAACGAGAAGGAGTATGAGGCTCTTTCCAAGTTTTGTGTCCAGCACAAGATAGCTATGTCTGATTTTATCAGACGCACTGTCTTTTCCGAGATTATGGCCAGACAGTATACAGAAGCTCCTACACTTTTTGATTAGACAGATCCAAACCAGTTGTCCCCTATGGAAAACAATGATGATAAGTTTATGCTGATGGCCTTGAAAGAGGCGAGGAAAGCATTGTCTGAGGGTGAGGTGCCTATTGGTGCCGTGATCGTTTGTGCCGACAAGGTGATAGCGTCTGCCCATAATCTTACCGAGACACTACATGATGTCACAGCCCATGCAGAGATGCAGGCTATAACGATGGCTGCCGACTATCTGGGTGGCAAGTATCTGTCGGATTGCACTTTGTATGTCACTGTTGAGCCTTGCGTGATGTGCGCTGGGGCTCTTGGTTGGAGCCAGATCTCACGAGTGGTATACGGTAGTTCGGATGAGAAACGTGGCTTCCAGAAGTTTGCGCCTAATGCGTTGCATCCTAAAACCACTGTGACATCAGGAGTGCTTGATAGTGAGTGCACTCAGCTGATGACAGATTTTTTTAAGAAAAAGAGATAGCGGAATACGTATATAATTGGCATATTAAATATGTAAATATACCAATAAATGTAATTTTAACATTTTTTTAGTTTGCGTTAAGATTTGTTAGGATAAAAAATAGTGGATGATAATTGAAAAATCATTACGTTTGCATCGTAATTAATTCATGCACGAACAAGAAAAAGTATGAATATTGATGCGTTGATCAAGGCTGCATAACAGTGTGGTGCAGAGATGAAAATTTGGTCTGCCATCTGGTTACCAGGATGGTGATGGAGTTGAGGTTAGTCCTGAGAAATCGGTTTCTAAGCATAATTTACCTCCCGTCATGCTTTAAGGGATATTGAAAACTATTGCTTTGTTTGGAGCGGTAATTCTATACCTATATTGACAAATTGAGAATTAACAAGATGAGTTTTTTACTCATTTAATCACTATTATAAACTAAAAAGTAAAAAAAATGGCAAACGACGAAATCAAAGATTTGATGGAAGCTGCAGAGCAGGGAGATGTAATAGCTCAGTATAATCTAGCTATCTGTTATCAGGATGGCGATGGTGTAGAGGAGAACCAGGAGTTGGCGTTCAAGTGGTTCTTGAAGGCTGCAGAGCAGGGTGATTCAGACGCACAGTACCAGGTGGCTACTTGCTATAGAATGGGCGAGGGTGTAGCTGAGAATAAAAACGAGTCTATCAACTGGTTGATCAAGTCTGCGGAACAGGATAATGCTAACGCTTATTATGGATTGGCAAGCTGTTACGATAGAGGATATGGCAGTATCAAGCAGGATCCTGCAAAGGCTTTCGAGTTGTATGTTAAGTCAGCAGAGTTGGGCCAACCACAGGCGTTGAACGAGATCGCTAACTGTTACCAGCAGGGTAAGGGTGTAGAGCGTAATATAGAGAAGGCAGTAGCGTTCCTATCTCAGGCAGCAGAGGCAGGTATTGCAGAGGCACAGCACAACTTGGGTTACTGCTACCACAAGGCAGTCGTTGTAGAGCAGAGCTACGCTATGGCAGCAGAGTGGTATGGTAAGGCAGTAGAGCAGGGTTATCAGCCAGCATATGGACCATTGGCACAGATCTATTACTATGGTAAGGGTGGATTGTCAGACATTCCTAGAGCAGTAGAAATCTTCACTGAAGCAGCTGATGAGTTTGACGATGCAGAGGCTATGTACTATTTGTCTACAATCTATCAGATGGGTAGAGGCGTAGAGAAGGATCCTGAGAAGGGTATGGAGTGGATGATCAAATCAGCACAGAATGGTTATCCTATCGCTTTGACTTTCATGGGAGAGTGCTTCCTTGATGGACTAGACGGTATGCCTAAGGATCTTAACCAGGCTGTTCAGTGTTTCCAGGCAGCAGCTCAGCAGGGTGAGCGTAAGGCACAGCAGTATCTTCAGCAGCTTAAAGGTTAATCTTTAGATTGCTTCATTAAATAAACAAGGCGAGCGGAAAAAATCCCGCTCGCCTTTGTTTTTAGAGACGCCATGATCTCCCACAATGTCAGAGACGTTATATTGCGACGTCTCTGCAATTATTTGATCAATACCTTTTTGCCTCCAGCAATATAGATTCCTTTGGCAAGCGGCACAAACAATGATGATTCTTGGTTCAATCCTACCGTCTCCACAATCTTTCCGTCAATAGAAAAGATAGGCAATGAAGGGACCTCAACATCCGACGAAATCCAAACGCCACCGTCTGCCGCAATGAATGAAAGGGCTGATGCCGCGGAGGTATTCGTGACGTTGTCTGTGCCGAATCCGTCAAGAAGGACACAGCTGTAGAAAGAACTGTCTGGTTTGCATAATCCAAGATATTCAGGATTGGCGATAGAGAAATGTTCTTTGTAGTTGATGGTTGTTGCCAGTTCATCTGTGCCGGCGTCGAAATGGACAGGTATTTCCATGAACTGAGATTCTTTAGCATTATCAACTGATGTCGTGAACGCAATCAATAGTGTGGTGTCGATCGGAGAAGAGCAGTCTTCCTCGTATCTGTATAATGACACCGACAATTCTCTCATGCCTTTGTTTGTTTGTGGAATGATGTAGCCGAAGAACCCAATCTCTTTGTATATCACATCAATCAATTTATAATCCGCGCTGTATAGATAGTATGAAGGGTTTTTGATATATAGTACGGAATTGTTCTGTAATTCAGGCATGTAAATGTATTTGCACATTGTGTCGGATTTAACTGCAAGATCCAACTTTTGAGGTTCGTTGTTATGAGTCGGTATAGAGTATGGAGACACATAAAAAGTGGTTTCGAGATCGTTTATACTTTTGTTTTTGAAATGAATGTTTATGTCCATTTGATCGTCGAGATACGCATTATAGAAGATATGACTGTTTGTGTCAAGTTTGACATCAAAAGAGTATTCGAAATCGGTGTAAATATTTGCGATTTGGATAATGGGATTATATCTCTCGTTGAACAATAATGGGAACTCTTGCGTGAATGTGTTTTTTGAAGTTCCGTTTGAAGGAATATAAATAGGTAAAAACATATTTTGCGTAACAATCTGGCACAAAGTCTGTGTTTCATATGGCATTTGATTGGCGAAAGAGATTTCAAACTTATACATTGTGCTGTCGTTGCTGACGGTTATGGAGTCGATTGCATATTCTCCAGAACGTAGTTTTAAATCGCTGATTTTTAAGTGTTTCTTCTCGAAATTAGGGCTTTCAGTCCATGGCGATTTGTAGTTGTTTCTCTCAAGAACAATGAGTTGGAGATCCTCATCAAGAAGTCTGATGTCGTATTTGTCTGAGAAGCTGAACATTATGTAGGGCATTGTCCATGGGAAATCTTGTTTGCACTGAGTCGACAATGTGTCGTCTCCATTCACTAGAGCGAGGATGTATTGGTCTTTACCTCCTTGCGGACGAGGTGCTTTTACGGATGCGTCGATAATGATGGCATCTTCGATTATGTCAGCTTTGATGTCTAGTTCCAGTTTGATCGGGTTTGTCTCGAGAGAATCTGGGAGTTTGATGGTTACAGAGTTCAGTCTGGACGGTTCCCATTCTGCCGACATGGAGTCTATAGTCGCATTATTGTTTGTTTTAGATCGTAGCAATAGGAAAGTCATATCCTTGCCAAAATAGGTGGAATCAAACACTCTGCTTGCTTCAATCATTATGTCTGATCCGGATTTGGCTTTCATAGTCTGGAAGAATACGGTGTCGTTCTTTTCGTTGACATATCCCAAGGCATATCTGTAGATAATGGAATTATCAGCAGATATATAATCTGAGTTGGATATGAATGCGGTTGCTAATAATGACAGACGAAATCCGTTGTCTGCTGGGGTGATGTTAGTGTACACGCCAAGCTCATTTTTGTCCAATCCTTCGGTCATTGCTGAAAAGATAGGTTTATTGATTTCTTTGCTGCCTTTTCCTGGCACAATACCTGTGATGATGGACTGGTTCGTGGCGAATCCGTATTGTGGCTCGTCTGCGAAGTCGCGGTTGTAGTCCATGATTTCGATGTCGAAATAACCGTCGCATATGCCGTTCCATCCCCAGTTGACGTGAAACATGCCGTCTGCATATCCATCCAGCACAAATTCATGGCTTTCTCTTACAGTGTTGGCACCGCTGCACATGACGGGTCTTTTTTTAGCCAGCTCATTGTAGATGATGTCTACCCATTCATCGTGGTAATAGTTGATTCTTTTAAGAAATTGCAGAGAATCGCTGTTGTAGCCGAAATATTTGGCTAACGCATAATAGGCCATAGCGTCATCCGTACCACTTTCATCTTCTCCATAATACATGTTCACACTTCTTCCGCAGTCGAACATCAGTTGGGCAATCTCATTATTTAACACATCGGTCGTGTCCCCCTCATAATGGTTGAGAATATTGTCCCAGTTGTATGCGTGCTCATTTGCAGGTTGTCCCATTACAAATGTTTTATTGTATTTGTAAGACGGGATGTCATTCTGCAATTGATCTGGATATCTCCAGTATTTCATGATTTGAGCCATTGCTGTAGCGACACATCCTGTTGGTGCCTGATTGCCATTGATTTTTGGGCAAAGGTTGTTGTATGGAGCAGTTTGGTTGAAATTGACGTCCATGAAATAAGGGATGTTCTCACGGACTGTAGAGCTTCTTAGTTTGCTATCTTGTTTATGTGTGGCCTGTGTATATAACTCAAGAATTGATTCCAATTGTTTTGGCATTTCGTCGGCATACATCTTTCCGTAGCCCATAACCTCGTTGTTGTCTGCCGATACAATGCAGTAATCGCCGTTTGTGTCATCAGAGAAGATGTAGTAGGATGCGTCTTCATCTGGTGATGCAGATCTTAAATGAGATTTCTTTATCCCGATCTTTTTTAGTGTCGGGTGTTGGCAGAATTCTGTCGCTGTTTTTTTCGCAATGTCTATACTGTTTCCTGCTTGAAGAGAGATAGCAGAGGCAAGTGCGGCTACTAATAGGTGTAATTTCATGGAACTAATTATTTAGCAATAACAAGAACGTGGACAAAACGCACATTGATGTAAAACTTATAAGGCAAAAATAGAAAAAAATATAGAAATTAAACAAAGGATGCCTTTTTATGCGTTCATTCTTCGGTTTGTCGGAGTATTTGTTTGGATTTTGTAGCTTTTTGCTGATTTTAAATACGAAAAGAGAGCGTATCAATTTTGATACACCCTCTTTTAAGACTCTCCCATTCCTGGATTGTTTATCAATATGTATGATTTTGGCTGAAGTTTCTCCATTTGTCGAGTAGCGCTCTCATGTCGCTAGGGATAGTGGAGTCGAAATCCATCTCTTCGCCTGTACGTGGATGACGGAATCCGAGAGTTTTTGCGTGAAGAGCCTGGCGTGGGCATAACGCAAAACAGTTGCTGACAAACTTACGGTAGTTGGACGTGCGTTCGCCGCGCAATATTTCCATGCCGCCGTATCTCTCGTCGGCAAAGAGAGTGTGGCCGATATGCTTCATGTGGACTCGGATTTGGTGTGTGCGGCCAGTCTCAAGAATACACTCCACAAGTGTCACATAACCAAATCTTTCCAACACCTTATAATGAGTCACCGCATGTTTGGCAGACGGATTCTCTCCGTTTGGAAACGTAGTGAAAAGCATTCTGTCTTTTGGATCACGCGCGATATCAGCGTCTATGGTACCCTCATCTTTCTCCACATTACCCCATACAAGGGCGTTGTAGCGACGTCGGGTAGTCTTGTTGAAGAACTGTTTGCCAAGGTCGCTCTTAGCATCGTCGTTCTTGGCAATGATAAGCAGGCCGGAGGTGTCCTTGTCGATACGGTGAACCAGTCCCAGACGTGGATCTGAGGTGTCGTAGTCGGGATCGTCTTTCAGATGCCAGGCAAGGGCGTTAAGCAGAGTGCCTTGGAAATTGCCGAATCCCGGATGCACCACCATGCCAGCTGTTTTGTTGACAAGCACCACATCCTTATCTTCATAGACGATGTTGATAGGAATATCCTGAGGAATGATTGTGAAATCCGACGGAGGGTACGACAGCATCACCGAGATTTCGTCGTTTGGTTTCACCTTGTAGCTCGACTTCACCGGTTTGCCATTGGCCAGGATAGTTTGGCAATCAGCGGCCATTTGTATGCGGTTGCGGCTGACGTGAGGCATCACACCGACAAGGAATTTGTCGATACGCACCATTTTTTTGCCTTCAGGCACACTGAAATGGAAATGCTCATGGAGCTGGCCGTCGTTGCCAAGTTCAGCCTCTGGAGCCTCTCCGTCTTTGAATATCTCTATATCTTCTTCGTTTTCGTCTTGCATAATGCTATTTGAAAATAAAGACGGGAGAGAGTCCCGTCTTCATTAATATTAATGATGTTAATTATTTTGTCATGGGTAAGACAAAATGCGAAACGTTGAAACATTAATTCCAAAGACCGTCGTCGCTTGACGCAACAGAGTCAGTCACTGTCTCGTCTTTGAACACCTCTTCTGGCTCCTCAAGTTTGTTTTTGTCGGAAGTCATATAAAGGTCGATACGAGTGCCGGCAGGCACCACCTTGCCTGTGATAGGCGACTGCTTATAGACCACAGCTTTTTCTTTATCTTCATCAGACATGCCTTTGTCGAAAGTGATGGCACCGATATTCAAATCTTTCTCGTGGGCTTCATTTCTTGCTCTCTCGATAGTAAGGTTACGGAAACTGCTTACTACAACCTCTACGTTTGACAAACCGCGTCCGATAACCAAAGTCACAGCCGAACCCTCTACTAATTGTGTGTTAGGAAGGACGATCTGGTCGTGATACTTGACCTCGATGACGTTTCCGCTTTGTTCAGACGGTACATATTCCAAATTGCTAACCTTCAAACCTACGCTAGCCAACAAATTTTCAGCCTGTCTGGCAGAACCTTCACGCACCTCTGGAAGAGACACCTTCTTGGCACTATAAGCCTGGATTTTGACGTATACTTTGCGTCCTTCCTTGACCTTGGCCCCTGCTTTAGGCACCTGGTCGACAATAGCACCTGGTTTCATGCCTTTCACATATGTGGAGTCGATAACTTCGTATGTGAGACCCTTCAAGGCCAATAAGTCCGCCGATTCCTTTTCTGTCATGCCACTCAAGTCGGGAGCTTCAATCTCCTTGCCATGGTTGGTGTAGTCTTCAAGCCAGTTTGTCACATATACAAATCCTAACAGCAAAATAACGATGGCTGCGAATATGCTGATCAACAAAGGATTCTTGATGAGTCTCTTGAAAAATGGCTCTTTGTTTTTCTTAGTCGATTTCGACTTTGTCTTTATTTCTTCACTCATTTGAAAATCTATTTCTGCTAAATAAATACAAAAATAAACGAAGATGAGTATCTTTGCAACAATTTTAATATATAAAAAATGAAAACAGACTCTAAATCTGCGACAAAAAAACTTTTTATTGAGACTTACGGTTGCCAAATGAACGTGGCAGACACGGAAGTTGTGGCTGCGATCATGCAGACAGTGGGTTATGAAATCACTGAGGATTTGGCAGAGGCGGACGCTATATTTGCCAACACTTGCTCTATCCGTGATAATGCGGAGCAGAAGATTCATTCCCGTATCCAGTATTTTCAGTCGCTCAAGCGTGATGCCAAGCGTCCGCTTATTGTAGGTATTATCGGTTGTATGGCAGAGAGAATGAAGGAAGAGCTCCTTCAGACTGGTGTTGTCGACCTTGTGTGCGGACCGGATTCGTATCTTGATCTGCCTAACTTGATCACCAGTGTTGAGGCCGGAGAGAAGGCCATCAACGTTGAGCTTTCTACTACTGAGACCTACCGCAACGTCATTCCGGCAAGAATAGGCCACAACCGTATTTCCGGCTATGTGTCGATCATGCGTGGATGCAACAATTTTTGCTCTTACTGTATTGTGCCTTACACTCGTGGACGCGAGAGAAGCCGTGCGGTAGACAGCATCCTGAATGAGGTGAACGACCTTAGCGTAAAGGGATTCAAGGAGGTTGTGTTGTTGGGCCAGAATGTCAACTCTTATCGCTTCGTCGACGAGAATGAGAACGTCACTACTTTCGCCCAGCTTCTTGAGATCATCGCTGAGAAATTCCCTAGCATGCGTATCCGTTTCACAACGTCGCATCCTAAGGACATGACTGATGATATCCTTCACGCGATCGCTAAGTGGCACAACGTCTGCAACCATATCCATCTTGCTGTGCAGAGCGGTAGTTCGGAGGTGCTAAAGGCTATGAACAGAAAGTACACTCGCGAGTGGTTCCTTGAAAGAATAGCCGCTATTCGTCGTATCATTCCTGATTGTGGTATCACTACAGATATTTTCTGTGGATTCCATGGAGAGACGGAGGAGGATCACCAGCAGACTCTTTCGCTGATGAACGAAGTGGTGTTCGACTCGGCATTCATGTTCAAATATTCTGAACGTCCTGGCACATACGCATCTAAGTTTTTGCCAGATAACATTTCAGAGGAGGTGAAGATACGCCGTCTGAACGAAATTATTGAAAACCAGACACGTTTGTCTGCTATCAGCAATGAACGTGATCTTGGAAAGGTGTTCGAAGTGTTGGTTGAGGGCCGTAGTAAGAGAAGCGCGGACCAGCTGTTCGGACGCACTCAGCAGAACAAGGTGGCAGTGTTCCCTAGAGGAGACGCTAAGGTTGGCGATATTGTTCGTGTAAAAGTTTTGCAGACAACATCAGCCACATTGATCGGTGAAATCGTTGAATAAATGTAAGAATGCGGGGTTCCGCTCGTTTTTGTGTAAAAAGATAAAATTGATTACTTTTGCATCGGTAAAAAAAATAATCCTGATGAAAAAACAGAATACAATTAGTTATTTGCCTTTCGTGTTATTGGCACATTTGTCTGCGCTTGTGGCGTTTGCAATAGTACGTGGAATACAGATTGCATATTGCTCGGTAGCGTTGAAGGACAATACACTTTCCTCGGAAATTTTAGAGTGTATGGGACGAGGAACTGTCTTCGATAATCACTGTTCTCTTATTGCATTGGTGCCTGTCACTTTCGTATTGGCTGTGCAGAGCATTATAGGAAAGGAAAACAAGTTGGTGTCTAAGGTCGGGTTTTGGATTACTGCTGTGATTTATTTCGTTGAGTTTGCTATTTGTACTGCTAACGTGGTGTATGTGAAATACCAGTTTGCCAACTTGAACTTTCAGGCTATCAAGGCGTTAGGCTTAGGAACAGAGGTGGTAGACATGATCACTTCAAGCACCTATTTGGTGGCATTCGTCATCAGTACTGCTTTTTGTGTTGGTTTCATGTATCTTTTGAATTTCTTGTTTAAGAAGTTTGTTAAGAGCAGTTCGCAGTATCGTTTGGTAAGCATTCTGGTTTTCGTGCTTTTGGCATTGTTGATGGCGGTAGGAATCAGAGGACGCAGCAAGTATAAGGAGAAGCACATCACAAAGACACAAAAGACATTAGGAACTCCGCTAAACACTTCATTTGCAGAGTTCAGTGATCAGTTGTTGCTAAATATCTCAGCAATGAATGCGTTCTTCTATGTGGAGAAATCAAGAGCTCAGGCTGAGAAGGGTAATGATGCGTTCAATTTCATGTCGCTAACTAAGGCAAAGGCAATTGCAACAAGATACAACAACTATCCTCATGAGGCTGATCCAAACAGCATCAAGAACAGCAAGCATATTTGCCTTGTCCTTATGGAGGGTATGAGCGCGAAACTGTTGAAGGTGAATGGTTATCCTAAAACTGTAACACCATTCCTTGACTCTATTTATGCAAAGTCGTTGTCTTATTGTAATTTCTACAGCGCAGGTGTGATCACGCAGAAGGGTATGTGCGCAACATTCAGTACAGCCCCAGTATTTACACATTTCCATTCGATGGAGAGAATCCCAAAAACAAGATCGGTTGTATCTACAGTCTACAGACATGAGGGTTACGTCACACAGTTGTTCATCCCTCATTCTTCAACATTCGATAATGTATACGGATTCTTTGCGGCAAACCCATTCGAGTACAGATATTGTCAGGATGATTATCCTGCAGAGTACAGATCTTTGGGATGGGGTGCGCCTGATGAGTATCTATATAATTTTGCTATCAATAAAATTGATTCACTTGTCTCTTCTGGTGTTGAGAAGACGTTTAATGTG
This sequence comes from Paludibacteraceae bacterium, assembly GCA_024401565.1. GTDB lineage: Bacteria > Bacteroidota > Bacteroidia > Bacteroidales > Paludibacteraceae > UBA1723. The sequence goes on from JAKSKU010000007.1 coordinate 50,562, forward strand.
ATATACGGTTGTTCTAACCATCCGCCATACTCTATACCTAAGGAGTATTTCAAGGATGGATTCACTGAGGAAGAGGCTGCTGTATATTACGCTGATGTTCAGTTGAGCATGCTGTATAATAAGATCAGAAACACTAAATGGGGTAAGGACGCTTTGTTCGTATTCGTTGCTGACCACGGAAGAAACTATGTGTCGAACCTTATGGCAAGCAACCATATTCCGCTTATCATAAACCATCCTGAAGTGCCAGCACGTGTGGATTCCACTCTAGGTGTACAGTACGATGTGTTGCCTACAATGCTTGCGTTGTCGGGTATTAACTACAAGGACTATAATGGTTATGGTATCGACCTTGCTCGTTCTAAAAGAGACACATTGTTCTTTGCTCATAGTGAAAAATATGTGTTGAGAACAAAAGACAAAGTGTACATGTATGCTCCAGAGTCTGATTATACAGAAATTTGGGGAGATGTGCCAGATGGATTTGTCAGCATAGGTCATCAGGACAAGGCATTTGATAGATATATGAAGGCAAACCTTCAGTATGCTATTAGATTTGTCTCTTCAAATTGATGATTTATTGGGAAAGATCTTTTGTTATGCTCGTTGACAACCGTTAAGCAAATGGGTTTACAATGAGTACAAACCGGAACTAGAACAGGATAGTGTTGTGGTGACGGAGGAAGATTTTGATGAGGTTGAAATTGAGGAATAATTAAAATTTTTACAAGAACAGATCCAAGAGGATGTATCAAATCAAAGAGTTTGGTGCATCCTCTTTTGGCGAAATAAAAGAGTAAATTTGTCGGTAATAAACAACTATTTTTTGTCATTATGATTAAACGACTACTTATAATTGTTCCGTTACTTTTATCCGTGTTCCACACGAATGCGGAGTACAGACTTGTGTGGAGCGATGAATTTGACTCGTTCAACTCTGACGTGTGGAATCACGACATAGGTTGGGGAAACTATGGCTGGGGAAATAACGAACAGGAGTATTACACGTCTAATCCGGAAAACATCTTTGTTGAGGATTCCAAACTTAATATTGTCGCATTACGTAGTGACGCCCATAAAAATGTGTCTGACAGGATCCTTTATACGTCGGCAAAGATCCATACTCAGCAGAATGTTTCTATGAAATATGGTAAGATAGAGGCTCGCATACAGTTGCCAGAGCGTGGCCAGGGAGTGTGGCCTGCATTCTGGATGCTTGGAGAGAATCAGGAGAAGGGCTGGCCTTACTGTGGTGAGATAGATATTTGCGAGTGGCGTGGCGCCGAGCCTAACAGTGTGGTATCGACCATGCACTGGAACGGCACGAACGGAGACTACCTTCATTGTGATTATGGCCAGACACTTAAGTATAGTCGTGGATTTGACGAGGATTACTTTGTTTATGGTGTCGAGTGGACTCCGAAGAAGGCGGAATACTATGTGATTGATGAGAAAGACGGTTCGCGTCACAATATAAATGTGATGGACATCTCTAAGGCGACGGAGGAGAATGGATTGAGTTGTTTCCACCAGGCTCAGTATATAATTCTCAATCTTGCTATGGGTGGCCAGTTTGGAGGCGATGTGGATGGCACAATTCCGTCTCGCACAATGAAAGTGGATTGGATTCGCGTCTACCAGGATAACGAATCATATCCTGAATCCAAATTATACAACAATGCTGGAGCTCAGGCTTACGGATACGATTCTAATTGCAATTTATTAAAAGACAAGCATATATCTACAACATATTTTTTTGCTCCAGGATGGAATGAACTTTCCGCGTCGATTGATGGAGATACGAAAAAATTGGATATCTCTCTTCCTGAGCAGACCTACGAACGATGGCAGGCACAATTCTCGTTTAGGGCGGAAGACGTGATGGTTGAGGCTGATGAAGAGTATGATTTGAGTTTTGTGGTTGAGAGTAGCGTCGCCTTGAAAAATGTTTTGTTCAAGATCTACGACGGGGAAGACGATGCTTCATTCATGCCGGCATCAGACATGCAGTTGCTAAATATTCCAGCGAACGAGAAGAGAACAATCGTGCGTGGCAAGATGCGTTCGCCCAAAAGTATGGATGGAGTAAAGATGCTTTTTGATTTTGGCGCTAATCCTGCGGCTAACATCACTGTTTCAGACATTGTGTTGAGACGTTCCGATTGTGATGCGACGAATGTAGGAAATGTCGAGAATGAATCATATAAGGTCAGATCGGCAGGCGGATGTGTGGTTGTAAATGCGTCGGCAGCCGGTGTTGTTGAAATATACAGTGTTGATGGAAAATGTATTGTAAAAGCAACGTTGGGTGAGGGAGAGAATTGCATACATGTCGACACAGAGGGCTATTATATTGTAAAAAACGTGTCTGAAGGCAGATTGACTAATGTTGGTGCGTTGACAAATGCAAAAAAATAGTAACTTTGCATGTTGAATCAAATTAGTTTTGTATTATGAAATTCATACATACTCTTTTTGCAGCTTGTTGCGGAACGATGTTTTTGTCATCTTGTGGGGATGACATCACTAACGAGTATATCACAAACGAATACACAAACATATACAATAAAGAGTATTACTCAACTGTTCTTTCCAACCAAAAGGAGATAACAGAGGATATTCGTGCTCCATTTTTGAAGAAGGGGGACACGGTAGCGGTTTTTGCATTGTCGAATGCGGTTTCGAAGTCGGAAATGTCGGCAGGAATCGAGACACTCAAAAGCTGGGGCCTAAATGTGATTGAGGCGGACAATCTTTATAATGTAGACGGCAGATATGCAGGCACGTTGGCAGAGAGAGTTGATGGCACACAGAAATTAATTAATAATCCGTCGGTGAAGGCTTTGATTGCCGCACGTGGAGGCTACGGTGCCGCAATGACACTTCCGTTCATTGATTTGGAGGCTCTGACAGAGCGTCCGAAATGGATAGTTGGTTATAGTGACGTCACTGCCCTTCATGCCGCGGTCAATAATCTTGGTGTGGAGACAATCCATGGTGGCATGGTGCAGAACCTTTCTAATGCCACTACTTCTGAAAGTCTTCGTAAGGCTTTGTTTGGTGAGGCTGAAGGATTGCAGATTTCTACAAATAAAAATTGTAAAGAGGGTATTGCCGAGGGTAGATTAGTAGGTGGAAACCTTTCGTTGATCTACAGCCTCGGTGGCACAGCTTACGATTTGAACACAAAGCAGGCGATTCTTTTCATCGAGGACACTGGTGAGAGCAACTACAGTTTGGACAGAATGCTTACTCAGCTTAAGTTGAGCGGCAAACTTGATAATATTGTCGGTGTTGTTGTAGGCCAGTTTATCAAGATGAACCAGGGTAACGACAAGAGTGTAGAGGAGATTATTGCAAGTAAGTTTGCTGACCAGGATATTCCGATCATGTATGGAGTCAACGTCGGACATGATCAGCCAAATAATGCAATTTGTCTTGGCAGACGTGTGAGGTTGACAGTCGACGCTACGAATGCATCGTTGAAATACGTTGATTAAGATTCAGGTTTCAAGTATTGTAATTTGCCTGTTCTTATTTCACAACCGTGGAAAGGTTGATTTTATTAGGCCATGGTTGATGATTGTCGAAGACAATTAGCTACCGTGGGGAGATAGATCCATAGGCAAATAATATTGTCAGAATAAATAAGAAAAATTAAGATATAATGGAGAAGAAATATAAGAGAACGACCGTAACGTCTGCTCTTCCGTATGCCAACGGACCAGTGCACATCGGTCACCTTGCAGGAGTATATGTGCCTGCTGATATCTACGTCCGTTACCTTCGTTTGAAGGGAGAGGATGTGATTTTCATCGGAGGTTCTGATGAGCACGGAGTACCTGTAACTATCCGTGCAAGAAAAGAGGGTATCACTCCACAGGATGTTGTGGACCGTTACCACAAGATTATCAAGGATTCATTCAAGGAGTTTGGAATTTCTTTCGACGTCTACTCACGTACAACTTCTAAGACACATCATAAGCTAGCGTCTGATTTCTTCAAGACTTTGTACGACAACGGCAAGTTTGTGGAGCAGACAAGCGAGCAGTACTACGACGAGGAGGCTAAGACATTCTTGGCAGACCGCTATATCGTAGGTGAGTGTCCACGTTGCCACGCTCAGGGAGCATACGGTGACCAGTGTGAGAAGTGTGGTAGCACACTATCGCCAGAGGAGTTGATCAACCCAGTTAGTAAGCTATCTGGATCGAAACCAGTTAAGCGACCTACTAAGCACTGGTTCTTGCCTTTGAACCAGCACCAGGATTGGTTGAAGAAGTGGATTTTGGAGGATCACAAAGAGTGGCGTCCAAATGTATACGGACAGTGTAAGAGCTGGTTGGACATGGATCTTCAGCCACGTGCTGTGACTCGCGACTTGGAGTGGGGTATTCCAGTGCCAGTCGAGGGTGCAGAGGGCAAAGTGCTTTACGTATGGTTCGATGCTCCAATCGGATATATCAGCAACACAAAGGAGATGTGTGACGCTAATCCAGAGAAATACGGAAACTGGGAGAAGTGGTGGAAGGACGAGGACACTCGTTTGATTCACTTCATCGGTAAGGATAACATCGTGTTCCACTGTATCGTCTTCCCAGCAATGCTAAAGGCAGAGGGCAGCTACATCCTTCCAGACAACGTGCCAAGCAACGAGTTCTTGAACCTTGAGGGCGACAAGATCTCTACATCACGCAACTGGGCTGTATGGTTGAACGAGTATTTGGTTGACTTCCCAGGAAAGCAGGATGTGCTTCGTTATGTGTTGACAGCCAACGCTCCTGAGACAAAGGATAACGACTTTACTTGGAAAGACTATCAGGCTCGCAACAACAATGAGCTTGTAGCAATCTACGGTAACTTCATCAACCGTGCTTTGGTGCTTACTTCTAAGTATTTCGACGGTAAAGTGCCAGCTCTTAAGGAGTTGACAGACTACGATAAGGAGACTTTGAAAGAGTTCGCTGATGTCAAGGCAAAACTTGAGCAGTTGCTAGACAACTTCAAGTTCCGTGACGCTCAGAAGGAGGCAATGAACTTGGCTCGTATCGGAAACAAATACTTGGCAGAGACAGAGCCATGGAAGCTTGCAAAGACAGACATGGACCGTACTGCGTCGATTCTACATATCGCATTGCAGATTGCAGCTAACTTGGCAATCGCGTTCGAGCCATTCTTGCCATTCTCATCAGAGAAGCTACGCAAGATGCTTAACATGCAGACATTCGAGTGGAATCAGTTAGGAAAGACAGATTTGCTTGCAGTAGGAGCAGAGTTGGGCAAGGCAGAATTGTTGTTTGAGAAGATTGAGGACGCATTGGTGGATGCACAGGTTAAGCGTCTACAGGATATCAAGGCTCAGAATGAGGCAGCAGCTGCTGAGGCAGAGGCTAAGCTAAAGGCAGAGTCGTGGAAGCCAGAGCCAGTGAAGGAATACGCTGATTTCGAAGGCTTTGAGAAGCTTGACATCCGCGTCGGCAAGATTCTAGAGTGCACTAACGTACCAAAGTCGGATAAATTGCTTCAGTTTAAGATCGACGACGGTATGGGCGGCCGCACAATTCTTTCTGGTATCGCAAAGAGCTACCCTAATCCTGCAGAGCTAGTAGGCAAGCAGGTATGTTTCGTGGCAAACTTCAAGCCAAGAAAGATGATGGGTATCGAAAGTCAGGGAATGATTATGTCAGCCGTTAACAGCGACGGAAAGCTTGTTGTGATTTCACCAAGCAAGGAAGTTGCCAACGGATGTGAGGTAGGATAATAAACAAATTCAGCAGAGACGTAACATGCGTCTCTGCTAATATTTTTAACTAGAACTCTATAACATTTTAAGCGTAGCAAACGTGCACGCTATAAATCCAGTGCTAAACATTTGGAGAGACAATGTGCAACCTTCTACTTTTTGTGTATCTTATTAATGCATATTTGTTTGGCACATTTTTTGTGGAAAAATTGAGAGTGATAACATATAAGTGACACACAATGAACTTAAAAAGATTTAAGCTGAGATCGCTGTTGGTGGTTTTGGCACTATCTTTTGTCGCGTTAACCGGGTCGGCAAAAGATGTCGTTTACGTAAAATCAGGAGGCAGTGGAAATGGTAGCTCCTGGAGTAATGCAATTGGTAATATCCAGCAAGCTGTGGATTCCGCAGCGAAAAAAGGTGCTGATGTTTGGGTGGCAAAGGGAACCTATACCAGTGATGCATCTGCAGTCGTTAACCTAAGACCTGGAGTAAGTCTGTATGGTGGATTTGCGGGAACAGAGACTTCCTTAGCAGCCAGAGACACAGCAAAAAATCCAACAATCATAGATGGTCGTAAAGGTCATCGTGGTATCAATCAGGACAAAGCGTTTGCTGATGACGCGGCTGTTGTAGTGGATGGATTTACGATCCAGAACTGCTCGTCATCGTATTTTGGTGGAGCATATTTGAGAAAAAACGCAACAGTCAACAACTGTATTTTCAGAAGCAATTACGCGACAGCCTATGGTTTGGCCATGTATGCGGAATATGCAACAATCAAAAATTGTATAATCTGTGACAACAACTGTACCGTCGCTTATCAAACAGTGTATTTGAGCAATTCGGTAATGGACAGTTGTGTCGTAAAGAACAATAAGGCGTATTATACATCCGGAATTTACGCGTATTCTTCAACTGTGTCTAATACGAAGTTTGATTCAAATACAGATACTTATAAATCTGGCGATGCTCTTGTATATTTGTACAGTTCCAAATTGATCAATTGTGAGTTGACAAACAACACTGGACGTAATGCAGGAGTAAAAGCATTGTATAACTCTTTTGTCGGTGGTTGTACGATATCAAACAATAAGAGTACAAACAACAGTGTTGTCCATGTTGAAAACAGTTCTAAAATTGAGGATACGGAAATCATTGAGAATGAAGGCATTGATTATGAGATTGTCTATGTCTACAATTCATCTCAGATGAACCGTTGTAAGGTTTACGGCAATGTGGTTGACAAAAATCATAATATCGTCAATATTCTTAAATCTTCTACTCTTTCAAACTCGTTGATTTATGGCAATAAGAGTTTGAATTCTTCGTCTCATCCTCTACGAATGACAGAATCTTCAAAGATGATTAACTCAACATTTGTTGATAATGAGACCGGAGCTTCATCGGCATTCACAATAGAGAATTGTTCAGTGGTTAATTCCATTGTCGTTGGCACAAAATTTGCAAACGCATTTACTAGTTATGTCGAGCAGAAAGGAACGAATACATTCTCTCACTCTATGATCGAAGGCGGTGTCGCTGGAGACGGAAATATCTCCGGATCAAAAGAGTTGGCCTCTTTTGCTGATGCAGAAAAAGGAGATTATTCATTGTCTGAGACTTCATATTGTATCAATGCTGGAACGGATGTAGATGAGACTATTGACTTGTTAGGCAAGGCAAGAAAACAGAGCAAAGCTGTGGATATGGGTGCGATCGAGTCGAAACATGAGAAGATTGCTCTTCCATCTATTGCCGAAATACTATATGTGAAGGAGGGTTCAAAGGGAGACGGTACAAGTTGGAAATCTGCGTTTGGTGATATCAATGAGGCGATAAAGTTGGCTGCAAGAGATGGCAAGAGACATCAGATTTGGGTTGCCGCCGGCACATATTATGGCGACACTACAACTTCAACTCCGGTGTTGTATCTCGAAAAAGGAGTAGATTTGTATGGAGGTTTTGCAGGTGTTGAGACGTCATTGGCGAAAAGAGACGCGGCAAACAATCCTACTATCATTGATGGAAAAAAGGCAAGACGTGTTATCACTCAGAATTATGGCTTTGCCGATTCGATGGCTGTCGTGGTTGATGGCTTTACAATTCAGAATGGTACGGCTGTAGATGGTGGAGGCGCATATATACGAAATAACACCACAATCAACAACTGTATCATCAAAGGAAACAGTGCGTCAAACTATGGTTTAGCAGTGTATGCGATAGGTGCCGCAATCAAGAATTGTCAGATTGAGGGTAATACTTATACTAGTTCTGCAAAAAGAACTGTCTATATGAATAATTGTATTATGGACAGTTGTGTGGTAAGGAACAATAGCGCATATGAGCATTCAAGCGTTTATGCGGAGAATGGCTCAAAAGTAAGCAACTGTGAGTTTGGAGGAAGTACAAACAGATATAGTGATTATAAGGGTGCTTACTTCAACGCTTCAAATGTAAGCAATTGTAAGTTTGGAAAGACTAATGGATCTGGCTCGTGTGCTGATATACGAAATGGATCAACCATGTTCAACTGTGTGTTTGAGGACATCACAGGTATTACAGGAAATGTATTGTATGTTGCGGGCAAATCTGTAGCGGATAGTTGTCAGTTTTTAGGAAATACAACATCAGGCGATTTGATCTCTTTGTATGATGGAGTTACTCTAAAACGCAGTAGAATAGTTGGTAATAATATCACATTGAACAAACTATTGTATGCTAGTAATTATTCGACAATATCTAATACATTGATCATCGACAATAAGAGTACGAGCTCATATTCTCTATTCTATTTGTACAGTAATTCAATGATGGTCAACTGTACTTTTACCAATAATTCAAGCAATGTTGGACATCAGATTCATATGTCTAATTCCACATTGAAGAATTCAATAGTTGTTGGTAACAAAAGACCTGCTGGTTACGGCAGTATTTTGAGCCTTGAGGGAACAAATACTGTAAGTCATAATATGTTGGAGGCCACAGTGATAGGCACAGACAATATTGATGCTACGATGAAGCTTGTGGCGTTCACAGATCCTGAGAATGGAGATTATTCATTGACGGAGAAATCATATTGTATTAACGCTGGTGCCGACGTCACTGATAATGTCGATTTGTTGGGAAATGCAAGAAAGCAAGGTGGAGCTGTAGATATGGGAGCCATTGAGTCGGCATATAAGGAAGGTGTCTCATTTGCAAAATGTGGTGAGATAGTATATGTCAAGGAGGGTTCTAAAGGCGACGGTTCAAGCTGGAAGTCAGCATTCGGAAATTTGCAGGATGCGATGTCAGCTGCGTCAGTCGACGGCAAACGTCATCAGATTTGGGTGGCAGCCGGTACGTATACAGGCGATTCCACTCGTTCTTATGTAGTCAACCTAAGCCGAGGAATCAGCCTATTTGGAGGATTTGCCGGAACAGAGACATCTATCGCTGATCGTGATACAGCCAAGAATCCTACTGTCCTTGATGGTGGAAAGGCAAGAATGGTAGTTTCTCAGAATTATGGATTCCCTGATTCTATGGCAGTCGTAGTTGATGGCTTTGTCATCCAGAATGGATTTGCTGTAAACGGAGGTGGTGTTAACATAACAACAAACACTACAATCAATAACTGTATCATTAGAAATAACACTGCGACTGAAAACGGTTCGGCTGTTTATGCAAACAATGCAACAATCAAGAACACACAGATTGTTGACAATACATATTCTAACAGCATGAATTCAAACATCCGATTGATAAAATCGGTGATGGATAGTTGTATAGTCAAGAACAATAGTTCTTATTATCACCTGTTTAATGCAGATAATAATTCAGTTGTTAGCAATTGTGAAGTTGTAGGTAATAAAGTCTACAAATCAGGTTCAGATTATAGAGGATCTTATTTCTCATCTTGTACAGTTAGCAACTGTAAGTTTATGAATACAGATGGAGATGGAGCGTCTATCGAGTTGCGTGGATCAGCCGTAATGAGAAATTGTTTGGTTGAAGGAAACACAAACATAAATTCTTATCTGTTATATGTTAGAGATGCTTTAATTGAAGACTGTCAGATTCTAAACAACACATCGAAAGACGTTAAATCAGGTAGATCAATAATGTTGTATGTGTATGAAGGAAAAGCTAACAGATGTGTGATTAAGGGAAATGTCACTAATAATCGTTTGGTTGAGGTATGTTATTCGGCAGGTATACTTTCAAACTCTTTAATCTGTGATAACTTCTGTAACGCAAATGAAGCAGTTATTAATCTGTTCTCTTCGACGGTATACAACTGTACAATAGCCCGAAATAAAACTAGTTGCAGATACGTCATTGGTTTGTCTAATTCGACTTTGAAGAACTCAATAGTTGTGGGCAACAAGATGCTCGCCGAGTACTCATCAGTTTTGGAAAGAAATGGAGATTGTAAAATCATAAATAATATGATTGAGTCGACAGGTTTGCCAAATAATATAGATGGTACAATGAGTAGGGCTGCATTTGTTGATCCTGATAATGATGACTTCTCATTGTCTGCGAACTCGCTATGTATTAATGCTGGTGTTGACGTTGCTGGTGATTTGGATCTTTTTGGAAACGAAAGAAAGCAAGGTGGAGCTGTGGATATGGGAGCTATCGAGTCTGCTCATGAAAAAGCACCGGAAAGCAAGCCATGTGGAGAGATCGTTTATGTAAAACTTGGTTCAAAGGGCGACGGTTCAAGCTGGAAGTCAGCATTTGGTGATATTCAGGAGGCTATTTTTGCAGCGTCGGCTGATGGTAAAAAACATCAGATTTGGGTGGCTTCTGGAACATATTATGGCGACTCTACACTTAATACTGTGTTGAGTGTCGCAGGAGGCGTTAGCTTATACGGAGGTTTTGCTGGAACCGAAACATCCCTTGCTGATAGAGACACTGCTAAGAATCCTACTGTCATTGATGGTAAGAATAAGCAACGAGTAATTAGTCAGAATCATGATTTTATTGATTCGATGGGAGTTGTGATCGATGGATTCACAATACAAAATGGTTATGCAAAATATGGTGGTGGTGTTTATTTAAGTAAGAATGGCACTTTGAACAACTGTATAGTCAAGCAATGTTCTGCAGTTGATGGTGGATTGGCAATTTACTCTAAGGGTGGAAATGTGACTAATTCAGTTATTTGTTACAACGATGATATCAATACTGCCAATATTAATAAAGATGGTATTTTGAATTCTATAGGCGGATTTGTTGACAGCTGTATCTTCAAGAATAATAAAATGTTTGGAGCAAGTGCTTTGTATACTTCAAAAAACGCTGTCGTGACAAATTGTGTTTTTGAAGGAAACTACTGTCAGAATAATTATGTCGTTTATATCGATGAGTCTAAAATATCAGATTGTAAGATAATCAACAATGGAGGTGAGACTTGTCGTGGTATAGTGGAGTTTATTAGTTCTACCGTTGACAGACTGTTGATTGATGGAAATCAATCGTCTCGCTATATGGTCTATATAAACAACAGTACGATATCAAATTCTCTAATCACCAACTGTAAGAATGGCGGAGATAATGTCATAGATACTTGGAGAACGAATTCAATCATAAACTGTACTGTGACAGACAACGTGTCTAAATATTATTCATATTCTGGAACTTCAAGTTCTCAGATACTCAACTCAATCATTGTTGGCAACAAGTATGCGAATGGTACAGACAATATTAATTTGAGTGGAACTAAAGTCAAGTACTCTTTGCTTAATGGTGGTGCCGATGGTGAAGGTAATATATCTGGCAACAAGTCGAGTGCGGCATTCAAGGATCCTGCAAATAAAGATTATTCATTATCTGGAACATCTCTTTGTATAAACGCAGGAACGGATGTTTCTTACACTCAGGATTTGCTTGGTAACGAAAGAAAGCAGAGTGACGCTGTGGATATGGGTGCAATCGAGTCTGAGTATTCTGAAAGAGCATCAGTCGGAAACATCATCTATGTAAAGGCGGGTGCTAATGGAAATGGTTTGAATTGGGATGACGCGTTTGGTGAAATCAATCAGGCGATAACACTTGCGTCTACAACAAGAAATAAACATCAGATCTGGGTGGCAAAGGGCACTTACCTAGGTGACACATCATTGGCTTCTGCAATTTCTCTAGTCCCTGGAGTCAGCTTGTATGGTGGATTTGCCGGAACAGAATCATCTTTGGATGAGAGAGACGCAGAGAAGAACGTCACTGTGATCGACGGTAAGTATAAGAGAAGATGTATTGTCCAGAATTACGATTTTGCCGACTCTATGGCTGTGACTGTGGATGGATTCACAATCCAGAACGGAGGCTTGAGTAGTAATTATGGTGTGAATGCCAAATCAAAGAAGAACACTACTTTCGTCAACTGTACATTCAAAAATGCAAAAACAGGTTACGAAAGTGTTTATGCTGAGAAGTCTGCGTTTATCAACTGTACGTTTGCTGATAATATGATCCAGGATCTTCAGATATCTGAAGGTGTGGTAGACAGCTGTACTTTCACAGGCAATACCACTTCTCAGTATGATAGATGTGTTGTTATGTCAAACTCTGTGATGTCAAATTCTCAGATTTATGGCAATACGGTTAATTATGGTATTGTTGAGGCTTCTGACAATTCTAGAATGACGCGTTGTAAGATTTATAATAACCAAACGAATTCCTACAACGTAATCCATATTTTAAACTCAACATTGGACAATTCTTTGGTATATGGAAATGTAATCAAGAATTCAAGCAATAGCATTGTATCTGCTGATTACAACTCTTTCGTCACTAACTCTACTATTGCGCATAACACGACTAAAGATAGAAGCGCAATCAGTTATATGAACACATCTTCAAAGAAATTTGCAACTGTTGCCAACTCTATCATCTATGGCAATAAGGTGACTGATGATGTTCGTCCACAGGTGGTGGTGAGCGATTATGTTAAGGTTAAATATAGCGCGTCTGATGGCGATTTGACTGGAGAGAACAATATCAAGTTGGCTACAGCAAACAGTGGTTCGGATGCTTCTAAGAATTATGTTTGCTTCATCAACGCTGCTGGCGGCGACTACCGTCTGCACGCAACCTCTTCATGTATCGACATGGGTCTTGACAGTGCGATGACTGATAAGATGGATGTCAATGGTGGAGCTAGAATTTATGGTAAGGCTATCGACCTTGGTGCAATTGAGTTTGACGGTGAATATGTTCAGATGCTTGACTACAGCCAGGTGGTTTGCAACAACAGATACTCAGATGAGGCTACATTTGATTCTACAATCGCTAAGATTGATTGGAAGATCGCTTACGCAGGACACGTCGCAGGATTTGAGGCTCCTTCGGGAACTGGTGCTACGATCCCGTCTATGAAGTTGACAACTAAAAAGACAGATGTCGATACTTTGACATTGATGGTCACTCCTTACGATAAGGCTGGTGTTGCAGGAGCTTCATTCAACTACAACTATTATGTATATCCTGATTTCTCTGCGAAGAAGGTGACATTTGCTCGTCCTAAGAAGGCTTATGAGATAAATGTGACTAGCAATAATATCACAATCGAGTGGAACAAGTTGTCGCTTCCAGTTGACGTCGATAAATACGATTTCTATGTATGGAAGACGTCTCAGAAGATGCCGTCTACACCAATGGCATCTTATGTGAAGGATCACAGCAGATATCTTTCTGATCTCGACAACCATACTACTTACAAGTATATGGTCAAGGCTATTGTTGCTTGCGACACTATCAGCTCCGACGTCGACAGCTTCAGAATCGATATCCCAGTAAGTTTGGAGATCAATGGTTCTACAGTTTGTGAGTTGGGAACAAAGCTTAACTCGTCAACATATTCTCGCAGATATGTCAAAGGATTTGAGTTGACTGATTCTATCTCATACACATTGTCTGGAGCAGACGCCGCTGATTTCTCAGTCAAGTTGAGAGACGGATGGGATAAGTTGACAGGAGGATATTATGATGTTTATTATAATCCGACTGATTCGAAGAAGTCGTCAAGTACAGCCACTTTGACATTCAAGTCGGGCAAGTATACAGCTGTTATGTATTTGAAGGGTATCCTTGCCAATTATTATGTGTTTGACGCTTTGGTGGAAAATGAGGTATACAACGCTGGTGACACTATTCCTATCAAGGGATTTGTTACAGATGCTTACGGCAACCCATTCGAGGGCAAACGTTTGAAAGTTTCGTTGAGAAAGGGTGGCTCTGAGATCAGAACTTTTGAGGCTACATCAAATGCCAAGGGTGAGGTGTCAGTCAAGTACGAGTCTTCTTTATTTGAAAGCGGTGTTTACACTGTAGGTGTATGCTTGAGTGGAGAATCATCAAGCGCTACATTTGATGGATTCGATATCCCTGGTATCTCATGCAGCGTGGGAACAGACAGATGGTTGGTTCAGAAGGGTGATACAGTACGTGGAACAGTCACTGTCAGAAACCGTAGTAATGTTGAGTCGAAGAACGTCAAGGTCAGGACATTGACTTTGGCTGACGGACTAAAGGTAGAGTTTGATTCGATTGATGTGTTGTATGGTCTTGAGTCGAAGAGAATCAACTATACAATGACAGGCGTATCGTTGACAGAAGGAACAAGGTTTATGCCGTCGACATTCCGCGTCGAGACTGCTGAAGGCTTGACTGCAGATTTCACTTCATACTTCTATTGCGAGATGCCTTATGGTCAGATCAAGGTATTGCCTGCAAATATTAAGGAGTATGTGTCAAAACAGAAACCTAAGACACTTGAGCTTTCTCTAATCAACACAGGATTTGGAGAGACTGGTAAGGTATCTGTGGCTCTTCCAAAAGGCTTTGAGGGATTGTCAATGCCTAACGGTACAGAGATCGAGAGCATTAAGTCAGGTGACACTGTCAAGACTGTCTTGAAGCTGGCTTATTACGACGGTGCCAAACTTAACACTCCAATCAACGGATCTATCGGATTCAATTGTGAGAATGGTAAGTCGACTTCAATCAGCTACACTATGGAGTACACATCTTCTCTTGTCGGAAGTGTTGTCGTAGATGTGGTCGACGAGTATTACTACAACTCAGCATCCAAGAGCCATCTTGCTGGCGCGACAGTTGAGATCAAGAATGCATTCAACTCTAAGGTTATCGCTAGTGGAATCTCAGACAGCACAGGTAAGGTTAAGTTCGACAGTATTCCTGAGGGTGACTATTTGTTGTGTGTAAGAGCAGACAAACATTCAAGCTATAAGGAGACTGTTTCAGTTCAGGCTGGCCAGACTTTGAACAAGTTTGTCTTCATCACATATCAGGCTGTCACATACACATGGAATGTGGAGCGTGTGGAGATTGAGGATAAGTATGAGATTGAGATTGAGACAGAGTATGAGACAAATGTTCCTGTCCCAGTCGTTACTGCGGAATTCCCTAACGGATTGCCAAGCAGAGAGAGCTTCAACCCTGGCGACAAGCAGATCGCATACCTTGTGATCACAAACCACGGATTGATAGCTGCGAAGAGTGTGGCTGTGAATGTTCCGTCAATGAAGCATTTCAAGTTTACTCCTGATGTGGATCATATCGACTCACTTCCAGCAAGCACATCTGTTGTGGTGCCTGTGACTATTGAGAGAGCAGGAAGAGACGGTAAGTTTGACATTCCTATTGATCCAGACTGCAAAGATTGTCAGGATCCTGTAAAACCAGTGGATCCAGACTGCAAAGATTGTCCACAAGACACTACTATAAATCCTGGAGATCCGGATTGCAAGGATTGCCCAACACCTGGGGATAAACCAACAAAACCAGGCGATGATCCAAAGGACGATGATCCTGATGGCGACGGTGATGGTTCAGACGATACAGGCAGTGATTGTCAGATAATCATTGTGAAGTATGGTTATGAGTGTGGTGAATTTGTAGAGAAGGAGACTTATGTGAAGACATGGAAATGTATCACATCTTCACCTACTGGCACTGGAGTCATTTCAGGTGGCGGTGGTATTGGCGGTGGCTACGGCTATGGCGGAGGCTTCGGTGGAGGCTATGGCGGTAGTGTCAACATCGGCGTCTCTACTGTAAAGACTAAGAACTGTGATGAGGAGTCGTGTGAGGATCAGATTGACGGATGGAAGAGCTGTTTGTGGGATGCTGTTGGTTGGGTTCCTTTCTTTGGTGATCTTGCCGAAGGTGCTTACAGAGAGAAAAAATTTGCGCAAGAGTCTGTAGAGACTGTCTCTTCGACATGGAAGAATATTAAGAAAGCTATAAGCGTAGCCCAGGAAATACACGAAAAAGTGGATGATGTCAATGGTTATGTTGATAAAGCCAAAGATATTGCAGATGCTGTATTTAATGGTATTCAAGGTAGAGAGGTCGCTAAATATGCTTATGATGCTTTGACAACAAAACTTAGTGAGATTCCAGGTTATGGAGATCTTATACCATTTGGATGTTTGGATTGGTTGTGTCAAAAATTGTCATGTGAGCTTAATGATAAGTTTGCGTCTAATTGTGGCCAGTTCCTTTATGATTTGGCAGCAAGAGGTATTGATTCTTTGAAAAGCAAACATGACGCGAAGTTGAGAGCTGCAGATGTAGAGTCAGAAACAGTTGATTTCTATGAAGTGGCGTCTCCTTATATGTTGGCAAGCCATGACTTCATTGAGTACACTGCGTTCGAGTTTTATAGAAGACGTATGTTGTTGGAGTGTGTTGGTTCTGAAGAAGCTTTGATGAAGAATGGCATGACTGATTTCTTGGATTATGCAATAGATTCAATTACTGCGACAAAGAAGATCGACATTGACAAGGTGAAGACAATACCTGTTTCCGACCTTTCTTTGACAGACATGATTGCAATCAGCGAGAGATGGAATAGATCAATTGATGCTTGGAATGATAGCGTATATGAGTCTAATGATTTGTATCCTAACATTGTGAACAAGCAGAATTTCTATAATCAGCTTTCTAATCTTTCTAACTTCTATCAGTATGTTCTTTTCAGAGGATTTGAAACAATTGAGGAGATGGTGCTATTCATCAACGACGAGATGGCTAAGCACAACAAGAAGAGAAAGAGCGTTTGTGCTAGCGTCAAACTTCATATCTCTCAGACATTGACTATGACTCGTGAGGCATTCGACGGTACGCTTACTGTCAACAATGGCAACGAGACTATGGATATGGATAACTTTAAGGTTGTGCTTGATGTCCGTGATGACAAGGGTAATGATGCAACCGATTTGTTCCAGATCAACACTCAGTCTTTGAGTGGTGTGGCATCTGTCGACGGTACTTCTAGCATCGGAGCCGGAAGAGAGGCGACTGCAGTGTTCCGCTTCATTCCTGAAAGAGGAGCTGCTCCAAAAGAGCCAATCAACTACTCATTCGGAGGAAAGATCATCTATGTTGAGAATGGCGACACAATCACAATGGATCTTGACCCTGTGACTTTGACTGTCTACCCAAGTCCAAACTTGCAGATCGACTACTTCATGCAGCGTAATATCCTTGGCGACGACGCGTTGACTGAGGATCGTGTTGAGCCATCTGTACCGGCTGCTCTTGGTGTGAGAATCGACAATCAGGGTTATGGTGATGCTAAGAACGTGAAGCTTGAGACAGCTCAGCCTGAAATCGTTGATAACAAGAAGGGATTGCTAATCGACTTCGCTATCATCGGTTCTAGCTTGAACGGTAAGGATTGCGATCTTGGTTCGGAGAATATCGACTTCGGCACTATTGAGGCTCAGTCTGCTAAGACAGGTGTATGGTGGTTGACAAGCTCGTTGCTTGGCCACTTCACTAAATATGAGGCTAGCGTTGTCCACGCCAACAGTTTCGGTAATCCAGAGTTGAGCTTGGTTAGCGGTATCGCTATCCACGAGTTGATCAAGACTGTCGACGCGTACGGAGTGAAGGATGACCACGTAGTCGACTTCCTTGTAAACGATTATGAGGACGATAATGATACTCCTGACGCCATCTACTATTCTGATGGAGGCAAGGACACTGTGAAGTTGGCTAAGAAAGCAACTGTAGACAAACCAGTCGTAGGATTATCTGATTCTATGATTACTCTTACAGTCACTCCTTCTGAGAGTGGATGGAACTATGCAGAGCTTAATGATCCGGGAGACAATTTCTACGAGATCAAGAAGGTTGTGAGAGTGAAGGATAGTGTGGAGATTCCATTGAGCAACGTCTGGACAACATTCGTGTCGCTTCCTGACGGCAGAGAGCCTATCTATGAGAACCGTCTACATTTCTTAGACTACATGACGACTCTTGGCGAGAACGACTACGATATCTATTACTCTATCAGAAAGAATATCTTGAAGGTGACAGAGATTGCGGGAGTTCCTGAAGATGAGAAGACAGTCACAACTCCGATAGACAGCGTGGTGGTCAAGTTCAACCGCAAGATTCAGAAGGAGTCGTTCGACTACAATGATATTGAGCTATATTGTCAGGCTGGCGATAATATGAGTGATTCGACGGTGACTGTCAAGCAGATTGACGACTATACTTATGTTGTAAACATCTCATCTAAGACGAAAGAGTCTGGTTTCTATAAGATAGAAATCAACGTCGACAATATTTATGATGAGGCAGGATACGCGGGAGAGTTTGGAATGAACGCTGCTTGGAATCAGTTGATAGAGGATCATGGAGATATGTCACCTATTGTGGAGCTTAAGAATGATGATATCATTGTCTATGCTTTTGATAATGGCATTTATGTCAAGTCGGCAAAGGCTGGTGCTCTAGACATCTACGATATCCTTTCACGATTGGTTGCGAAGGATGTCAAGTATGGTGAAGGTGTCACTCAGGTTGCCACATTGCCTAAGGGAATCTACATTGTCAATGGCAATAAGGTGATAGTTAGATAATGGAGACGCGAATGTCAGCGTCTACATAGATCTAGACATTACAAATCAAGCCCCAGGATTATAAGGCCTAAAACCTTATTTCCTGGGGCTTTTTGTTTGGTATAGCAGCTCTATACCTGCCTATATATCTATGCTTTTTATTCGTTGAATGCGCTGACCAATTCCACAAATCGCTCTAGATCTTTGTCGGTATGCTTGATGGAGATGAAGTTTGCCTCAAACTGAGAAGGCGATACATACACGCCGTTACGAAGCATATATCTAAAGAAACGAGCAAAACGCTCTTGGTCTGTCTTCTGCACATCCTGGAAGTTCTCTATCTTGCCGTTTGTGAAGAACAGTGTAAACATTGGGCCGACTCTCTTAAGAGTGATGCCCTTGCCTTCGATCGCTTTCAAAAGTGCCTTCTCGAACACGTCTACACGGCCATTAAGCTCATCGTAGAAACTGTCTTTCGACAACTCTGTTACAGTGGCAATACCTGCGCTCATAGCGACTGGGTTGCCACTTAATGTTCCTGCCTGATAGACGGGGCCGTCGGGAGCCAACATCTTCATGATATCCGCGCGTCCACCAAAAGCGGCGGCAGGGAATCCTCCTCCAACGATCTTACCTACAGTTGTAAGATCTGGCTCTATTCCATACAGTTTTTGTGCTCCTCCACTTGACAGACGGAAACCTGTGATCACCTCATCAAATATCAAAAGCGAACCATATTTCTTGGTGATGTCGCGAAGGAACTGCAAGAAGCCGTCCAATGTCGGCACAACACCCATGTTGGCTGCAACTGGTTCAAGGATGATGGCTGCGATCTCGTTTCCATACTTCTCGAAAATCTCTGTCACAGCCTCTGTGTCGTTATATGGCACAACAAGTGTCTGCGACACAAATGCGTCAGGAACACCTGCGGATGACGCTCCTCCAAGACGTGCCACACCTGATCCTGCGCTCACCAAAAGATGGTCTGCATGGCCGTGGTAGTTACCTTCAAACTTTACAATATAGTTTCTTCCTGTATATCCGCGAGCAAGACGGATCGCGCTCATTGTGGCTTCAGTGCCTGAGTTCACAAAACGGACACGCTCCATAGTTGGGAAACATTTTCTCACTAGCTTGGCCAATTCCGTCTCCTGTAGGGAAGGGATACCATAGCTTGTGCCTCTGGCGATTGCGGCTGTCACGGCAGCGTTAACCGAAGGATGGGAATGCCCAAGAAGGAATACACCCCAGGACAGGCAGTAGTCTGTAAAGATATTGCCATCGATATCATAAATCTTGTTTCCCTCTGCACGCTCTACGAAAAGAGGTGTCTCTCCAACGGCTTTCAAAGCACGCACGGGGCTGTTCACGCCTCCTGGTATATACTGAACTGCTTCTTCGAAAGCAGCTTTCGATTTGATTCTCTCGTTCACAATAATCTATTTTTGATTTTAAACTAAAAGTTGTCCGAACGTTTTCCTATTTCTTGGACAACTGACATAATTCCAAAATTATTCGTTGATGGCAAACGCCTTTTTTTGCCATTCCTCAAAAGTGTCCATCTCTTCCTTGATAATGGCCTCCACTTTAGCAACTTCCTCGTGTCGGTTTTGAAGATTCTTACGGGCAAAACTCTCAATGTCCTCAATGTTGAACAGAGTGACGTTGTCGAGCTGCTCTGTGCCCTCCTCAACATCGCGGGGGAAGGCAAGGTCGATGACAAGCATTTCTCTGTCCAGAGGAAAATCGTCCTTGAAAAAGATTGCATGAGAAGCAGACGTCGCGCTTATCAGGACGTCGGTGTTGGCTAGAAGCTCTCTGTCGTGTGTGATGCCGGTGAAGCCGTAGCCGTAGGGTTTGGCAAAAGTCTCCGCTTTCTCTACGTGACGGTTGGCAACGACAACATTCTTTGCTCCTCTGGCATAAAGGAACTTAAGAATATCTTCGTTGAGTTTGTTGACACCTACAACTGTTATGTTTGAGTTCGCTATATCAACAGCTCTGTCCTTTAGGATATCTACGGCCACCTGACTGTGAGACACAGCGCCTTCGGAGATTTTAGTCTCCATGCGGGCTCTCTTGCCTGTGTGCATGGCATATTGAAAAAGACGGTTGAGCCCTTTTGGCAAACTGTATTTTTCAAGTGCTTCCTGATACGCCTGCTTGATCTGCCCTTGTATGGCGCGTTCGCCGATCAAAGACGATTCAAGGCCAGACGCCACACGGAAAAGATGTTCGACGAGCGACATAGGCACCTCGCCGTCTCCCCAATACAACTCTGTACGGTTGCATGTGGCGAGAAGCACATGAGGCTGCTCCTTGTCGACAACGAGCTCGGAGGTCAGGCGCTCACGCTCTTTCAATCCGTGCTCACTAATATTTATAATCTTGCTTTCTACCACAATCTGTTATATTCAACTTTTAAATTGAAGCGTTTATTTATAGAATTCTTTAGCGTAGTAAGAAATGATATAGTCCGCTCCAGCGCGCTTCATTGCCACAAGGCTCTCAAAGAATATTCTCTTCTCATCGAAGAACCCTTGTTTTGCTCCGTTTTTTAGCATTGAGTATTCTCCCGACACCTGATATGTCACCATAGGATATTTAGGGAACTTCTGGTGGGCGCGGTAGACGATGTCAAGATAAGCTAGCGCTGGTTTCACCATAATCCAGTCTGCTCCTTCCTCGATATCCGCCTCGATTTCGTCAATTCCTTGGTCCATAGTGCGGAAATCCATCTGGTATGTCTTGCGGTCGCCGAATGATGGAGCGCTTCCTGCGGCGTCACGGAATGGTCCGTAGTAAGCGGAAGCGTATTTGGCTGAATATGCCAAGATCTTTGTTGATGTCAATCCTTCAGCGTCAAGACGCTGGCGTAGGGCTTCGATCTGGCCATCCATCATGGCTGATGGGGCAACGAAATCAGCTCCTGCCTTTGCGTGCTGATAAGCCATCTCTGCCAGCAAAGGAAGAGTGGAATCATTGTCTACGTCACAGTTGCACAACAGACCGCAGTGGCCGTGTGATGTGTATTCACACAAACAGATGTCTGTGATGACAATCACATTAGGAAACTTTGCCTTGATAGCTACAACTGCCTTGCTGATGATATTGTCTGGCTTGTAGCCGGCTGATCCACGCTCATCTTTCTCCTCCTGATCAACCACACCAAATAGTAAAACTTTGTTTATGCCTAGAGATAAAAGATCCTCGATATCTGCCAACAACTCATCGATAGTGAATCTATAGATGCCTTCCATTGTAGATATCTCTTCCTTTTTACCTTCACCCTCCATCACAAAATATGGATAAATAAAAGTGTCTGGAGTTATTTGTGGCACATCAGCGTATTGATCACGGATCTGCGCTGTAAGTCTAAGTGGTCTGAAACGTTTCATTTCCCTTATGTAGTTTTTGTTATTGTTCAATTTTAATCACCTTTGGTTATAGAGTTTTTAGCGATTGCAAGGTGGTTTCTCCTTTCGCAGTCAGTGGGACGTTGCAAGGCAGATCTCCGGCAATCTCTTTGAATGCTTTCACTCCTGAAGGTGACGAGAAAAGCACCTCGTGGTAGGGAGTGAAGTCTGAAGGCAGCTCCTGTCTGTTGGTTACAGTGTCGTAGATAGGCAGATCTGTAACGTTGTTGCCGTTTTCCGCAAGCATTCTGGGCAGAGCCTCTATGCCGATGGATGATCTTGGCAAAAGGATATTGGCCGACGCTGCCGTCTGCTCCTTAAGCCATGCTATTATGCCTTCCGCGTTTTCTGTGGCTGATTCATAGCATGGAGTTATTCCATGGCTGGAGAGCATGTTTGTGGTGGTGCTTCCCACGCTGATGACTTTTGTGTTTTCCCACTCTATCTTGGCGTCTCCTGCAATCTTGAAGAAATACTCTGCACCGTAGCTGCTGGTGAATATCACATAGTCGTATTTTGCTACAGAGACGATTTGTTCGCGTGCTGCCGTAAGTCTGGAATCATCCACCATGACTGTCTTGATGACGGGACGATGATCCACATCACCTCTCTTTTCCGCCCACACTGTCTTTGTGCCTGTGGCAAGCGCCAGTGGCTTTTTGGGTCGGTTGGCGTAGGCCAGTTCATCACCCACTGTGATAAGCAACGGTTCATTGGCCTTTACTATAGTATGGCGAATGTCGGCAAGAGTGAAAAGATACTCCTTTTGGTTCGGCTGTGCCACGTTGACGACAATGTCAACAGGAGTCTCTTGGGGAATGCCTGCCTCCGACATCTTTTGGACGAAAGATGGGATCTCGGTGCCAGGCACATAGTATGCTTTTATACCTTTTGTCTGTATTTTTGGATCGTCAAGTGATGCGAAAATCTTTTTTCTTGCAGCGTCTCCCTTACGGCCCACAATGGCAAGATGCCCTTGCAATGGATGTGTGGCAAAAGGAAGACGTTCGCTTATCCTGTCTTCTAATCCAAGACGCTGGAGCGCGCAAGTGGCGACAATCAGTGCCTCAAACTTTCCTTCGTCTAATTGGGCTATACGCTCTCCGATAGTGCCTCTGACGCTGACAATGGTCAGATCACTTCTCATCTTCAGAAGCTCAGCCTTGCGTTTGGGCGAACTTGTGGCAATTCTTGCTCCTGCCGGCAATTGGGCGATGGTGAGATTGTCTTTAGAGACGAGAGAGTCTGTTTTGTCGGACGCTGCGGTGAAGGCGAATATCTCTAATCCTTCTGGCAACGGGAACGGAAGATCTTTGGCTGAGTGCACAGCTATGTCAGCGGTGCCGTTGAGAATAGCGGTGTCTAGCTCACGCGTGAAGAAATCGGCGGAGATGTTGTCCATCAGCGATACCTCCTTGTGCTGGTCGCCGTATGATGTGCATTTTGTCAACTCATATTCGACCTCTTTCAATTTGCCAAACACCTCATCCACCTGAATCAACGACAGTGCCGAACTTCTGGCTATCACCTTCAAATTTCCTGTATTTGTCATCTTACTTACTTCCAATTTTCACTGTTCTTTATCCACTGTGTCAGATACTGGAGGTTCTCCAGCGGAGTGTTAGCCATCACACCATGACCAAGGTTGAAAATCCATTTGTTGTTTTCGTGGAAGAATGGTCTGTACACATTCTCCATAATCTGCTGGATCTCCTTCTTGTCTGCAAACAGAACGGAAGGATCCAGATTGCCCTGTATCCCGACATTCGGGTGCAGCGTCTTGCGGGCTTCGGCTATGGACGTTTGCCAGTCGATACTGACAAAATCACAAACATCTGGAGTGACGCAGCTCAATCCCATTCCCAACCCTTTTGGAAAATAGATGAACGGGACTCCTTGACTACGCACAGCGTCGGCTATCTTTCTGACTGCTGGAAGGAACATCTCCTTGAAGTACTCGAACGGCACCAGCCCAGCATGGGTGTCGAACAGCTGGAAGGCGTCGATGCCACATTTCACCTGTCCCAACGCGTACTCTATGCTCAATTCTGTGACAGCGTCTACAAGCTTGCGCATCTGCTCCTTATTATTGAACATGTATCTTTTGGCTTCGGGGAAATCATGCTTTGCGCTGTTGCCCTGAAGCATATAGCAAAGGGTAGTCAGCGGTGCTCCGCAAAAGCCAATCAGTGGAGAGTCGGACATGCTCTTTGTCGCTTTGATCGCATCATACGCGTGTGTCAGCATTGAAGGGTCTGGCTTCAGACTGGCCGAAGCGTTGTCAAGTGTGTGCAGTGGAGTCGCAAAACGTGGTGCTCCAGTGCTCCAGTCAAGATCCATGCCCATTGCTGTGGGGATGGTCAGAATGTCGTTAAAAAGTATTGCGGCATCCACACCTATGTCTGTCACAGGCATTATTGTGACCTTTGCCGCAAGCTCTGGTGTCGACATGATTTGATGGAATGACGCTGTCTGTCGAAGCACATTGTAATTAGGTAATACTCTACCAGCCTGACGCATAAACCATACCGGTGGCCTTTCAGTCTGTTTTCCGCAAAGAGTATCTGTGAAAATATAACTCATGTATCTGTTCTCTTGTATTTTTGTTTCTGTGCTTGATGATATACCCGACCATGCATAGAAAACTCTATACATTGAAACACATATAAATCAGTGCAAAGATATCTAAAAATTAGACATTCACAATCCTTCTGTTTGTATTGATACAAAGAAAAAGACAAAATGACAAGCAATAACTCCAAATTTACTATTACCTTTGCAAGGTTGTTTGAGTTATGGTGTATATAGCATTTGTGATGGTGTGACTTCAAATGCACTTGTCCTTTGGGACAACAGCTATATGATCACTTTTTTATAATTAGTACGAAAATACAATAATACTTTGAGCCATTTAATTGAAAAATATAATGTGTCGGTGCCTCGATACACGAGTTATCCGCCGGCAAACTATTTCCATGAGATGCAGTCTTCCGAGTTTTTGGAGGCTGTCGGCCGTTCCAATGGTAATGGAAGCGAGAAACTTTCATTCTATTTGCACATGCCTTTTTGCAGACGTTTGTGTCATTACTGTGGGTGTAATTCTTATATTATGCCTAGCTCTGGCGACACTGTCAGCAAATATATCGAGGCTGTCCACAGGGAAATAGACCTCGTCACTTCCATCCTCGACAAGAATCGCCCTATAAGCCAGATTCATTTTGGAGGCGGAAGCCCTACTTCAATGCCGGCATCGGTGCTGAAGGAGATCAACGATCATTTGCTGTCTCTTTTCCCTATGATAGACAAACCCGAAATTGCCATAGAGTGTCATCCCGGGTATCTGGACGAAGATGACTGGCTAAAACTGACTCAAAGCCATTTCAATCGTTTTTCTATCGGTGTACAGGACCTCGACGAGAGGGTTTTGAATGGTGTTGGAAGAGCTCCGTCTAACCTTCCATTAGATAAGATAATGGAGATTCTGCGTGGAGTGGGGGCGACAATAAACATGGATTTTCTTTTCGGACTCCCGTTCCAGACTCCGGAATCGTTTGCCAAGAATATCGAACGCGCCATCGAACTCCATCCAGACCGTTTGGTGACGTTCAGCTATGGCCATGTGCCTTGGGTGTTCAAACGTCAGCAAATCCTGGAAAAACATGGTTTGCCCGCAGCTGAAGACAAAAAGAAGATGTACGAGCTGGCTGCCAATCTGCTTCATCAGGCAGGTTACAAGAGCATCGGCCTCGATCATTTCGTGTTGCCTGACGATGAACTTTATAAGGCTTTGGAACAGGGCCTTCTTTACCGTAATTTCCAGGGCTACTGCACTCGCAGGACCACTGGCCAGGTGTATGCGTTTGGCGCAACCGGAATCAGTCAGCTCGACTCTACCTACGCGCAGAACACAAAAGACATAGAGGAATATATATCCACAACGCTAAATGGCGAACTGTCTACAAAGAAGGGTTATGAACTGACTCCTCAACAGCGTATCGCTAAAGAGGTGATCGAACGTCTGATGTGCAACTACCGTATCGACTGGCATGAGATAGCCGACACGATCAGTGTCGCGACTGAAGACATCAAGTCGGCTTTGCATTACGACGAGAGTCAGCTTAAGGAGATGGAAGACGACGGTATAATCATCCTGACAGATGAGGGTATAGTTATGACGGAGATGGGCCATCCTTTCGTAAGGAATGTGGCTGCTGCTCTTGACCCTTTGATGGTGAATACCGACAAGATGTTTTCCAAACCTATTTAAATTAGAAACATTATATAGCAGTTGTCCAAAATGAGGATTGTTAAGGGCGGAACGCCCTGACTCTCCTTCCAACGCGAGCCCGAAGGGCGAGCGTATCATAAATAAGCGTGTTTGGACAACTTAAATTATTCTGATTCGAAAATTCTAACAGATGGACAATATAGTAGTGATTGGTGCTGGTATAACAGGTTTGACTTGTGCTTATCAGCTTTCTAGAAAAGGAAAGAATGTTACGGTGCTGGAGTGCCAGTATCGCATTGGCGGACAAATAAACACTCAAAAAGTGGGTGATTTTGTCTTTGAGTCTGGTCCTAACACTGGTGTCGTGAAGCATCCGGAGGTGGCTGAACTGTTCGAACAGTTGGGAGACAGCTGTCAGTTGGAGACTGCCTTGGAGTCGAGCAAACGCAGACTGATATGGAAGGGGAAACGTTTCCATAAACTTCCTTCCGGCCTTTTCAGCGCTTTGGCGACTCCTTTGTTCTCTTGGTATGACAAATTCCGTATTCTTGGTGAGCCTTGGCGTGAGAAGGGCAACGACCCTATGGAGTCGGTAGGCTCCTTGGCGGAACGCAGATTGGGAAAATCTTATGTAGAATACGCGGTGGACCCCTTCCTTTCTGGCGTGTATGCAGGTGATCCTTATAAACTTCCTGCTCGTCTGGCTCTTCCTAAACTCTATCAGCTGGAGCAAAACTATGGCTCTTTCATTAAAGGCAGCATAGCGAAAGCAAAGTTGCCAAAGACGGACAGAGACCGCAAGGCTACTAAAAAAGTGTTCTCTGCACGTGGCGGATTCTCAAACCTTGTCAATGCGTTGGCTGATAAAATAGGCAGGGAGCATATAATCACTGGAGCGCAAGGCATATCAATCGTGCCCGATGGCGACGGATGGGCGATCTCTTACCTAAAGGACGGATTGAAACGAGAAATGAAAGCGGCAAAGATTGTGACCACTTGTGGCGCGTATTCTCTGCCAGAACTGCTTCCTTTTATAGATTCGCAGACAATGGCCGACTTAAGCAATCTTTATTATGCTCCGGTTGTGCAGATTGGTGTGGGCATGAAAGACTGTGGAGACAATCAGTGGCTGGCTTTTGGAGGACTTGTTCCGTCAAAAGAAAAGAAACCTGTACTTGGCATCCTCTTCCCGTCGGCTTGCTTTGAGCAGCGTTGCCCGAACGGTGGAGCCGCAATGGCTTATTTTATCGGAGGCGCGCGTCATCCGGAATCTATTGATGTGTCGGATAAAGAATACGAGGAACTGGTGAATAATGCTTTGGTAGACATGCTAAAGTTTGACGCTGGCACAAAAGCGGACGCAATCAAAATATTCCGTCATAAAAGGGCTATCCCGCAATACGAGGCATCTTCCGACCAACGTCTGGCTGCGGTAGAGAAGATTCAGAAACTCTACCCTACATTGCGCATCGCCGGAAATCTTCGTGATGGAATCGGTATCGGCGACCGTATCAAGCAGGGATTTGATGAGGCTAGAATATTGTGTGATTGATTAGGTCTCATATAGTTAGGTTTCACATAGTTAGGGGGCTCACATAGAAAACATAATAGAATTCGTAATTCGTAATGCGTAATTCGTAATTGTCGGTATAATTCCTTCTTAGAGGTTTTTTCCGTTAACAGGGTTTCACAAAAAATCATAAAAGAGAAGAACCCTCAATAAAATTTCTATGATTTCTATGTTTTCTATGTGAGGCAAAAAAATTAGGGATTCACATAGAAAACATAATAGAATTCGTAATGCGTAATGCGTAATTCGTAATTGTCGGTATAATTCCTTCTTAGAGGTTTTTTCCGTTAACAGGGTTTCACAAAAAATCATAAAAGAGAAGAACCCTCAATAAAATTTCTATGATTTCTATGATTTCTATGTGAGGCAAAAAAATTAGGGGTCTCACATAAAAGACATAAAAAACATAAAAGGGAAGATCCTCATTAAAATTTCTATGATTTCTATGTTTTATATGTGAGGCAAAAAAATAGTGGTTTCACATAGAAAACATAATAGAATTCGTAATTCGTAATGCGTAATTCGTAATTGTCGGTATAATTCCTTCTTAGAGGTTTTTTTCCGTTAACAGGGTTTCACAAAAAATCATAAAAGAGAAGAAATAGAAAATTTTATGATTTCTATGTTTTCTATGTGAGGCAAAAAATTCAAGGAGAGACCAAAAAATTCTATAGAGTGACGGATGAAAGGGTGATTGTGACGAATTGCATGCACATCATTTTTATAAATCCGTAAAATGACCATTGAAGTTTTTTGCATAATGAATGCCAAAAACTTCTTTTTTTGCATAAAAATGGCTCAAATCCGTAAAAAAGTATTAAAAATGCATTTATTTATGACTTTTTTTGATTTTTTTTGTTTGATTACAAATAAATATATTCTTTTGTGCATCGTATGATGGATTTTTGGGCTCAGAATGATTTATACGAAGAGGAATTTGATGTTAGAGAGGTTAAATTTCAGAGTGTGTTGATTTTGCCTGTTGTTTGAATTTGTGATGATGATGGGTATTTGATGATTTGAGGGTTTGATGGCATATTAGGACTAAAAAGTTGATTAAAAGATTTGCTACATATTGTGTAATTCTAGTTTTGAACGTGGCTGTGGCTGCGGCTCAAAAATCAAGTGGATTCAGCGACTTCGTGGATTCCACAAAAATCACTTTTTATTTTAATGTAGGTTCAGCGGCGATTGATCTTTTTTATTCCAGCAACGATGCAATGCTTGAAAAATTGCGCAAGGTACAGGAGAAACAGGGTGCTGACTCAATTTATGTGCCGCGTGTAGATGTGTTTGCTGGAGTCTCTCCTGAAGGTTCTGATGAGGCGAACTCACAAGTGAGATGGAAGCGTCTTGACAACTCCATCAACTTGATCAAGAGATATTTTGATCTTCCTAGATACAATGAGAACTATTTCGACGCGAAGGTGACTATTCCGCAAATCTGGCAGAATCTTGCCATTGAGGTGAAAAAGTCTGATATCGCCAATAAGGATAGGGTATTGCAATGTATCAATAGCGGAGGAAATGTCCCAGCAAAGATTCAGGCAATTGATAAGAGCGGTGCGACGTGGAACGAGATTTCACAGAAGTATTTCCCTCAATTGCGTCGATGCGAGGTGGTGATCTATTTTAAGAAAAAAGAGGATAAACCGCAGAAGCAATTCCCTACAGTTGATAAACTTCTGCCAGAGGAAGAGGACGAGGTGTTCATCTATGTGAGAAAACCAAACGATGAGCTTTCTTCAATGACTCCGTTGAAAGTGTCGAAGGCCACTGCTGAGAGATTGAAGAAACGTCAGACGATAACAGAGTATCATCCGATGTTTGCCGTCAACTCAAATCTATTCTACGATGGAATCGGAGCTCCGAATTTCGGACTTGAGTTGCCAATCGGAAAATTGAGTTTCAATATCTCTTACGTCTTCCCTTGGTATTCGGCTAAGAAGGACAATTGGTGTTACGAGCTGAATTATTGGGAGCTGGAGGGCAAATATTGGCTAGGCGACAGAGATTTCGCACCAAAGCTAACTGGCCATGCGGTGGGATTGTTCGGAGGCGTCGGATACTACGACTTTGAAATCAAGTCGAAAGGTTATCAAGGTGAGATTTGTGTCAACGCGGGTGTATCTTACCATTACGCCAAGGCATTTGGAAAAGAAAAACGATGGAGATTGCAGTTTGGTGGCGGTGTCGGAGTGATGCGTACCAACTACAGCTACTACGAACATAAGTACGACCATTTGGTGTGGAAGCGCGACGGACGCTACACATGGATCGGACCTACAAAACTTGACATTAATATCGGATACTTGCTCCACAGAAAGGTGGAGAAGCCAAGTAACCTAATCATAGAGGAAGGAGGTGGCAATGCTAAGAAATAGCGTAAGACACGCGCGTACGTGCTTCTCTACACTGTTGGGAATCCTTCTGATGCTGATTGCCACATCTTGCGACAGACGCCAGCTTTGGGATGAGTGGGATGAGCTTGTGCCTGTAAGCGCAGACGTCGATTGGAGCAAGAGCCGTTGGGCTGAATTCGACGAAGGTGAGGCTCCTACAGGAATGTCGGTATACGCTTACGATCAGACTGGCAAGCAGGATCCTGCGGTTGTGGTGACAAACGATATAGATCGTGTTCATATCAAGCTATACGACGGAGATTGGAATATGTTTGTGTTCAACCAGTCGTTGATGGAATATGCATCCCTTAAGTTCAGCGGAATGGACGCATATTCGTCGGCACAAATCGAGACAATCCCGCAGGCTTCACGATGGTTCGCGGCTTCACGCGCTGAATGGGTGACACGCTCAACATCTCCTTGGGCAGCGCAGACGAGAGCGACAAGAGCGCAGGCCACAAGAGACGGAACACGTGCGGACGAATATTCACTCACTACCAAGCAGCCGATCTGGTTTGCCAACGACTGTTACGAAGGAGTAATAATAGATGAGAACAGTGTCGTCAGAGACTTTACACCACATACACGATTCAGCGACGGAACATTCTACACGAAGTCGGCAATCATCAAGATGGGTGTCAAAGTGCATTTCACAGAGTTCAGAAGTCTCTACACTGTCAGAGCTGTGATAAGCGGTGTGGCAAAATCCTACAACATCAGCAAGATGCATGCCCTAACAGAGATGACGGCGCATGAGTTGTCTGGATGGGAAAGTGAGGAGGAGACAGACTCTACCGGATATGTGGAGACGAAATTCCAGACATTCGGATTGGTGGATGGCTATTCATATCAGCCAGAGGAGCTTTACTTGCATTTGGATGTGATGCTCGTGGATGGCCAGACAATCATGACCTATGATTTGCCAGTGGGCAATCTGGTCACAACAACAGATGAAGACGATATAGATTTGATCATAGAGATTAAGGATCCGTTAGAACTTCCACATGTGGTAGCTACTGGTGGCGGAAATGGATTCGACATCACGGTGAGCGATTGGGAGGATGAGATCAATATCGATATCGATCTGTAAAAAGAAACAAAAGGAAAAATTAATTAAAAAAATTACAAACATGAAAAAAATTTTCTTTTTCGCACTTGCAAGCTTGGCTCTTGCATCTTGTTCTCAGGACGAGGAATTCGTAGCTGAGAAGGCAAATGGTTCTGCTAGAACTAACAAGGAGGCTTTGAGTTTCTCTTCTTACACAGCTGGTGGTACTCGTAGCACTGACAAAGATGTTACAAGTAGTGAGGTTAAGGCTTCTGGTTTCCAGGTAGCTGCTAGATACGATAAAAAGTTGTATTTCGCTGACAATGCATTGTTCGAGAAAGGTTTGTCTATCGACAATAGTGATGTAGAGACTGGTGCATTCGATACAGAGGCAGACACTTACTGGTGGCCTAGACTTTCTGCAACAGATACAATCGGTTTCCGTGCATTCAACAATCTATCGGCTACAAATCCTGCAGCATGGTTGAATGAAAAGTATTGTGATTCAATCGTTTATGAGGTTGCTGCAAAGGCAGAGGAACAGGAGGATTTGGTAATTGCTTATGCAACTGCAGACAAGAAGCCTATGGCTGGAGACGCAGGAGTTATTGCTGATGGAGTTCAGCCATTGAACTTTACTCACGCTCTTTCAAAGGTAAATTTCACTTTCAAGGGTGAAAATGACAATTATAAGTACACTATCAATAAGGTAGAGGTTATTGCTGCTGGTCAGCCAACTGGTACATTTGCTAAGCCAGTCATGAAATTTAATGAGACTACTCAGATTGCAGGTGGTGATGCTGATGGAGATCAGCCAGAAACTCGTACTCAAAACGACAAAGTTTCTTGGTTGATTGAGCCAATCAAGGCATATGCTTCTGCTACAGAGGAGAACCCATTGGTACAAAAGAATTCAACAGAGACTTCTGCTCCTAAAGCTCAGGGTGTGCTTTACACTTACTACGCAGATGGTACTGGTGTGGTTGCTGCTGATTTGGCAGATAAGGATATGATGCTTTATCCACAAACTGGTGAGATTGCTATCCGTGTTTATTACAAGGTTGAGGATAAGAAAGGTAAGTTGATCGGTAATTGTGGTTATGCGTTGACTGATGCATTTGGTCGTCAGACAGACAATGCTGATTATGATGCTACTTCAGCTATCTATGGTTATAAGACTGTGGTTGTCAACCTTGGTACAGACACTGATGATTCACCTACAGCTCTTGCTATCCCAGCATGGGAAGCTGGAAAGGCATACCGTTTCACTCTAACATTGCCTACAGACAACTTCATTGGTGACTTGTCAGGAGATAAGGTTCCAGATATGACTGATGGTACTGATGATTTCGATGGAGACCGTGATACTGATCCTTCAGAGTTTGATCAGTTGACTCCAATCCGCTTCTCTGTAACTGTTTCAGACTGGGTTGACGTTGCTGCAAACAACATCACAATCAAGTAATTTGATTAAGATTT
>JAKSKU010000008.1 GCA_024401565.1 Paludibacteraceae bacterium
GAGTGGAAGGTGAAGAATTCATAAACCTATCATTTAAGCCACCCCATTCATTTCGCACCAAGTCCGCTGAACTAACCTGAAACATTAGACGCGAGATCTCGCGTCTCTACAAATTGAAACCTGAAACATTTTCATTATCTTTGTGGAAATTCCATAAAAACGTGATTATGAAATTTCCAATAGGTATACAGACATTTGAAGAGATAATTGAAGGCGGTTATGTCTATGTAGACAAAACGGATCTTGTCTATAAATTGGTGGATGAGGGAAAATACTATTTTCTCAGCCGCCCGCGTCGTTTCGGCAAAAGTCTGCTTACCACAACCTTGGAGTCTTATTTCCTTGGTAAAAAAGATCTTTTCAAAGGTCTCGCTATCGATTCGCTGGAGACGGAATGGATTGAATATCCTGTTTTCCATTTGGATTTCACTGGAAATTCGTATACCAGTGAAGAAGAGGTTAAGTCTGTTATAAATAAATTTTTGGCAAAAAAAGAGAAAATTTATGGCAGAGATGAGAATGAGACTTCTTTAAGTCTTCGATTCCAAGGTGTTATTGAACGTGCTGCTGAAAAAACAGGGAGAAAGGTAGTGATTCTTGTTGATGAGTATGACAAAGCTTTAACGGACGCCATCGGTAATGAACCCTTGCAGGATTCTATACGAACTATTTTGCAAGGGTTGTACAGCGTGTTCAAAAATTCCGACCAATACATCAAATTCACATTCTTGACAGGTGTCACTCGTTATGGAAAATTGGGAATCTTCAGCGCAGCAAATAATTTAAACGATATTTCAAAAGACGATAAGTATTCTAGCATTTGTGGCATTTCGGAAAGAGAGTTGCACAAATATTTTGATGAGGAGGTTGAATCTTTCGCAAATAAAAAAGGCGTTTCCAAAGATGAAATATACGAAAGATTAAAAAAGAAATATGATGGCTATCATTTTTCTGAAGATGCTGAGGATATCTATAATCCTTTTAGCCTTTTGAATTCTTTGTCAAAACAAAAGCTTGACAACTATTGGTTTGCGACTGGCACACCGACTTATTTGGCGAAAATCTTGAAGAAGCAAAGTTATGATTTGACCACTTTTAATAAAGAGATAGTGTCAACTGCGGAAGGTATGGCGTCGTTTGGCAATGGAGAGGAGAATATTATCGCCGCACTTTATCAAAGTGGATATCTGACAATCAAGAGTTACGAAGATGAAATCTACAAGTTGGGATTCCCCAATGAGGAGGTTGCCGATGGTTTTGTCCGCTATTTAGCGATTGAGTTTGCTGGAAAATCCATGAACGAATGGGATACAGATATTTATACACTGAAACAGCATATTCGTAACGACGACGTGGATTCGTTTATGACTCAGATGCAACTGATCATTAGTGAGGTTCCATTTGAAAGCGATAAAGTCAAACTTATAGAATCCAACTTCCGCAATCTTCTTTATTTGATGATCCGAGCAACTGGATACAATGTGACAGTGGAACGTCCTGTGTTGAGCGGACGCATCGACCTCTTCTTCGAAACAAACAATTGCATCTACATCATTGAATGCAAACGTGACGAGTCGGCGGAAATAGCGTTGGCGCAGATAGACGAAAAACGTTATGCAGAAAAAGTATCTTCCCACGACAAGAAGATTGTGAAGATCGGGGCGAATTTCAGCACGAAGGAGAGGAATTTGACGGGGTGGAAGGTGGGGAATTCATAAACCTATCATTTAAGCCGCCCCATTCATTTCGCACCAAGTCCGCTGAACTAACCTGAAACATTAGACGCGAGATCTCGCGTCTCTACAAATTGAAACCTGAAACATTTTCATTATCTTTGTCAAAATTCCATAAAAACGAGATTATGAAATTTCCAATAGGTATACAGACATTTGAAGAGATAATTGAAGGCGGTTATGTCTATGTAGACAAAACGGATCTTGTCTATAAATTGGTGGATGAGGGAAAATACTATTTTCTCAGCCGCCCGCGTCGTTTCGGCAAAAGTCTGCTTACCACTACCTTGGAGTCTTATTTCCTTGGCAAAAAGGATCTTTTCAAAGGTCTCGCTATCGATTCGCTGGAGACGGAATGGATTGAATATCCTGTGTTTCGCCTTGATTTTTCAGGGAATAGGTATATCAAGGAGAATGAGCTTGATAGCGTAGTCAATCTATTTTTAGAAAAATGTGAGAGTAAGTTTGGTGCCAACACCAATGAGGTGACATTCGGCTCTCGTTTCCAAGGTGTTATTCAACGAGCATACGAAAAAACAGGGAAAAAAGTCGTAATTCTTATCGACGAATATGACAAACCATTGACAGACACCATCGGAAACACAGATGTTCAAGATGAGAACCGTTCTGTTTTGCAGAGTTTGTATGGAGTTTTCAAAAATTCCGACCAATACATCAAATTCACATTCTTGACAGGCGTCACTCGTTACGGCAAATTGGGAATCTTTAGTGCGGCAAATAATTTGCAGGATATATCAAACAATGATATGTATTCAAGTATTTGTGGAATTTCAGAAAATGAGTTGCACAAATATTTTGATGAAGAAATTCAAGTTTTTGCAGACAAGAAAAAGACAAATAAAAATGATATATACGCCATTCTAAAAAACAAGTATGACGGTTATCATTTTTCTGAAGAGTCGGAAGATATCTATAATCCGTTCAGCTTGCTTAATGCATTGAACGATAAACAATTAAGAAACTATTGGTTTGCGACTGGCACGCCGACTTATTTAGCTAAGATTCTTTCAAAAAGTGATATCAACATTCCTGATTTTGAGAATGAATTGATGGCAACGGAAGAGATGCTTGCTACATTTGGAAATGGAGAGTCTAATGTGATTGCGGCTTTTTATCAAAGTGGTTATCTGACAATAAAAGATTTTCGTGACGGATGTTATCTGTTAGGATTCCCTAATGAGGAGGTGTCAGAGGGGTTGACACGAATACTGATTCCAAATTATGTGATGTCGTCAACAAGTGATAAAAAGGATCTTGATCTTGTCAAACTTCGTCAGTTGCTTATGAAAGACGACGTGGATGCGTTCATGTCTCAGATCCAATTGATAATGAGCCAGATTCCATTTGAAAATAATAATCTCAAACTGATTGAGGCCAATTTCCGCAATATGCTTTATCTGATGATCCGAGCAACTGGGCATAAGGTGACAGTGGAGCATCCTGTGTTGGGTGGCCGCATCGACGTCTTCTTTGAAACAAACAATTGCGTCTACATCATTGAATGTAAGCGAGATAGTTCCGCACAGGAAGCATTGGCTCAGATAGATGAAAAACGCTATGCGAAAAAAATATCTTCTCATGACAAGAAGATTGTGAAGATCGGGGCAAATTTCAGCACCAAAGAGAAGAACTTGACGGAGTGGATTGTGGAGAATTTATAAACCTATATCGTTTAAGGCACCCCTTCATTTCGCATCAAGTCCGCTAAACCATTAATTGGCTCATGAAGCGTGTGTCGTCAGCGTGTTAGTAGGTCCAGCGGACCTATTTTGACGCAGTCAAGGGTAGCCGATTCCTGCGCAGCAGGTGTCGGATGCATGTGTCGTATTCGGGAATTGTGATTCCATATTCGCAAGATTTTCATTATCTTTGTCAAAATTCCATAAAAACGAGATTATGAAATTTCCAATAGGTATACAGACATTTGAAGAGATAATTGAAGGCGGTTATGTCTATGTAGACAAAACGGATCTTGTCTATAAATTGGTGGATGAGGGAAAATACTATTTTCTCAGCCGCCCGCGTCGTTTCGGCAAAAGTCTGCTTACCACAACCTTGGAGTCTTATTTCCTTGGTAAAAAAGATCTTTTCAAAGGTCTCGCTATCGATTCGCTGGAGACGGAATGGATTGAATATCCTGTGTTTCGCCTTGATTTTTCAGGGAATAGGTATATCAAGGAGAATGAGCTTGATAGCGTAGTCAATCTATTTTTAGAAAAATGTGAGAGTAAGTTTGGTGCCAACACCAATGAGGTGACATTCGGCTCTCGTTTCCAAGGTGTTATTCAACGAGCATACGAAAAAACAGGGAAAAAAGTCGTAATTCTTATCGACGAATATGACAAACCATTGACAGACACCATCGGAAACACAGATGTTCAAGATGAGAACCGTTCTGTTTTGCAGAGTTTGTATGGAGTTTTCAAAAATTCCGACCAATACATCAAATTCACATTCTTGACAGGCGTCACTCGTTACGGCAAATTGGGAATCTTCAGTGCGGCAAATAACCTTGAAGATATATCCATGAGCAAGAAATATGCGTCTATATGTGGAATTTCAGAAAATGAACTCCGCACATATTTCGATACTGAGATAAAGAATTTTGCAGAAGAAGAGAGTGTCAGCGTGGAAGAGATGTACGGATTGCTCAAAAAGAAATATGATGGCTATCATTTCTCCTCTAAATCGATAGATGTTTACAATCCATTTAGCCTGTTGAATGCATTGAAATCTAAGACTTTGTCTAATTCTTGGTTTGCTACTGGCACACCGACTTATTTAGCGAAAATTCTAAAAAAACAAAGTTATGATTTGACCACTTTTAATAAAGAGATAGTGTCAACAGCGGAAGGTATGGCGTCGTTTGGCAATGGAGAGGAGAATATTATCGCCGCACTTTATCAAAGTGGATATCTGACAATCAAGAGTTACGAAGATGAAATCTACAAGTTGGGATTCCCCAATGAGGAGGTTGCCGATGGTTTTGTCCGCTATTTAGCGATTGAGTTTGCTGGAAAATCCATGAACGAATGGGATACAGATATTTATACACTGAAACAGCATATTCGTAACGACGACGTGGATTCGTTTATGACTCAGATGCAACTGATCATTAGTGAGGTTCCATTTGAAAGCGATAAAGTCAAACTTATAGAATCCAACTTCCGCAATCTTCTTTATTTGATGATCCGAGCAACTGGATACAATGTGACAGTGGAACGTCCTGTGTTGAGCGGACGCATCGACCTCTTCTTCGAAACAAACAATTGCATCTACATCATTGAATGCAAACGTGACGAGTCGGCGGAAATAGCGTTGGCGCAGATAGACGAAAAACGTTATGCAGAAAAAGTATCTTCCCACGACAAGAAGATTGTGAAGATCGGGGCGAATTTCAGCACGAAGGAGAGGAATTTGACGGAGTGGAAGGTTTGAAAAAACTAGGAGACAAATATTATTGGCATCTTTACTGGGCTCCTAGATTCGGGAATTATTTTGATATGAATAATATCGTCACAACCCCCAATGATTGCGAAGCCATACTTGCATCCAAGAATATTAAGCATGGTGAGAATGATGATGATTACAATGATGGTTTATCGTCCCCAATCTGCGATTCTCTTTTATTAAAAAGGGTTTACTATTAAGAATTATGAAGGCGAGTATATAATTATGGTCAATAAAGAACATATCAAAAGATTCATCAATCAATGGATATTGCTGATTGCCATGATATTCGGCATATCAGCATATCTGATTTACCACAATCTCAATCTATCTGCTGAGACGCGAGGAATTGTCAACATCATTGTAGACTGGGCAATACCAACAATGGTGCTTGCGATGCTGTACATAACGTTCTGCAAAGTCAACCTACGTCAGTTGAAATTCACACGTTGGCATCTATCCCTTGTCGTATTCCAGCTTTTGCTGATGGTGCTGATCACAACAATCGCTTCTTTTCTACAAGGGACAAAATACGTAGTGCTTGCAGAAGCAGCGTTTATATGTGTGGCAAGCCCGACAGCCACAGGAAGCGTTGTGGTGCTCACACAGCGTTGGGGAGGCAACAGTGAGACGACCACAACATATACGCTCATTTCAAACCTGATAACAGCATTCTTTGTCCCAGTGTTGATACCATTCATATCAACATCAGAACACACACTGACAGAAAGTTTTCTTATGATATTACGACGTGTGACTCCACTACTTGTGGTGCCGATGCTTATGGCCCTCATCACCCAGATATTTTTCCCTGTAGTGGTCAACGAAGTCAAGAAATGGAAGGATCTGCCACTCTACCTATGGGCGGTCGCCATGTGTCTTGCCATATCACTGACCCTGAGATACCTTATTTCAAACGAATTCGGATTGCCAATAGAGATTGCAGTTGCAGGAGTGTCTATGGTAGTCTGCATACTTCTGTTTTATTCCGGCAAACGAATTGGCCGAGGTTACGGCGAACATATTGGTGCAGGACAGGGTCTTGCCCAACGCAATACCGTCTTTATAATCTGGCTGGGATCCACTTTCCTGCATCCGTCGTGCGCGATAGCTGGAGGATTCTATAGTCTATGGCAGAACCTATTCAACACATGGCAGATGAGAAAGTTCGAGAAAGAAGGAAAAATATAGCAAAACGCTCACCATCAGGGATATAAGCCAATATTTTTGTCCTATTTTTCAACATTTTGTGTCAACTCTTTGCCAAATAACAAAAAAGATGTAATTTTGCAACGTTTTTGCGTAACCGCTTATGATGGCAATGATGCCTCGGTAATGTTGCGTTAAGTCAAATTAAGAAAAAACAATAAAAAATGGCAGTAGATTTGATTAAGATTGCTGAAGAGGCTTTCGCTACAAAGAAGGAGCTTCCAGCATTCAAGAGTGGAGACACTATCACAGTTTCTTACCGTATCGTAGAGGGAAACAAGGAGCGTGTTCAGCAGTTTAGAGGTGTTGTTATCCGTATCAGCGGACACCAGGACAAGAAGAGATTTACAGTACGTAAGATCTCTGGTGGTGTAGGTGTAGAGAGAATCTTCCCTATGGAGTCTCCTTTCATCGATAGCATCCAGGTTAACAAGCTAGGTGTTGTACGTCGTGCTAAGCTTTACTACCTACGTAACCTTACTGGTAAGAAGGCAAGAATCAAAGAGAAGAGATTCTAATCAATTTGATTTTCAGCATAAAAAAAGCGAATCCGTTTGGGTTCGCTTTTTTTGTTGTCAATTAGAAAGACGTTCCTTTATCCAAAAGTTTTTGGACGCCCAACAAAAAAAACGACCTCTATCTGCATCATTTTTTACGAAAACTCATCATTTTTACGCAACAACAAGAACAACATATACGCAAAATAGATACATTTGCAATTGCGGAAAAAGATAAAAATATCCAAACAAAACATTGTTTAGAGTTGTTTAGTTTGACTGATTAAATAATAATTTATAATTAGGTATTATGAAAAACAGAGTTTTTACAAAAGCCATGTCGGCAGCAATATGTTTGCCACTAGCAATGGCTGCATTCGTAGGTTGCAGCGACGACGAAGTCAACAACAATCAGAATGGAGAGAACATTCCATCAAAAGAAGTTGTCGGTGGAGAAAGACTATCTCTTGCGTCTTTGACACAAGAAAAGAAGAGCAACATTTCCGCTCGCACTAACGGATTCTCTTGGAAGATGCTTTCTGAAGTGGCAAAGCAAAAAGGCAACGCAAACAACACTTTCCTTTCTCCTCTTAGTTTGGCGATCGACTTGGGTATGCTTCAGAACGGAGCAAACGGCGACACTTACACAGAAATCGTAAACAGTATCGGTCTACAGGACTTCTCTTCTTCTGAAGTCAACTCTTATTTCAGCAGCATCATCTCTGATTTGCAGAAGGCAGACCCAACAGTTGATTTGAATGTAGCCAACATCATCTACTACAACAACAACTTAGTGAGTGAACTTAACCCAGACTTCACAAAATTTATCACCACAAGCTATGAAGCTCCAGTAAAGGGAGGTGCAATGGACCAATCAACTGTAGATGAAGTAAACCAGTGGTGCAATGAGCAAACAAAGGGCACAATTCCTCACATAATAGATAGATTTTCCAACAACTGCATCATTGCTCTTTTGAATGCAATCTATTTGAAAGGAGACTTCACCAACAAACTTATGCCTACTATGGGCAAACAAGTTTTCCAAAATGGAGAAAACAAAGATGTATTCCAACACGGAATAACAACAATGCGTAATATGTCTTACTTTGAAGACTCTGAGCTCCAATATTGTGAAATCCCTCTTGGCGGCAAAGCATTCAACGTGTTCTTCGCCCTTCCTAAAGAAGGTAAAAACGCAGTAGGAACAGCTGATAATCTTGCATCCAACTGGAACAAGATGATCCAAAATCTTTCTGACACCTTAGTTTATTTCACAGCTCCTCAATTCAAGACAGAACTTGAAATAAAAGGAGACTCAATGAGACGTGCCATGGGAGCGTTGGGCATAAAGACTATGTTCGATGAAAAGGAAGCAGACTTGAGAGGATGCATAACGTCTAAAGATTTCTACCCATACACTGACATTCTTAATCTTTACGTAGGAAACGTGGCACAGAAAACTCATTTTGAGATATCCACAGATGGTGTAAAAGCCAGTGCAGCAACAATCATAGAAGTTGTCGCGAAGGTCACTTCTACTGAACCTGTAGTGATTCCTGATCATGTTGTCATGAACGTCAACCATCCATTCGTATTCGGTATCAGAGAAGCTTCAACAGGTACTATTCTATTCAATGGTATCTGCAACGATCCTACATTGATGGAGATAGACAACGAGAATGAATTAAATAATATTCCATTTTAATTACGTTTAAGTTTGATAGCAAAGCCAGGCACAAAAATGTGTCTGGCTTTGTCATTCTATAAAAGCAAGTATTCCCTTAACAATCAAGCAAATAACCAAAACGTACAAATTATGAAATTGTACAAAATGTGAACTTCACAATCTGTACGGACACATTTCACCAACTGTCCACACCACCACCAAGTCTTGACATACTTTTGCATCGTCAACGGGAACGAGAGAGTTACCCCAGACAATTAGAATTATTAATTATCATATATTACAAAAGGATGAAAAAGACATTTTTAACAATCGCATTCATGGCTGTTACATTTTTTGCTAACGCATTTCAGAGTCGTTTATACTCAGTCGACTTCGACAAGAAAGAGTTTAGCCAGAACGGACATAAATATGAGCTTGTAGAGCTTAATAAAGTCACGCAACCAGGCGAACGCGTGGTGACATTCATGTGTGTGGATAAAGAAAGTCACTTAGATTCATTCATTTTGACGTTTTCAGAGAAAGGTCAATTCGTAAAGTTCAAGACAACAAAACTAGACGAACAATAATCGAACTTAAACGAGTCAAAGATAAAGGGGCTGACCCAGATTGGCCAGCCCCTTGTCATATAAGAATGTGTGTTTTGACGGAAGCTTTTACTGCTTTACGAGTTTAGCAACCATACCATCCAATCTCAACATATACACTCCAGCAGGATAATCAGCTCCAAACTGCATTCCTGGAATTGCCTCACCAGTCTCGATCACCTGACCAACCATATTTGTCACAATATAGCTTCCTTCAGCCATAAGTGTCCATGCTGTAGACGTCGGGTTAGGATATACAAGATTGTCACCCACAGCGTCGAACTGCTCCACAGAAGCCTCAGTTTCAGTAGTACAAACCACAGATCCGTTTGCTGCCAATGGAGTGGCAATAATATCACCATGATTGTCTGGAGTACAAGTAGCAAACACCTTCATTGCAGTGTCACCGTCTGCAGATCTACCAAACGACTCGTTTCTGCCATGAAGCTGATAAGTCATCTCGTCAATCAAAGTATCACCAGAAGCCAACGGCATAACCAACTGTATCTTCTGCGAAACTTCCGCATTCAACTTGAAATTCAAGTGAAGAGCACCGTCATTCTTACCCTTGTCAGCCCATAGCATCACTCTGCCATTCGCAGGAATGATTGTAGACTCAGATCCATAAGCGATCGTTGTCGCCGACATAGCAGAAACATTCTTAATCTGCATACCAGCCAAATCCACATCGTGATCCTCGCTGTTGTAGATCTCAATCCAGTCGGAAGCAGTGCCATACTCATCAAGATGAGCACCGTTTGATGCACAAACCTCGTTGATAAACAATCTTGGCACAGAGAATTTCTCATCTTTAGTCAACAAAACCTGAATATCAGTACCGTCAACACTTGCACTATCTATTATCATCATCGACGAAGGATCCTCTGTCAATGTGCCGTTTACAGTCCAAGATGACACCTTATATCCTGTAGGCACTCTCACCTCCACCTTCACACGTTCTCCCACAAACAACTTCTGGTCGAACACTGTGTTCTTAAACTCATTCTTATTAACCCAGAACACATAATCAGGCTCCTCTGCACCATCAAA
Source organism: Paludibacteraceae bacterium (assembly GCA_024401565.1). GTDB lineage: Bacteria > Bacteroidota > Bacteroidia > Bacteroidales > Paludibacteraceae > UBA1723. The sequence continues at coordinate 10,232 of JAKSKU010000008.1, forward strand.
CTCAACTCTAACAGAAACATCGGCTCTGACATTATTCACACCAAGATACTTTGCCAACTGTTTAGCGACGTTTGCTGGTCGTTTTGTGACAAAATTACGCATGGTAGATATCTCCGCCTCATACTTGGTTCTGTTTCCTACGTATCCATGATCCGGACACGCCATTGTGGCGCACATATCCACCTTTGTAAGAGCCATAAAAGAATCGATCATTGCATTGGTTCTTTCCTTATAGAAATAATTATCCATCGCATACATGAACCTATCAACGAACTTGTATTTAAAATCACTATTTCTAATCAATCCGTCGAGCATCATAGAGTAGTCTTCATCCTCAGAAAGTGCAAAATCCATCATGTTCTTAGTGACGCTTGAATGCATTGACAAACCGAAATCTGTATCATAAACCATCCAACGCCAGCGTCCTCCGTTTTTCTTTCTCCAAACCTTGATATTGTTGATGACCCAGTCTGTATTTGCAACAAACTGCTCTAGGATCTGATAGTCAATATATTCATCCATATCTATCATCTGACACATCTTGTCGAAATAGTCCTCATCCTCATAGTTTTCATACGCATATTCCTGCATAGCGTAGAAATCCTCATTCGAACCAATCTGAGCAACGTATCCTGAACCATTGACAACCTTCAAAAGCTCAATGTCGTCATCCTCCAAGCCGTAGTTCTGGTAAATATATGTCTCATCCATACGCTCACGCAAGCCCATCATTCCATGGAATTTTCCATTCAAGAAATAAGCCACAGGCATATACGACTGCAAATCAATATTCAAGCCTTTAGCTAAGTTCTGCATATAGCCGTCTCTCCAACGAGGGAACAGATATCCATAGCCATTACCACCGTTTCTTAATGTAAGCGCCTTATATTTTGTGTAGCTTCTGTCGGGGAAGAACTTGTCGTACTGGAACTTATTCTCGCCAGTACGCTTATTTGTCTTAATCTTAAATGTCTTCACGCCATTCGAACGAGAGCATCCTCCCTGCAAGCCAACCTCAACCTCCTGACTATTCACAGACTTGCCATCCACAATATATTCAAAGTTGGCCGGACGGTACCACTCCTGATGATAGTTGGCAATCTTGATCTTATCCGTAGAACAGATAGTTCTTGCTCCATTTGTACCAACGACACAGATTCCCAAAGAATCACTATAAAGATCAATGCTGTCCGCCACGATCGAAACTATAGGAAGAGTTGTCTCACCACAAGTCTCATAGTATTTTCCTAAATATAGGTAAGACGCAGTTGAGACCTCACTCCAAAGAGATCCATCCTTAAATCCTCTGGCACGAATGATTGTATTGTCCGACACCTCAATAGGTGCAGTGTATTCAATGCTGTTGTCTAATGTCGGAATACTTCCGTCTAATGTATAAAGAATCTTTGCTCCTTCTGTCGCGCATGTCAACTCAACTGTCGCAGTGTTTCCCGCGCCAATCAAACCAGGAGCAGTGCCCTCAAACTTAGGTTTTTCAACTCTCTTTGCTATATCAAAAGCAGCTCCGTTTTTCTCTCCCGGAGTAGCCTCCATGTAACCCTCATTTGAATATGACACATGTGGGAACTGAACAGGATATGACAACGAGATAGTGTCTCCCTCATTTGAGAAGATCACGGATCCAGCATCCGAGCAAAGTTTCTTCTGAACACTACCCACATACAACGGATGAACAGCCATAGCGTCAGTGCTTGAAGTCTCCTCCTTGCCGAAGAACATCAAACTGTAACCTGTAGGCAAAACATGCGACTTTGAAAGAGTCAGCTGCCAATTAAACTTTCCCTCCTTGTCGTTTCTGACAGTCCATCCCTTCAAGTCCACAGGATCTCCATCATTGTAGAACTCGACATAGCCATTATAATCATACTTATCGCTCACAACAGTAGCGATATTACTTGGCATGATCTCTGTGATAGTCACAGTTGCCGACACTGCCACAGCGGAAGCCGCAAATGTCGAGACAAATAACGGTCTTAAAATTCTAGTAAAAAAGTTGTAAGTTTTATTCATATCCCTCTTTTTTGTTATCAACTCAACAACAAAAGTAAGAAAAAGAATCAAAAAAACGAATTTGTCGATAAAAAAAGGGGATTTGTCGGCAATTTACACTCAAAAAGTCGTCAAACAAGATAAAATATGTAGATCATATAGCGTCATTCCATATCCGCGCAACGCCAGTTGATCAGATAGACCTCCTTTGTCGAACGGGTGAGCGAAGTATATATCCATCTATAGAAATTAGTGTCGATGTTTTCGGCCCGAATAATACCAGGATCAATAAAGACGGCAGACCATTGTCCGCCTTGTGCCTTATGAGCGGTGATGGCATAGGCAAACTTCACTTGCAACGCGTTAAGGTATTTATCCTGACGCATAGCCTTGCGTCTCTCCACCTGAGTAGGGATATCCATATAATCCTCTTCTATCGCAGAATATAGTGTCTGCCACTCATTTTGGCTGAGCGACGGTGCGTCGCTATGCAAAAGATCCATCATCACAGTGGCCTCCAGTTCCACATCATAATCGGCAAAATAAAGTGTCACATCAGCATATTTATGGCCATATAGTTCAGTGATTTTGCGAACTCTTTTTACAGAAGCGGTGTCACCGTTGGCAATAAAACTCATTTCAGGAATCGTCTTCGACCAATAATAATTGTTTGCCACAATCATGATAGAGTCACCGCCGCATAACTCATCGTCTCTATCAAGCACACGTGCGCGGACCGCCTGGTTGAACAGTTTTGCACGGGCATTGAAACGAGTGACGATAATCACATCGTCTTCCCCATATTTATTATAGCAGGAAGATATTGTTTCAACTAATTCCTGAGGATCCGCATGACAAATATCTTTATACCCTTCAACCTCAAATTCAGGAAATTCAAAATCACACAGACCTTCATTTATACGTTCACGCAACATGGTGGCATTCAGCAATATACCACTATCAGAATTCTGGCGCACCACTTCAGTAAGTACACCACCATAGACAGTCAGTCCAAGACGTTCAAGAGTAGGCTGATCCAAAGCCGGAGAATAATCGAGAAAAACAGGAGGAAGCTGCGCCGTATCGCCACAAAGAAGGAGTTGGCAACCAATGCCTTCATACACATACTCCACCAAATCAGAAAGCAGATCCGTAGAATCGCCAACTTTGGTATCGCTGATCATAGACGCCTCATCCACGACAAAAAGAGTGTCACGGAAACGGTTTGTGGCAATGGCGTTCACCTCCATACGATCCTTTCCAGTCCCCATCTGATAAATCCACTTATGGATAGTATACGCCGGAATGCCAGCATAATCGGAAAGCACTTTCGCCGCCCTGCCCGTCGGAGCAAGAAGCACCACATTGTAGCGGACTGCACGAAGAGCCTTTATCAAAGCGCTTATAATGGTAGTTTTTCCAGTACCAGCGTAACCACGGAGCACAAAAGCAGAACGATCCTCACCGGCACAAATAAACAGAGACAATGCCTGGGCGCACAGTGTCTGAAGTTGGGTCGGTTGATGGCCAATATAGCCAATAATTTGCGATTGTAGCGATTTATAATCCATATTAAGTGAAATAAAAAGCAAAATTGCAACGCAAAATTCTAAATATTTTTATTTTTGCAAAACAATAACAAAGTAAAAACAAAAAATAGACAATAAAAATGAGAGTAGTAATCACTTCGATGCTCGTTTTGGCATCACTTTTCTTGTGTTGGTTGTGCTATGATAGCATCCACACTCCTATTGAGTTTCAGGAGCAGAGAGACATTCGTCAGAAGCCTATCATCGCTCGTTTGATCGACATTCGTAAGGCACAGATCGAGTTCAAGGATCAGAACAATCGTTACGCAGGAAGCTTCGACGAGTTGATTACTTTTGTAAAGAATGGCCAGAAGGCTCAGATCTTCAAGCAGGGTGAGATCACTGACGAGCAGTTGTCAAGAGGTTTGACAGAGCAGAAGGCACTTCGTTTCATCGCAGAGGACATGGCTGATTCAGCAGCAGCTTGCGGTATCACAGATTTCGAGACATTCAAGGCTACATTCAAGCGTGACACATCTTACGTAAGCGTTTTGACTAGCATCTTCCCAGCTGGTTTCAACCCAGATTCACTTGCATTCATTCCATATTCAGGTGGTGCTAAATTTGAGTTGGATACAGTTACACAGAGAACTAAGTCTGGTCTTCCTTTGCCATTGTTCGAGGCAAGAGCTCCATACACTGTTTACTTGAACGGTTTGAACCACCGCGAGATTGTCAACCTTATCGACGAGGCTAAAAAGACAGACAAGTACGCTGGTTTGAAGGTTGGAGACGTTGTAGCTCCAAACAACAACGCAGGAAACTGGGAGTAATAGCATAAGATGCAGAGAAAAGAATATTCTATTCGCAATTTCGACGCAGCTAACAGTTATAGCAAAATATTGTCCATCCGCATTTTGCCGGATGGACTTTGTTTTGTAGTGTCAGACCCAAGCAACAACAAGTTGCTTTACATGACCAAGATAATCGACAGCACACGTCACGGAATCGACATTTTCGCAGAAGAATGCCGTGCCAACAATGTGCTCGCATCCGAATATCTGAAGACCTTCGTCATCTACGAGACTTCACAGTTCACACTCTTTCCCGCCGAAATGCTTGGCGAAGTGGGAGAGAAAAAAATCGCTGACCTTAATTTCGGCAGCACAGACGCGGCGACGGTACTCTCTGACACACTTACATCCAACTCGATTTCCATCGTCTACACAATTCCCCAACAGCACGAGGAAATCATCAGACGCAACAAACCGACAGCGTCTATCCATAGCCAGATGCAACCATTGCTGTTCAACGCAATGTTCAACAGCAAGAAATGCAAAGGGGCTTACCTGCATCTGAATATCCGCACGTCGTCCGTCGACGTCATTTACATAGAGGGAGGCAAACTCAAGCTTGCCAACATATTCAGCTATCAGACGGCTGACGAATTTCTGTTCTTTGTACTTGGCCTTATGGACAACTACCATATCGACCAATACGACGTCAAATGTGTGATTAGCGGAGAGATCGACGAGTACTCATCGACAGTACAACAACTTGCAAAATACATAGCTAGGATTGAGTTTTCCGCCACACCGAATGGCATTGTGGAAAAGGCAGCCTTCTCTAGCATAAAAAATAAACATCAGTTTCTTACCATCTATCAATTGCCGATATGCGTATAATAAGTGGATATTTGAAAAGCAGACGATTGTCGCCGCCTGCCAACCTGAAGGCACGCCCCACTACCGACATCGCCAAAGAAGGATTGTTCAACATTCTCAACAACGAGGTTGACTTTGAGGAACTGACAGTGCTTGACATGTTTGGCGGCACAGGAAGCATCAGTTTGGAATTTATATCCAGAGGTTGCACCGACGTCACTCTGATAGAGATGAACCAAATCAATTTCAACTTCATCCGTAAGACGAGAGAAGATTTGAATCTCAAGGATTCTTGGGAAATCATCAAAGGCGACAGTTTCAAATTCATTGAGAAATGCGGACGCAAATACGACATCATATTTGCTGACCCTCCATACTCACACGAAAGGCTGAAGGAGATTCCTCAGCTTGTGGCAGACCTAGGGTTGCTTGCAGAAGACGGCATGTTGATTCTGGAGCATCCAAAAGATTTTGATTTCAGCGACGACGACCATTTCTTCCGTCATCGCAACTACGGACACGTCAATTTCAGTTTCTTCAAATGAAAAGCATCCGTACGATCCGTCTCAACAACATCCGCATCCACGCGTTTCACGGAGCCATTCCAACAGAAAATATAGTCGGTGCGGACTATCTAGTCAACGTGGAGGTGAAAGCCGATTGGGGAGACGCCGCAAAAAACGACGACCTCACAAAAACAATCAACTATGCTGAAATCAACGACATAGTGAGAGAAGAGATGCACAAGCAGCGTATTCTTATCGAGACGGTGGCTGAATGTATCGTCGACAAGGTTCTTGATTCATTCTCACTAGTCGAAGAGGCAGAAGTGTCTGTGGCAAAACTGAACCCACCAATGACTGGAGAAATCGAATCTGCAGAGGTAGTTGTGAGAAAGATTAAATAACGTAGAGACGCACGGTCGTGCGTCTAACAACGATATAAGACATACGAATGAACCAAAAACGAATTTTGACTATACAAGATATTTCCTGCGTCGGACAATGTTCGCTGACAGTGGCTCTTCCTATCCTTTCCGCAATGGGAATAGAGACGGCAGTCCTGCCGTCTGCTGTGCTCTCCACTCATACCGGAGGCTTTACCGGTTACACTTTCCGTGACCTTACGGAGGATCTGCCTGCTATCAAAGAGCATTGGAAAAAACAGGGCATCAGATTCGGAGCCGTTTATACTGGCTATGTCGGTTCAGCCAAACAGCTACAGTACATTCTAGACATATACAACGAGACAACAACACCTGACGCGAAACTCATCGTCGACCCTGTGATGGGCGACCACGGCAAGCTATATGCCGGATTCGATTTGGATTTCGTGGAAAAGATGAAAGCGTTCTGTGCCAAAGCAGACGTCATTCTTCCCAACATAACAGAGTGCTCGTTCATGCTTGGTGAGGAATACCACACCACAGGCCACACAATGGAATATGTGGAGCACGTAATCAGCGGGTTACGCAAAATCGGAGCCAAAAACATCGTGATGACGGGAGTAGAGATGATAGAAGGCGAACAAGGTGTGGCAGTCTACAATGCAGACACAGACAAGATAACTATCATTTCACGACCACGAATTCCGGGCACCTACCATAGCACAGGCGACATATTCTCCAGTACATTCAGCGGAGCCTACTTCCTTGGCAAAAGTCTAGAAGAATCGGCACAGATTGCCGTCGACTTCACAGTGGCATCCATCAAGACAACAGAAGGAGATAAAGAACATTGGTATGGAGTACGTTTCGAGAAAGCGTTGCCCGACCTAATAAAGATGATCCAACAAGTCCCAGAGTGATGGATGTAGAAGTTTATTCACTGTCTGACGTACTTAACGCCGTCAACCGCACCATCCAAAGAAATTTGGCTGGGCCATACTGGCTGTATGCGGAAATAACAGAGTTGAGCTACCGCGGACACTGCTACCTGACATTAGCGGAGAACGATCCGTCGGGAAGAATAATCGCCAAATGCAGGGCCACGATCTGGAAAAGCACATTCGACATCCTTGCCGCTCAATTCTACCAACAGACAGGGCTGCAGCTTGCCCCAGGAATGAGGGTCCAGGTGTTGGCATCACCCAATTTCCACGCAGAATTCGGATTCAGCCTCAACATCGTAGGCATTGAGCCCCGCTATACGCTTGGAGAAATCGCATTACGCAGAAAAGAGACAATCAACCGTCTTGCTCAGGAAGGCATCATCGAGAACAACAAGAACCGACGTCTTCCACTAATCCCACAAAAAATAGCAGTGATAAGTTCAGCCTCAGCGGCAGGCTATCAAGACTTCATCAACCAGCTCACCCATAATCCACTTGGATATAAATTCTACACCGCGCTCTACCCTGCCGTCATGCAAGGAGAGAAATCGCCACAAAGCGTCATCGATGCACTACTGCATATCAAAAAAGACGTCGCTAATTTCGACGCCGTGGTCATCATCCGTGGAGGAGGAAGCGAAATGGATTTGAAAGCGTTCGACGACTATGCTGTGGCAAGAGAAGTCGCATTGTTTCCGCTGCCCGTACTGACAGGCATTGGCCACACAAAAGACACCAGCGTGGTTGACATAGTGGCAAACATGGAGCTGAAGACACCGACAGCAGTGGCCGACTTTCTTGTCCACGCTATCGACACAGCCTGGAAAAACGTGGAAGATTGTTCGCAGAGACTATTCTCTTATGCCGCATACTCGCTCGACAGAGAGAGAAAATCACTGACACAAATGACAGAATACCTGTCGGCGAAGGCAAAGACGGCCACCGATATGGAGATTCAAAAAGTTGATTCCAACACCTACCGTCTGCAAATATCCGCAAAAAGATTGACAGCGGACGCATTAAGAAACCTCGCGTCGAAACAAGAGTCGATTTCAAGAACCGTCAGGTTCACGATAAGCAAAAAAACATCAGAATTCGACCTGATTGAGCAGAAAATCAAAAGTATTTCGCCAGAAGAAGCCTTCAAAAGAGGATATTCATTAACTTTGAAGGACGGCAAACCGATTTCAGCCTCAACACTGAAAAAAGGTGACAAGATCGAGACTATATGCGCTGACGGCAGAATAGAGAGCACCGTCGATGAAATTTACGGGAATAAACAAGAACGTAAAATTTCCGTAAAATAGTTCGTAAAATTTATAGGATATTATATAGCCAACTTATATTACTAGCTCCTTGCTATATTTTATGATAATTTTACGTTTTTAAGAAATTGACTATGAAAGAAAAACTAACATATACTGAAGCCTACGAAGAATTGACATCTATCGTAGCAGCCGCAGAAAACGACGAAATCAGCATCGACGAGCTTCAGACTAAAGTCAAAAGAGCGTCGGAACTGATATCTTTTTGCAGAAACTATGTGAAGACTACTAATGAGCATATCGAAAAAGTGTTTAATGAACTTAATTCGAAAGAGTGATATGAGAGCAAAATATTTTTTGATAGCATTGTCGTGTGTGGCAACCGTTGCGATGGCTGAACCACAAAACAAGACCGACAAAAAAGGCAAGAAGCAGGGAGAATGGGGTAAATTCTACCCAAATGGCAATCCCAAGTATATCGGCAACTTTAAAGATGACGTGCCTGTAGGAGAATTCCAGCACTTCTACGAGAACGGAAGGCCACAGTGTGTGCAGACTTATTCAGACGCGACACATAGCAAAGCCGTTTTCTACGAATCTGATGGAGTTACCGTCTCTCACCAAGGAGCATATATAGGCAAAGAGAAAGACGGCAAATGGGAGTATTTCAGCAAAGGAAAACTAACATTGGAGGAGAACTACAAGAACGGAAAGAAACACGGTCTGCAAAAATCATATTCCAAAGAACAAGTGTTGATCGAAGAAATTCCGTATGTAGACGGAGTGATCCACGGCACACGCAAGAACTATCTTGGCGACGGCAAGCTATACTATACTGTGGAATACGTCAAAGGCAAGATGCACGGCAAATATGAGGCATATGACGGCACAGATAAAATCGTAGAGACCGGTTCTTACAAAAACGATAAGAAAGAGGGTGAATGGAAAACCTACAACGACAAAGGAGAAGTTGCAGAGACCTTGATTTTCGAAAACGGCAAAATGAAAAACGCCAAAGAGATCGACAAAAAACGTGGAGCAGCTTACCTTGAGAAAGAAAAAATGAAAGGTAAGATTCAGGAGCCAAATGCAGGTTCAGACGCAGAGGTAAAGACTCACTAAATCGGTTTGCGGTTGATGAAAGACAAAAGAAGACGCAGGAAAAGAATTCCGCGTCTTCTTTATATTTTAGGAGATTATATAGCAGTTGTCAAAAATAGGGATTGCAAAGGACGGAACATCCTTACCCCTTCTCCAACACGTATATAAATCCCTTATTTTATTAAGAATCAATCGAAATCGCAGATTACAACTTTGAGATCATATCCTCAATGACTGAAGGGAAATACTTATACTCAAGCTCATGAACCTTGTGAGCCACCTCATCCGGAGAATCAGTAGGAAGCACAGGGACAGTAGCCTGGAACACCACACTACCCTCATCGTAATGATCATCAATAGTATGTATTGTGATGCCCGACTCCTTCTCACCAGCAGCGACAACAGCCTCGTGGACCTTCATTCCATACATGCCTCTACCACCGTATTTAGGAAGCAAAGAAGGATGTATGTTGACAATCTTATCAGGGAAAACAGCCAGCATATCATCAGGAATCTTTAGTAGGAAACCAGCCAACACAACAAAATCCGTTTTCTCAGCAACCAACTTACTCAAAAAAGAGCCATTTTCCAGTTCGCTTTTTAGGAAAGTATCAAAAGGCACACCCAAACGTTTTGCTCTTTCCAAAACAAAAGCATCTTTCTTATTTGAATATATCTTAAAAGAAATACCCTCTTTACCCTTGAAATAGTTTACTATATTTTCTGCATTCGAGCCAGAGCCCGAAGCCAAAATTGCTATATTTTTCATCTATATTAAATATGTTCAATGCAAAAATAACACTTTTTTACGTCTAAATTCAAAAAAACATGGTGGAAAACATCTAAAAGTCACTATTTTTTTATTCCTTTGCATCAGAAAAAAAAGAATAATTTTAATATTAACTAAATTTTTAAGGTTATGTCAACAGCTGAAGTTGAAGAAAAAGTAAAGGCTATCATCGTTGAGAAGTTGGGAGTTGAGGAGTCTGAGGTAACTCTTGAGGCTAGCTTCACTAACGACCTAGGTGCTGATTCTCTTGACACTGTAGAGTTGATCATGGAGTTTGAGAAGGCATTCGGTACTGAGATCCCTGAGGATAAGGCAGAGGCAATCACTACTGTAGGTGAGGCTATCGAATTCTTGACAGCTAACGCAAAGTAAGAAAAAAACATCTCTAAGAACAAATGAGTTTTAAGAGAGTTGTCGTAACGGGTCTAGGATCAATCACGCCAATAGGCAACACCGTCGCAGAAATGTGGCAGAATTTGCTTGCTGGGGTGAGTGGTGCTGGGCCCATTTCTCATTTTGACCACTCTAAGCATAAAGTTCATTTCGCCTGTGAGGTAAAGAATTTCAATCCTGCGGACCATTTTGAGAAGAAGGAGATTCGCAAGCTCGACCCATCAGTGCAATTTGCAAGGGTAGCCGCACGTGAATGTTTGGCTGATTCAGGAATAGATTTTGATTCAGTCGACAAAAGCAACATTGGTGTGATAATCGCATCAGGTATCGGAGGTCTTGCGGCTTTCGAAGATGAAGTTGGCTATTATTATGCAAGCGAAGACCGCATTCCAAAATTCAACCCGTATTTCATCCCTAAGGTTCTTGGAAACATAGCTTCAGGCCATGTGTCAATAGAATTTGGTTTGAAAGGTCCAAATTTCGGAGTAGTGTCGGCATGTGCATCCAGTGCGAACGCAATCGGAACAGCCTATGATATGATTCGTATCGGCAGAGCCAACGCAATGGTGGTAGGAGGTACAGAAGCCGCCATCACACCTGGATCAATCGGAGGATTTAGCGTAATGCGTGCACTATCAACCAACAACAACGAACCAGAAACAGCGTCCAGACCATTCAGTGGCTCACGCGATGGTTTTGTCATGGGAGAAGGAGCAGGTTGTCTGTTGCTTGAGGAATTAGAACACGCAGTCAAACGTGGTGCTAAAATCTACGCAGAGCTAGTAGGTTACGCCGCTTCTTCAGACGCATACCACATTACAGCCACGCACCCTGACGGAGACGGAGCATATATGGTTATGCTAAACGCTTTGAACGACGCAGGACTTAAGCCAACCGACGTGGATTATATCAATGCACACGGCACATCAACACCTATCGGTGACCTTTCAGAAATAAAAGCCATCAGAAAAGTGTTTGGCGAGCATGCTTTTAATCTGAATATTAGCTCTACAAAATCAATGACGGGCCATTTGCTTGGAGCTGCAGGTGCTTTGGAATCGGTAATCTCCATCAAATCTATGGAAAATAATATTGTTCCGCCGACTATTCATCATCGTGAAGATGATATCGACCTTAACATCGACTACAGAATGAATTTCACATTCAACACTCCACAAAAAAGGAAAATCGATGTGGTGATGTCTAACTCGTTCGGATTCGGTGGACAGAATGCTTGTTTAGTGTTTAAAAGATATGCAGAATAATATGTTGCAAAGGTTCATAAGCAAATTCCTTCCTGCAATTGAAATTGAAGATTTTCAACCAGAACCTAAGTTTGAAACAAATCAAAAGCAAAATCTAGAACAAGAAGAAAAGGAGCAGAGTCCGGAGTCTGCCGAATTGGTGGCAATGCTGGGATTCAAGCCAACCAATATAAGCCATTACCAGCTGGCACTGCGTCATAAACTAGCGTCTCACGGGAAAGGCAACAACGAAAGACTGGAGTTCTTAGGAGATGCTGTGTTAAGTTCTGTGGTGGCCGACTTCCTTTACAACAACTATAAGATGCGCGACGAAGGTTATCTTACCAATCTGCGCTCAAAAATAGTAAAGAGAGAGACGCTTAACCTCGTTGCTAAAGAGATCGGTTTGGACAAATTGGTAAAACTGCCGATCCATACCACTTCACACAACCTTAATGTGTATGGCAACGCATTCGAGGCATTGATCGGAGCAATATACCTTGACAAAGGCTACGAGCAGTGTAAAAAATTCGTCTACGACGTTATTTTCGCAAAATACATTAGTGTCAAAAAACTTGAGAAGGAGACTGAGAATTTCAAAAGTCAGCTGCTTGAGTGGTCGCAAAAGAGGAAAATTCAAGTTGACTTCGATATTATAGACGATGTCGTAGACGCAGACAACAACCATATATTCAAATGTGTTGTCAAAGTGAACGGCAATGTTGTAGCCAATGGTAACGGATATTCAAAGAAAGAGTCACAGCAAAAGGCAGCAAAATCCGCTATCAATTTCGTGAAAAAGCATTACGAAAACCCCAAGAAAAGTACGTTTAGTGCAGAATAACAGCGAAAATTACGCTATCGTTTCTACTTTAATTATTCATAATTTGCCTATTAACATTTTTTAAGATATTTTTGCGTCGGATTAAAAAAAATAGAAAGCATGAATTCATATCATACAGGAAGACTTGCTTTTAATAACGCAAAAAGATTCGGAGACAAAGTAGCATTCAAATACCGCGACGACGACGAAGGCGTTTGGAAACCACTATCGTGGAATCAAATTGCAGCAAGCGTAAAAAGAGCTGCAAAAGCATTTCTTTCTATCGGATTAAAAGAACAAGACAAAGTGGCTATCTACTCACAGAACAGCCACGAAACAATCATAGTAGACTTAGCCCTTCAAGCAATAAAAGCTGTTGCTGTGCCTTTGTACGCAACATCTTCTTCCGAACAGGTAAAATACATTGTCAACGATGCCAACTGTTCGATAATATTCGTAGGTGAGCAATACCAATACGACGAGACCGTAAAAGTGCTTCACCAAACAGATGTGTTGAAGAGAGTAATCACCGTCGATCCAAAGATCAATCTGAACGGCATCGACACATCCATGAGTTTTGATGACTTCATGAAGTATGGAGACGGTAACGAGCAAGACGCTGAACTAGCAAGACGTCAGGATAATTTAAGTCAGGATGACCTTGCCACTCTTATCTACACTTCCGGCACAACAGGTGAGCCAAAGGGAGTGATGATAATGCAATACAACTACACTCACCAGATGAGAATCCACGAGATGGTGATGCCATGCTGTGATGAGACAAGAACGTCTATGATGTTCCTTCCTGCAAGCCACATTTTCGAGCGTGCTTGGGATTATTTCTGTATGTACAGAGGTGCCATGATCTTCGTCAACAAGAATCCTAAGATCATCACACAGACAATCAAGGAGACTCATCCTAACATGATGTGCGCGGTTCCTCGTTTCTGGGAGAAGGTTTACGCTGGAGTCCACGAGACAATCGACAAGATGCCAAGTCCGTTAAGATCTTTGATGCACCACGCAATAGAAGTTGGAAAGAAGAGAAATCTCGACTATGTAAGAAACAGCAAACCAGTGCCATTCTTCACAGAGTTGCAATATAAATTCTTCAAGAAGACTTTGTTCAACATGGTCAAGAAGAAGATAGGATTCGACAAGTCGATGTATTTCCCATGCGCAGGATCACAGCTTTCTGAGACCGTCTGCGAGTTTCTTATGAGTCTTGGATTTGATATCGTAGTGGGCTATGGTCTAACAGAGAGTACAGCTACAGTATCTTGTTTCCATCCATCAAACACATACCACGATCTTAAGTCGGTTGGTGAGATCATGCCAGAGTGTGAGGTGAAGATTGGAGAGAACGACGAGATTCTTCTAAAGGGTAATCTTATCACTCCAGGCTACTACAACAAGCCAGAGATCAACGCACAAACATTCACAGACGGATGGTTCCATACTGGCGACGCCGGCAAGTTTGAGAACGGTATGCTTTACATCACAGAGCGTATCAAAGATTTGTTTAAGACTTCCAACGGAAAATATATCGCACCACAGCAGATTGAGAATCTGTTGGTGACAGACAAGTATATCGACCAGGTGGCAGTGATTGGAGACCTTCGTAAGTTCGTCACAGCTCTAATCGTTCCAGACTACGCCACAGTGAAGGAGTACGCAGAGCAGATGAAGATCGAATACAAGGATATGGAGGAGTTGTTGAATCATCCAAAGATCACATCGTTGATTGAAGGCAGAATCAACAATCTACAGCAAGGTTTGGCTAAATACGAGCAGGTGAAGCGATTCAAGCTATTGGCTAAACCATTCACGTCGGACAACGGCGAGTTGACTCTTACATTGAAACTAAAGCGTAAGACAATCAACGAGCACTACAGCAAAGAAATCGAGTACATGTACTCATACTAATCAGTTAATAATTAATAGTTAATGATTAATAATTAAGGAGATGCTTACGCATCTCCTTTTTTGGGGCTATCATGTCGAACATAAAAAATCTAAGTTCATCACCATTCCACCGTCTTCAAATACCTCTTCATCAAGAATGAGCAGAAATATGGGAATGTGAAGATATTATTCTCAAAACCTATATTATTCTTACTCAATTTAATTCCGTATCTGATATCAGGATAACGGTTGCTATCTATCAGGGTTCGTAAAGACTTAGATCGTCCACTCACAGCCTTGACTTCCACTGGCACCAATGATTTCTTAGTTCTAACAAAGAAATCTTCTTCAAGAGTAGAGTCTTCACGTTTATAATAGTATAGAGAATACCCTTGCTTGACCAATGATTCTGCAATAATGTTTTCGTACAAAGCTCCTTTATATACACCCAAATTGTCATTTACACGCAGATCTTCTTGCGACTCGTCGTCAAGGCTTGCTATCAACAATCCAGTATCTCCAAAATATAATTTATACTTATCGTCTTCATAATTGCCCTTCAACGGAAGTTCTGGAAATGAAAGGCAATAACAAACGTTTACGATTCCGGAATCAGCCAACCACTCAATACATCCACGATAATCCTTAAACCTTGCACCACTCGCCACCTTTGAAATCTGAAATTTCTTATTCTCTTTTGCCAGCTGAACAGGGATATGCGAATAGACATTTAAGATTCTAGTCTGATCCAATCCTTCCGCATATTTTCTTACGTCTTCTTCATAATCATGGATAAGCTGACGTTGCATTTTCAGACATCTTTCAAAGGTTTTTTCTTGGACATAAGACGCCACTATTCTTGGCATTCCTCCCAAAATACAGAAATCCAAAAACAACTTATGATACACGCTCATCTCCAAATCATTAAAAGGGGTAAGCGATTCCATGTGTCTCAACAAATCAGAAACTTGCTCATCTGTATATCCATTTGCCCACAAGAACTCTTCAAAGTCAAGAGAATGCATAACATAGTCTTCTTTATACCCTACGCTATTGCTTTCTATTCTATTATAATTGATTCCAAGCATAGATCCACTACAAATCACATCGTACTGTCCGTCTATCTTAAAGAATTTCAACGATGTGGCTATTTCTGGAAATTCTTGCATCTCATCAAAAATGATTAGCGTCTCATTTTTGACAAATCTGAATTTAGCATTTAGTTTTGAAATGTTCTTTACTATATCTTCTGCCGAATATCCATCTGCAATTATTTTCTTATACTTTTCATCCGTAACAAAGTTAATATACACCACATATTTATAGTTTTTATTTGCAAAATTCAGTATTGATTCAGTCTTTCCAATCTGTCTTGCACCTTTGATTATAAGAGGCATTTTATCCGACTCATTCGCCCAACTTTTTAAATAATCGTCGATTTTTCTCCTTAAATACATAAATATCAGTTTTTAGCACGCACAAAATTACAAAAAGATGAGCGAATTATCACACTATTCTCACAAAAAGATGAGCGAATTATCACACTATTCCTACAAAAAGATGAGCGAATTACTGCACCATTCTTACAAAAAGATGAGCGAATTATCACACTATTCTTACAAAAACATGAGCGAATTAGACCTCACAGTTTGATTGACATTCTCCGTTTCTCCCCAAAAACCATCAGGCTTTTCGCTATGTCCTCTGTGTCTCTGTGGTTATTCTTTAGATTTGCTTCTAAACGTTCCACTCTTCTCATCAAAGTAGACGTTTCTGCCTTCAAACAACGTATCGATCTGATGGTTGGCTATTAATTCTTCTGGCGTTCCGGTTTGGAGTCCATGCGTCGTCAACAGCCATAACTTATCAGAGAGTCTAAGTGCTTGCTCAAGGTCGTGAGTGGATAGCAACACTGCCCTATTCTGCGTGTGGGCGATATCGTGGAGAAGTTGTGTGATTTCGATTCGGCTTGCGACGTCGAGGAAAGCGCTTGGTTCATCAAGGAAGACGACGGGGCACTCCTGCACCACCGTTTTGGCTATCATCACTTTCTGTCGTTCTCCATCCGACAATTCTGCCATATACTTTTTTGTATACTCAGCCATTCCAACTGATTCTATCGCATTTTTCACCAATTCCTTATCTTCAGTTGAAAGCCGACCAAAGAATCCTGTGTACGGTTGCCTGCCCAACGAAACAACCTCCTCTACCGTCAATCCTCCCGTCTGGGCTCGGTCTGTCAACACGACTCCGATTGTGCGTGATAATTCTTTCTCGGAGTACGATTCCAACGGTTTTCCCATCAACGTGATCTCGCCAGCAAGTTGTGGCTGCAATTTTGATATTGTTCGCAGCAACGTCGACTTGCCTGCACCATTGGCGCCACAAAGGCTCACCAATTCCCCGCGTCGCAACGAGAAATTCAAATGATGATGAATGGGATTGACTCCACATCTACAAACATATCCGACACAAAGGTCGTTGGCTGACAACACTGTTTCCATCAATTGAAATATTGGATTTTACGTTGGTTTACAAGAACATATATAATCACCGGTGCTCCCAGCAATGGTGTAATCGCATTCAACGGAAGAAGGCCTCCGTCGCTTGGAAGAATGCATGCGAGATTGCAAAGCAAAGCCATCACAGCTCCAGTCAGCAACGTGAATGGAAGAAGAGTAGTGTGGTTGGAGGATCCGATTAGCAGACGTGAGATATGGGGAACTGCCAAACCAATAAAGGCTATCGGCCCACAGAAAGCGGTGACACAAGCGGTCAGCAGCCCCACCGTCAACAAAATAAGATTTCTAATCTTTCGGATATTGACTCCGAGATTTTCAGCATAGCGTTCGCCCAAAAGCAGAGCATTGAGTGGTTTGATCATCAAAACCGACGCTACTAGTCCAATCAAAACCGTGATTGAGAAGTATGGCAACTGTGCCGACGACACACCTCCGAATGTCCCCATTCCCCAGATGACGTAGGAATGCACGCCCTCAGTTGTGGCGAAGAAATTGAGCAATGAGATAGCCGACGACGTGAGATAGCCGACCATGATTCCGATGATGAGCAACGTCAGATTGCCTTTCACGAAGGAAGAGAAAAGCAACAGTATTGTCATCACAAGCAGAGATCCGATGATGGCTCCGACAAGCACTGCCAAGAAACCTGTGAAATTAAGAGCACCAATCCCTACCGAGCCTCCCATAATCAGCATCACCACAGCCACTCCGAGACTGGCTCCGGAGTTGACTCCCAAGATAGATGGCCCAGCCAACGGATTATTGAAATAGGTTTGGAGCAATAGTCCACACACAGCAAGAGCCGGCCCGCTCAGCAGAGCCGTGATCGCTTGAGGCAGACGAGAATCAAGTATGATGAATTTCCAACTCTCTTTGGTTGCCTCCCCACCACAAAGAATATTCAGCACCTCTTTGCTTGGGATGTCGACGGAGCCACAGAAAATATTGCCGAGGAATAAGGCAACGAGCAGCGTCGACATAAAGAGAGTATATTTTAGATATTTGGTCATTTTTTGTTTAACGTAAAATGCTCGGAAATTTTCCGTAAAATTATCGAGAATGGATTTAATAAAAGAATTTTACGATTTATTTTTCGGAAATTTTACGTTTTCTCATTCCTTCAAATAACGATAATAGATCAATTTCCCCTCGCAATTCGGATTAAAGATTACAGACAAATCCTTCAATAGTCTATCTGGATGGAATGGGATTTCATCGTAGTAATGCGATTTGGCTGTGTTGCAGGCAAACACGTTTCGATTCTTCACGGACTTGAACTTTTCAAATCGGGTCAAATCCTTATATGTTTTGTCGGCAGATTCATTGTAGAGGAAGAGCCAAACGTCAGCATCATAACCTTTGTCGAAGACGGTTTCAAATGTGAACGCCTCCGAACCTACATGCGTCGTCTCCTTAAATATATAATTTGCACCAGCCGACGCGAACATCTTTGCCATGTAACTTTTTCCACCAGGCACATACCACGCCCCGTTAAAATCAATGCCGTATAAAACGGATGGTTTTTCACGTAGAGACGCACGGACGTGCGTGTCATCAACGGATGAATACCCAGTTTCTAATTCAATCCTCTTATAGATCAAAGCCACATTATTAAAAATAGAATCTGCGATTGATTCTTTTCCGTAGAGCATTCCGTAGACGCGGATCCATTCCGCACGTCCAAGTGGTTCATGCTCCATATAGTCGGCACACTCAAAAATCGGAATGCCAAGTTTATCCAACTCCCCATGTCCTCCACTGTTCTTGAAAGGAGATAGGAGAATTGCGTCCGGTGAGACGGTGATGATCTTTTCGACGTCGGGAGACATTCCCGAACCAAGATCTGCTATTTTTCCATTTTTAGTAAGTTCTGCGACGGTAGGATTGGAGACATACTCCAAATCTGTAACGCCAGCAATAGAATTGACAGCTCCAAGTTCTTCGATAGCGGAACAATGTACTGTTGTGAAGACGGCGGATTTTTCCAACGGAGTTCGGATCACGACTCCATCAGGCAAGTTTGATGGCAACTCTTTTGTTTTATCCACAAGCAAGTAGGTTTGAAGCAGAGAGGCAGAATCCCACGGATTTATGATTTCAAGTTTTCTGAATCCGTCGTACTCCCACACCTTCACTAATTGGGCGTAGGCGAACGGGATTTCCTTACCATCCTGAGATTCAATAGTTTTGTTCTGCTGGCAACTGGTCAACAGAATAATCAAAGAGAAAAATATGCTTGTGAAGTATTTCATTATGGTTTAATTATACGGGAGGGTTTGAAACCCTCCCCTACGACCATTTGTTCAATTCGTAGGGGCAGGTTTCAAACCTGCCCGTTTTTAGAAAATCAATACACGATCTTTCTTGGTCCAACACCAACGTTATACTTAGCCTTGAATGCACCGTCGGCATACTCAAACACATAACCGTTGCTTGAGTAATCACCAGCAGTCAAATAAGAGCCAATCATAATGTTGCCATTCTTTGGATTGACGCTGATAGATGTTGGGTTAGAAGGAAGTTCATCCTCTGATCCACTGATAAACGAAGAGTTCTCCTTGACTCCTGTTTTTGTGTTGAAGCTAACAAAATCGATTGAAGAAGCACCCCAAGGAGCATTGATTGTGTAAAGTGTATTCTCGTTGCAAGCCATAATAGTAGCGTTTCCTACAACAGACACGCTATCATCCTTAGTGATCTTCTGGATTGTAGCTGGAATATCACCATAGTTACCCATTGAAATAACGAATACGTTACCATCCTTATCAGATGTGATCTTAGTTGGGTTTACCAACACGTCAATCTTAGATGCCACCTTGAACGAATCAAGAGCGATCTTTGAAACGTATTTTCCGTTTTCATAGCCAGCAGCATAGTTCATACCGTCAGACACAGTAACGTAAAGATTACCGTTGGCGATTGTGATCTCCTCTGGGTTTGGACCAACCGCGATTGAATCCTCGATAGCGAGACTAGCAGTATCAAGTTTTGCTACATAACCGTCGTAAAGAGAGACGTAAACCTTACCTTTGTCAGCCGCAAGTGAACGAGGCGAACCTGGCTTGCCTGCCTCTGTCTGGATTGTCTTGATGCTCTTCAAAGAAGTACCGTCGACGATCTCGATAGTGTTAGAACCATAGACAGCGATGTAGATCTTGCCTCCATAACGAAGCATATCCTGACCTGTATCGCCAAGGCCACGTCCGTTAGCAGCCATAAACTGGTAGTAATAATTCTCACCTGATTTAAGATCAAGTGCAGATACAGATGTGTTGTTGCTACCCATCTTTCCTTCGTTTAGCACGTAAACGACATCCTTGTTAGACACCTGACTCAACTCGTCTTCATCATCACAAGCTGTGAATGATACAGCTCCCATCATAACAAGAGCCATTGCTCTAAATGATCTTTTAAAATCCATTTGTATAAAATTAATAAATAATATTCTCTATGTTTATTAGCGGACAGGTTTGAAACCTGTCCCTACAAAGTCCATTGTTTATCCGCTAAAATTTAAATTCAACCGATGCTTTATACGACCGTCGAGGCATCGGATAAAACTTCACCACTTCATATTGCTTGTCTGTGAAATTTATCACATCTCCTCTTAGGTTCATGTCAAAACGCTTGAAATCAAGTTTTTTATATAGAGACGCACTATGCTCCACATAGGCATCCATACCATTTGCCTTGATATTCTGCGGCAAAGAGTAACGTCGACCCACAGCATTGATATTATAGGAAATATTCACAATCGGATTCTCAAAAGCGACGCTTCCATTACCAGAATGTTTCGGAGTGTACGGAATCTGATGACCGTAGATATCAGACTTAGGATTAGTCAAGTCGACAGCATTTTGATAAGCGTATTTTGCGGTAAAGAAAAGAGATGTCCGTTCCGACGTCGCAAAATCCATATTTGTCACTAAATCCAATCCTTTGATCTCCACATATCCCATGTTGACGATGCTCCACACAAACATCTTCGGAATATAGACAATCTTGTCGTCAACTTGGTTGAAATAGTAGTCGGCTGAGATTGAGAATGATTTGATGCGGGAATGTTTGAGACCTTCCCCATCGGATGTTTCCTGATATGAATTTTTAAGCAATTGATATGTAGCTCCGACGTTGAACTGACGGGTCTTCTCTGGCTCTAGTGTTCTCGCTCCGAATGAATTGAAATACAACTCATTGAAAGTAGGCATACGGAAGATATCCTTGTAAGAGGCTCTTATATAGAACGATTTATCAAACGGTTTATACGAAACTGCGACAGACGGCGACAGATGTTGATGATTTTTAGGAGCGTCGCCAATCTCCACTTGATTAAAGAAGAACGATCCAAGCAAAGTGGCAGTTGCTGTCACTCTTTTATTCTCAAATTTTCCACTCAACGCATCCAACACAGTGTGACGCTGAGGGAAGACACAATCATAGATATTGGAGTTGAAACTGTTGAATCTGTAGTCGGTAGCGTTAGCCATAGAAAACTTTTCCGTGAACATATGCCTTACCACCGCGCCGCCATACCACTCTCGTTGGAAATAACGGTTGTCGAGCACACCGTTGGGATACTTCATAGCCTCATCATGGTAGTAGCTGGCATTCCAGTTGAACTTTCCACAGAGTTTCAACATAGTCTTTTTCCAGTCGGTACGAGACGACACCTGAGCAAACGCATTCTTATCCTTCAACGTCTCGTTGCTCAATGTGTTATAGAAGATCACTCCGCCTGGCAACTCCCTGTCGGACAGATAATAATAGGTTTTGGCATTCAACTGAGTTTTGCCAAACTTGAAATTGCCAGACAACTCCCCGTGACCACTGGCAGCAGCACTATGCTCACGTATCTCCTCCGTCTTCAGATTTCCATTCGTGAGAGTATAGGGATAATTACCGTCAGCACGCATGAAATCAGCAGACGCGCTGATGCTATTCTCTTTTCCTACTTTATGATCGAAAGATAGGAATGGATTAACAAGTCCGAATGAACCACAAGTAATTTTCGCGACAGCATGGTAATTCTTATCTGTATAGAAAGGAGGATAAGTGAGAAGGTTCAGCATAGAAGCCGACGCGAAATAAGAAGCAAAGCAATCGATATTGTCAGGCTCTCCTATATACAATGAGATATTATCAAGTTGGTCGAGTGAAAATCTACCCAAATCCACCTGACCATTCTGGCAATCCGTCACCGGGATCCCGTCGTAACAAACAGCAGTATGCTTGGAGCCAAGCCCTCTAACCGAAACTGTCTTCAAGCCACCCACTCCACCATAATCTTTAACCTCTGTGCCCGCCATACGTCGCACGGCATCAGAGAAATCGTGTATAGCAAGACGTTCTGAATCTTTAAGGTTGATGGTTTGTGACGTAGTATTGGTTGGGATCAACTTATTCGCACCATCCACAACAACCTCATTTAAGTTTGAATCAAAAGATATGCTGTCAGACTGACCTCCGTATACAACTACGGGAGCCAACCACAAAAGAATCGAAAAAATTGTTTTGAAATTAAAGCACATCCTGTTTGGTGAATAAAAACTATATCAATACACCAAGACACGGAAGATGAAGACGAAAAAACGTTAACACAACACAAAAAGACACGCACGTCTATGCGTCTCTACGTGATCCTACATTCCTCTCCTCGGAGGTGCCAGGTGTATGTTGTCTTGCAGGTCTTCTGACTTCCTTCAATTGTTCGCCTTCCCATCCAATCAACTCAGACAGTGGCATTTATCTCCTTTCCCCTTCAGGGGGCAGGGAGCTTTGAGCAATCCTCTACTAAAGGTTACAGCAGCGGGACTGTCCGGGACTTTCACCCGATTCCCTTTTAATCCGAAATGAAGAATAAATTCCCAAGTCGGAACAAAACGTGGTGCAAAGATAAACTTTTTAATTCACAATGAGTAATTCGTGGCTATTTATACCCCCATACATTCCATCAAAATCAGCAAAATTTTGTTATTTATCATTTCTTTTGTAGTTTTGTATATCGAACGCATGGTGTTTATTTGCCGTGCCCATAAAAAAGGATTTATAAAACGCTTAATTTTATTAACATGGACGCACTAAAATATTCTATAATTGCTATTGCCGCATCTTTGGCATTAACATCTTGTTTATCAAAGGAAGAACCACAAAATCAAGAAGAAAGATATAATTCTATAGAAAAAGAAATCCGCAAAGATTTAGGCTTTTTCGAAAACGAACAGACGGTTAATGAACAGAACACAGCTCTTTTAAAGTCTGCTTTGGAAGCCGAGCTAGAGAATAACGACTTTTTTTACGCAAACAAATACTGTGATCTTTTAGAGATAGTCAACTATCCAGAGTCTAAAGAATCCAAAAAGAAAATAATGGAGGCAGAAGCCACATTTTTGAAATTTGCTTTAGACGATGCCTTAAAAAACTACGACTTTGAGAATGCCAAAAAGCACTGTGATGTACTAAAAAACGTCGACTTTTCTATATCAAAGGAATACAGTGAAAGAATAAAAATAGCAGAAACCTCATTTTGGATTTCTCAAAAAAGTGAGGATGCAGCCAACCGTCTCATATCAGCAATCGACTCAAGACCTGTGGAAAAACCATCTATAGGCACAATTTCTGAGAGTGCGCCAGCTTATGATTGGCAAGCAAAAAGGCACAACGATCTCATTGATGAATATTTTGAGAAGGCTTTGACTCAAAGAAATGAAATCTTAATTCAGAAGTTGCTGTCGCAATATGTGGATGAGCCTACATACGAAACAATAGAGATCGGGCCTAAAGGCAAGCGAAATAAGGTGACAGGATTCACCGACCAACGCAAAAAAGAGGCTCAGAAAAAATTTGAAGACGCCAAAAAGAATTGGTAGAATATTATAATCTCAGCATACAAAAGCATTCCCAAAGGAGTGCTTTTTTGTTTTCAAGAAAGATACATTTTAGGTATTTCCACCTCATTTTGTCATGTCGCAAATAATAATTAACTTTGCACAAAATTTTACATCCATATAGATTTATGATTACAATAGACCAACTAAAAGATGTGTTGGAACGCGAGGACGCGTTGAGGAGGTATCTTTGACATAGATGCCAAGCGTGTGCAGATTGAAGAAGAAGAGATGCGTACGCACGACCCTAATTTTTGGGAAGACCAGAAGGCAGCTGAAGCCCAGATGAAGAAGGTGAAAGACCTAAAGCGTTGGGTTGAGAAATATGAAGAGGTGCACAATGCAGCTCAAGAGGTCCAGTTGTCGTTCGACTTCTACAAAGAGGAGTTAGTGACAGAGGCAGACGTCGACCAAGCTTACGAGAAAGCCATCAAATTGGTGGAAGACCTTGAGATGCAGAATATGCTTCGCGCGGAAGAGGACAAGATGAGCGCAGTGCTAAAGATTGTAGCCGGAGCCGGTGGCACTGAGGCACAAGACTGGGCAGAGATGCTATTCAGAATGTATCAGCGTTGGGCTGACCGACAGGGTTACAAGTGTGAGATTTCTAACTATCAGGACGGTGATGAAGCCGGATTGAAGACAGCCACAATGAAGATCGAGGGAGACATGGCCTACGGTTATTTGAAGAGTGAGAATGGTGTCCACCGTTTGGTTCGCGTATCGCCATACAACGCTCAGGGTAAGCGTATGACGTCGTTCACATCTGTGTTCGTTGTCCCATTGGTTGACGACAGTATCGAGATTGAGATCAACCCAGCAGGCTTGTCATGGGATACTTTCCGTTCTTCTGGAGCCGGTGGTCAGAACGTCAACAAGGTGGAGTCTGGTGTTCGTTTGCACTATAAGTTCCACAACGTATTGACAGATCAGGATGATGAGATCGTAATCGAGAATACAGAGACACGTGACCAGCCAAAGAACAAGGAAAATGCCTTACGTCTGTTGAGATCACAGTTGTATGATATCGAGTTGGAGAAGCGTCGTCAGGAGACTGCCAAGATTGAAGCAGGAAAGAAGAAAATTGAGTGGGGAAGCCAGATCCGAAGCTACGTCTTCGACGATCGTCGTGTGAAGGATCACCGCACAGACTATCAGACATCCAATGTCAACGCAGTGATGGATGGCGACATCGATGGTTTCATCAAGGCTTACTTGATGGAATTCGGTGGTGGCGAATAAACTATTAAAAGCAAACCATAATAGTTGACAATATAAAACGAGGGTGTATCCTAACCGATACGCCCTCGCTTTCCTTTATCCAAGAGGTTTCGGCACCAAGGCTGTATATCATCCGCATACAAATCCTGGCAACAAGGCCCCTTAAAAGTGCATATTTGGGCAATACAAGCTATAGTACTGACAAGAGACAAAAAAGCCCCACTAAAATAGTGGAGCTTTTTTATTTTTATCAAATTCTAAAAGGATTTACTTTACGACAAGTTTCAAAGCCTTATCGTTTACCTTAACGATATAGATACCATTGTGAAGCTTAACAGCACCTGCCTTACCAGTGTATACATTAGCACCACTCAAGCTATAGATGCTTACTGTCGCATTTTCAGCACCGTCAACAAACAAATTGCCATTCTTGTATGATACAGACAAAGTCTTGTCCGCATTAACTACAGCATTATTTGATTGATCCGACACAACATCAACAACCTTGATGTATGAACTAACACTAATAACACGACGATCAAATGGATCTCCCCATTCTACTCTAAATGGATACTCTCCAACTGCTAGAGTAAGAGATACTGGGAATTGCATCACCAAAGTGTCCATTATAAATGTTGGCATAACAGTTTCTATTGGCATACTGATACCTAGGCTATCATTTGTAGCATAAATCACAATAGGGTCTATCAATATATTAACTTGTGCAGTGTGTGTAATACTGTCTGCAGTAACAATCATAGAATCAATAGAGACATTATCCCAAGTAGTACGAACCTCAGCTGCATTTACATAAGCCATAACCTGGAATTCAGCTGAGTTACCTGCCTTATCAACTGCAACAACTGTAGCAGACATTCTATGCTCACCAGCCTTCAAGTTCTCAGTAGCAAGTTCTCTGAATGCCACTGGATCAACAATTTTAACTGTCTTAATTTCGCCATCAGCAAAATCATAAATTCCAGGGAAGAATAGATCCTCTTCTACATTATCAACATGCAAACTTGTAGCAGTGTCAACAGCCACATTTAGGATAGGGCCAACAATAGGGCTTTGGAATGGAGGCAACATATCAATGAACTCGTTTGTTTCTGATCCTCCCTCCAAAATTGTCAATTGACCGAACGCCTTTCCATCAACAACAGAAATCATAAGATTAATATCAACGTCCTTTAGATAATTGACATTATCACCAACTGAAATGTAAGCCTCTGCCTTATCTGCAAGATAAGTAACTGGCACAGACATACCCTCAGGAACCATAATAGTTTTTGCCACCGCTTTATCATAATCCTTAATCAAAAGCGTCATTTCCTGAGCAACAATAGAATAGCTTATATGCTCAATCAAGATACCATCCTCATTGATATAGATGAAAGAATCAAGAGCAAATGTCTCATCACTATTAACAAAAAACTTATCTGTCTTTGTGTACTCTAACTGTTTTTCCTCTATCACAACACCCTCGGCATTTTTTCCGAAAGTAATGGTGATTTCATAATTATAAACCACCAGATTAGCACTAATCACTATAGTACCATCGATCTGACCATCCTTGACGTCACACTTGACTACTGCAGGGACAGCGCCGAATTGCTTTACATCCAGTAGTGTATTACCAGAGATAGAAATAGTACCATCTTCACCCTGAGCATAGACAAGGTCATCAAACAAAGCATTCTGCTTCAAAGATAAACCTGCCGCCTTAATCTCAAAATCAGGCAAAGTCAAGGCCGCACGTTTCTCATACAACTTGATTCCAACTGATGTAGAATCGTTGTTTGTACGTATTGTGTCACCTTCCTTATTCATATCAACAACAAGATTATAGAAAGGCACATCCTCCAACTCAATTGTCTTCTTTACAATTGTATCACTAACGACAACTTTCTCCATCTTGAATTCACAAGACACAGTAAACATTCCTTTATATGACGCTTCGAAAGAACCTATTTCGTTCTCATAAGAAAACTTTGTTATAGGTAGTTTCTCTCCCGCCAACTCTAATTTAGAATCAGGTGTCATTACCAAAGCGTCTTCTGATCCCGACAAGTTAGTTATAGTAGCAGACGCAGAAGGTTGATTACCAAGCATTATGATGTTTACATCAAAGCCTTTAAAAGACAAATCATAACCATTGGCTGAATTCTCAGAAATCTCCGCAGAAACACTATCTGACGTTCCAGAGGCAATACCGCCAAATGTCATTGTGGCTGTGTACTTACCAGCCATCGTAGAGCTAATCGCACCTAGCAAAAAAGCCACTACAAACAGTAATTTTGTAAAAATTTTACTCATAGACAAAAACCTTTAAATCCTTAATATCTAGCAAATATAGAAAAAAGTTTTCTTTCAACACCTAATTTTTCTTTTTTTAACTATCAAAATAAAAAAAACAGAGGAGATTAAACAGTTGTCAAATTTGAAATTTCGCATAATAGCAAACAAAAAGCGATGGCGTTTACCATCGCTTTTTGTTATTGTTTATTGTCATCAATCTCTTGAAGCACTTTCAGTCAACATAAAGTGGAGTTTAAATCCAAATTTAGACGAAGTGATCGGATACGACGACGACACCTTCGGTTTGGATGCGCTCCTATCATAGTAGAACGAAACTTTAAGTGCCTGGCTCACGACATACTCAGCAGTAAACTCAATCTTGACAGACTGCAAACCGCTACTTCTCTCTTCTATCGTGTTGTAAATTGTCTCAAACTTACGAATAAATGCCTCTGTATTCTTGAAATCGACATCGAAATTCAAATTCAAATCATTGCTGACTTTCTTTTTCTTGCTGTTAGCGAAACCAATAATAGCTCCGAAATCATCAATACGATATCCAGCACCCACTTTGAATCCCTTACTATATGACTCCACTACCTGAAGAGCAGGAACATCCAGGCCTGCAGTACGATTTCTGTTGTACTCTACTTTTAGGCGAACACTGTTCTTCAATGTCGAATTGATTCCAACAAGCGGATTGAATGCCTCTGTCAGGTTGACATTGTCAATCTTCGTGCTTCTGACAAGATATGGCTCAGATTCGACATCCTCCCTAAATATGCCAAAACCATCAGAATCAGCACTTCTATCTAAATTCCAATCAGGATATTTGCTGAACGAATTGACGTTGTATGTGCATTTATATCCGTGTGTGATATTAAACGACTTGAACGCCTCCTTCAATATAGGAGCCTTGCTCAACAAATCCAAATTGAACTTCCAGTTTGGAAGCATCTTT
Source organism: Paludibacteraceae bacterium (assembly GCA_024401565.1). GTDB lineage: Bacteria > Bacteroidota > Bacteroidia > Bacteroidales > Paludibacteraceae > UBA1723. Next base: position 38,672 of record JAKSKU010000008.1, read on the forward strand.
CCTATTCTGCGAATAAGTTTGGTATCCTTGTTTCTATCCAGGCTCTCTCCTTTATATGCAGATATAAAGGCAGGCACAAGCACATCTGCGGAGTTTAGAGGCACGATTACATCATCAGTTATCTTATCAGAGTTGGTTGCCATTATATGTCGACGCATTGGCTCGATATTATTGATGAAATCAGCAAACGTCTCACTCGACAATGTAGCTCCACGCTTGAATGACGATCTGCGTATTGCGATATCAGTATGGCTATGTGAACCTGTAAACAGATTTTCAACACCCTTCTCATATCCATCGAAATAGAAGATTTCATCTGCTCTATTCCAAGAAGACGCTGCATTCAAGTCGAACTTGATTCCAGAGTACGGTTCAAGCACAGCCTTCACCTGCATTGTCTGGTCGTGGCTCAACACGATTGGGTTGATCACATTTTCCAATCCCAACTGGTCGTTTCTGATGAAATCCTCGATAGCGTCAGCAGCATTGTAGAATCCTAAAGTAAACTTGGCACCTGGCTCACCATCTCCAGCCTGACCCAAGAATCCACTACCGCAATTGTATCCGTTAAGTGTCGTACCTTCTGTGACGCGTATATTTCCACTCACATTTCTCACAAGCATCAATCCACGGACAATGCCATCCATCACGTCTCCAAATTTCTCATGCTTACGCAATTTCTGCTTGACTGTGATTGTGATATTAGAAACGTCTTCCTTGGAAATAACATTGATTGCATTCTGGTCGATAACCTCATATTTGATATCATAAGGCTTACCTTCTCCATCAACAGCTTCAACTATCAACTTGCTTGCTCCCAGACGGTGGCTGATACGAGTCTTATTACCCTTCTTCAAACGAAGATTCTTTCTCTCGTACGATTTTGAAGGCTTCGGTTCATCCACCTTATCATCACCAACCTTCTTTGTCGTATCATTACGCTGAGCTATCTTTTCATTAGCCTTTTTAGCGAGTGACGACTTTGAGAACTTTTTGTTTACATCCTTCAAGTAAGAAGACTTGTTATACAACGTCTCCATATTGAAACGTACATCACCATTCCACATACGTTTTGAATCCGCGATATCATTGTTGGACACGTACGTTCTAGGTGTCAAAGTCACACCACGCTGCCAATCATAATTGCCAGTGTACGAAGCATTCGCAGTAATCCAATCCAATACAGGAATCTTATTGATTGGAATAGCATAGCTCAAATTTAGCTGCTGTGTATAATTATAAGGTTCACCCGCAGCCAAGAAGCTTCTCCAAGTCGTCTCACGAAGATCCTTTGCCCACTGTGTCAGCGAATCCTCACGCAAATCGTAGATATGGTCTCTATTATACTTGTATTCACGCATACGAGGATAATCCATCGTATCGTTGAATGTGCAAGACTCTTCAATCTCAGAATTCATCGCAGTCGCAAACGAAGCTTTCAAGTTTTTAGTGAAATTCCACTTGATGTCAGCACGACGGTTCATATTGAACTCCTTGTCCCAAGTCATACTGCTCAACATGTCCTTACCCTTCAACTGTTCTGTCGAAGCAAGATCTCGAGCCAACACCTCGTTGTACTTTCTGTCCATATCCAAAGAGAACGCGTAACTGTTAGGCATTGGATAGAAACCGATATCTGAAATCAACTTCCAACGTTTGTTCTTCAAGAACTTCACATTCTTGAATGGGCTCAACACTCTTGGCGACAAAGAGTAGCTATAGTTGAAGTTTCCGCGATAAGTACGCGTCATGTCGTAATGTACGTCAATATCGCGCTCATTACGTTTCATGAACGCCAAAGAGAACGAGAAGTTTGCCGGATCATACGGCATTGGTGTCTTGCTTGTGATACCAACTCTTACATTAGTAAGTGCAAAACTTGTTTGTTCGGAAGATGCCACAGAGATCTTCTCAAGAGAATCCTTCAAAGCATCATTTGCATTGGAAAGTGCATCCTTCAAAAGCACGTCTGTATTTGTCGGGTCGTACTTTGGCATCTCTTTCTCTCTGCTATGAGCCACAGTTAGAGGCATATTCACGTGTGCTTTCTCAGGGAATAGTTTTCCTAACTGAACAGTTGTGGACATATCCAATGAGTATGTGTCCTCAAGGTTTCTATCCATCACATTCGACTCTATTCCACCGAATCCGGTAGTCTCAATACGTCCGGTTGCATCGAAAGAGGCGAAATCACTCAATGTGAATCCCATCTTTCCTAACGCTGCCCAACCACCGTCTTCATTATATCCTGACATACGCAACTCATCAACCCAGACCTCGAATGATTTAGGTTCCTGACCTTCGTTGACCACACCCATCATGATTGTGCGTACATCTCCAAACGACGGATTACCTTTGACAGTCAACTCATTATTGCCATATGCTTTAGTGAAGCGTTTAGTAGGATCTGCTCCGTTTCCTCTTAGAGTCTTGTTGCGCTCAAGTTTCAAATTGACAAAATCATCAAATTCGAAATCAATCTCCATAGGCCAGACAAGCTGACTACGATAATCATCGTCGGTAACGCCTTTTATTTCCTCTGGATTTGAGAAGCGGACATTGTTTACCTTATACTCATAGTAGTTGTCAGTATAGTCGGAACCAAAACGGATATAGAACTGGACACCGTTGGCAACATCCTCAAAATTACGTGCATCAGACTCATTTTCAAAATGCACAAACATTCTCATACGCTTATACTGACGTGTGTCAAGATTAGTACGCTTGTAGGCAGCCGCTGTCTCCTTCGGTTTCAAGTCAGTGAATGTCATACGCATAGACTGCTCGTTTTCATTACGTGCCTGTTGCTGCGTAGGATCCTTAGATCGCTCAATTCCTGGAGGAAGGATATATCCGATCGGATCCTTATCTCCATCTTTCTCAATACATACAGACGAAAGCTGCATTGCTCCGATGTTAGTCGCAATATTCTCTGTATAGTTATTGTCACTTCCCGCAAACAACTTCAAATCCGAACGGCTGTTGATATTTCTCCACTCTGTACGAGTAAGGTTCAATCCAGCAAAACGAAGATAAGTTGTATTTTCGAAACCAGTCATGTACATACGCATGAAACGCATAGACGTGAAACTGATAGACTTATACGAATCTTCAGATCCCTGTATTTCATACGAGCTCTTGTCTTGAACTGGCACACGGAATCGGTACCATGTGATTTTTTTAGAAGCCTCGTTAAACGGTGAGACAACAGACTCTGTCTTGTTTACGATATAGTTTTCTCCTACTTTTTCAAACGCCTCTTTGCTGATGTCAACGACATACTCACAATACTTTTCTCGCGTATTAAGTGTCTTATCTCCATTGATATCCTCCGAATTTGGAGAAATAGAACCAGCAGTCTTATAAGAACCTGAATTGTCTACAATTGAGTTTCCTTCCATACCATTGTAGTAATGGTAACGTTCAAGAATACCCACATCATCTCTTGTCCTGAAGTGTACGAAGTCATCTCCAGCAGGATCGGCTTTGATCGCGTCGTAATTAGAGACACCCGTAATTTCGTTAAGGAATCTCTTATAAATCTCCGCCTCACGCTCTTCTTCCGAAGACAAACCGTTCAAACCTAAATCCTGAGAATTGATATAGTCGTAGTCGAATCTTCCGGTGATACGTCCCATTGGTTTTCTACCCCAGACGTTTCGCTCCATACTTTTTTCTGGGATAAGACGTTCCTCTGCCTCTATCTCATTATCGTGAAGCACATCTTCTGAGATCTCACCAATATTGAACACCAACTTACCTGTCGCGTTCTCATTGATTCCTTCCTCTGCAAATGGGTCCATCAACCAGAATTCCAAGTATTCGATATTATTCTTGCTGAAGTTAGTTGTCTCCAACTTACGCATGATACCACCCCAACGATTTTGAGGGTCATTCAACTCTCCGGTTTGCGGATCATAATTGACATCCAAATTGTAAACACCACGTTCTTTTGGATAATATGCAAGGTTGAATGTCGAAATTGTAGACGGTTCTCCTGATCGAGGCTCCCTACCTGGGAAGATTTCAGTTTCCTGCACCAAACGAGTGAAATGGTTCGACATGTCAGCTATAGTAACACTTTTTGGTGTACTTGATGTCTTCTGCTGGAAAATGTTATCAATATGATACCAAGCGAAACGAGATCTCTTCAATCCATACTTGACATACTCATTGTATTCTTTATTCTGATCATTCGACCAGAAAGGATCATTGTTGTCGACAAACGAACGGTTTATACCATTCACCATTCTCTGGCGGATAGGAGTACTTGCATGAACCCATGAGTTCGCGCTCATCAAATTGATGCTGCTCTCGGCTCCTTCAAAGTCATCCACATATGCCACGCTCTCTCCATCATCACCTTCAATATACTTATTATGGCCAGGGATCAGCTGTGCGAATTCTCCTGCAATTGTGAAATTAGACGGTGCGGTTGCTTCCACCAACGGCAATGCATCTGTAACCTTTGTCAACCAGTTGCTCTTTGTTGTGTAAGCAGCATTCATTCCCCATATAGTGTTAGATTTCGGCTCATTACCTGTCGAAACCTTGTCTGTCATAGGAGTCTCAGACAAATGCATGATTGTAGCGCCAACAGACAACTGGTCGCTGAACTTATATTCCGCATTGACACCTAGAAGAGAAGTCTTCTGCGTGCTGAACATATTCTCACTCTCTGAAGTGACGCTAACCTGTGAATTACTTGCAAGGACCGCCTCGTCAAGAATTCTTACAATACCAGCTGAATAATCTACCGTATATCCGGTACCTTCTTCCAAAGTTCTACCACCAGCGACAACCCTTACAGATCCTCGTTTTGCATATGGCTTGATACGTATCTCGCTTCCGGATGAAGACTTATATTCACCGACGATCTTGAATTTAGCGTTCTCTGCATATTCGATCGCATCCGTCTTTATTGAAGTATAAAGTTTATCGAATTGCAACGTCGAATCTGCAACAATTCCCCTGATTGACTCACCAAATGGCTCTACAACAGGGAATATAATTCTACCCTGTGATGCCAACACAGTGTAGCCTTCCAAAAAGTCGAATTTTCCATCAGACACTCTTCTGTGCTTACTGTTCAAGCGGTCAGCGCCAATAGCATATATCCACTTCTTGTTCACATATTCTTTTCCAGCACCTTTGACATCAGATTCTTTCACATAGTCAAGATACAAACCTCCACTGCTCAAGCATTTTACCTGAAGATCGAAATCCTTTTCCTGAATATTGTATCCGCCTATATTGTAGACGTTTTTCATCATCAAATTCCACAAATCAGGATTTGACTGCGGATCTATCTCAACCGACTTGATCAGTTTTGCATACAAAGCAGGAGCATCGTTGGCAGAACCTGACGCTGTGGTGTCCTCAATGGATGTTGTCAGTGCTGAAGAAAGCTCTCCGACACGGTAAGTCTCTCCTTTATAACGGTACTCGTATGCTACAGCCAAGACTTCTCCGTTGTTCAATGCCGTACGTAAAGAGATATATCCCAAATTCTCATTAAGGGTATATTCGTTGCTGTTAAGACGACGTGCAGACTTGATCTCTGCGTAATCCACGTCTTTTTTCAAGCCACTCAACTCTGGAATAGCTTCCGCATCATCAATCATAGTGGCAGTTCGTAACGGATGGTTCTTTGCCTTTATACTTGAATAATTACTCCAATTCTCATTTCTTGGGCTTTTTCCCGTATTGCCAGGTTCACCCAAATCCTTAAAGGCAATGATGTTACGTGTACTTTGAGTGTTTTGATTCTGTGTTGTGGTTGTAGTATTTGTCACCCAGACATCAATATTGGTGATAACTACATCACTGGTAATCATTGGGACAGACGCCATCCATCTGTTATAGTTGTCTCTAAAGTATGAAGACAAGAAATAATGTCTGTTTTCATCGTAATCAGCGATGTCCATCTCAAATTCCGTTGTAGACGATCCGTTCTTCGATGAAACTGTTTGTGTCTCGCTTTCCTGTTTTGAGACTACCGCAGAGACCTTCAACTTTCCGTATTGCAATTCCGTCATGATACCAAAAAGCGAATTGCTTCCAGGTATCAAAGTGGAAGAAAGAGGCAAACTGACATTACCGACATCAATCTTACGTATGATATCGTCCTCTTTTCCTTCATAACTCAATTTTACCAGCTCCTGGTCAACATCAAATGTCGACTCAGTGTTGTAGCTCATATTCATCTTGATACGGTCTCCCACCGTACCGTTGAAATTGATCTGTATCTTGGTATCGAAATCGAAATTATTGACCTTACGATTTCTTTCTGAAATACTTGGATTATCACGTTTTGTGAAGCTCAAACCGAAATCCAGCTCCACAGTTCCTTGGAATTTCAACTTAACTCCACCAGGGCCAAAGATCTTGTCTCCAGCAACACCAAGGCCGATTTCTATTTCATCCAGGCCAAATTTATTTCCACCGCCTCCACCATTACGGTTTTTCTCTGCCCAATACGATCTCATCGACTCTTTGAAAGCATAATCCGAGTATTCGCTAGAAGACATAGCAAAAGGAGACGCCACATCCAAGTCTCCGATCTTACGGTGGAATATATACAATCCCGTCACCGGATCATATACAATATCCGACTGAAAATCAACACCTTCTTTTATATCAATAGGCGTCTTTTGTCTTAAATCTGATGTCGAAATTTGGTTTGATTTTGCAATCGGGTATCGCAATTTAGTAGTGTCGGCATCTTCCCTGCTCTTCTTTTCTTCTGGTTTCTCATCACTGTTGAGAACCAGATCCTGTGCAAAGGCAGAGAGTCCTGCAAACATAGCGACAAGTGTGAAAATAAAAATTTTCACTCTTCCAAAGGACTTTATATCTAATATCTGCTTCAAAATTGAATGCATTCTCTTTAAACTCGAATTTATACTCTTTTTAACTGACTTAAAGCTTCCTTTATCAACTGGACAACAGTTGCATTCGGAGTGACTTTAAGGATAGACGACACAACCTTTTCTGCGGCAGCCTGTGCGCAATCCATCATTACCAATGCTGCGACAGCCTCCTGCTTTGCCTGAAGTGTAGCACTTCCAACTGATGCAGTTTCTCCATCGTCAGCATATCCTTTGATCTTATCTTTAAGCTCTATAATAATTTTCTGTGCCGTCTTTAATCCGATACCCTTAACTCCCTTAATAGCAACAACGTCATCAGACATAATGACTTTAGCCAATTCCGCTGATGTATAGGAAGATAGGATAAGACGTGCTGTATTCACACCTACTCCACTGACAGAAGTCAGAAGATTGAACACTTCACGTTCACGCTTGTCTGCAAAACCATAAAACAGGTGAGCATCCTCTCTCACAATGTGCTGGACATAAACCTTCGCTTCACTTTTCCCTTCCAGTGCAGCATACGTTGTGAGACTGATATTTACATTGTAGCCAACCTGACCAGCTTCAATCACCAGATAGGTAGGATTAAGTTCTACAATCTTTCCTGATATATATTCGTACATAAAGCCTATGATATCATAATTTCAGGCAAAAATAATAAATTTTATCTGATTTTTGATGACGTTTCTCAAAATTAGCATTATTTATGATTTGCCTCTTAATACCTTATTTATTACAACATAACGTCTGATTTCTCTTTTTATTGTGTTTGTCTCCAACAAATCATTCTATTTTTGACATTTTGGGCAACCGCCATATAAACCCGCTATTTTCATTTTTCAATCGTCCTAACAATAACAAAAAGTGATTAAAACAACAGAGACACCCAAAAACGGATGTCTCTGCATGAATATCTTATTGATCTACATCAAATTATTTAGCCTTAGCCAAAGCCTGCTTGATATCTTCGATTAGATCATCGGCGTCTTCTATTCCAATTGAAAGACGAATCAAATCTGGAGAGACTCCTGCTTCGATAAGTTGCTCCTCTGTAAGCTGACGGTGAGTGTGCGACGCTGGGTGAAGCACACATGAGTGACAGTCGGCAACGTGAGTGGCGATACCGATAAGCTTCAAATTATCCATGAACTTGATTGAGAATTCGCGTCCTCCCTTCAATCCGAAACACATAACTCCACAAGTGCCCTTTGGACAATACTTCTGCTGCAATGCGTGATCCTCATCACTCTCAAGCTCAGAGTATTTGATCCAAGCGACCTGCTCGTTAGCCTCCAAGAACTTGGCAATCTTCAAAGCGTTCTCATGATGCTGCTTCATACGACAATGAAGCGACTGCAATCCAAGGTTTAGATAGAATGCATTCTGTGGTCCTTGAATTGAACCAAGATCACGCATCAACTGCACTGTAGCTTTTGTGATATAAGCACCCTTGCCAAATGCCTTTGTATATGTCAAACCATGATATGATGGATCCGGAGCACAAAGGCCAGGGAACTTATCCGCATATTTATCCCAATCAAAATTTCCACTATCAACGATGGCTCCACCAACAGCGACACCATGGCCATCCATATATTTTGTAGTAGAGTGAGTTACGATATCAGCACCCCATTCGATAGGACGGCAGAACACTGGAGTTGGGAATGTATTGTCGATAATCAATGGAACACCGTGAGAGTGGGCGATCTTAGCGTAACGCTCGATGTCAAAAACACGTACTCCTGGATTTGAAAGAGTCTCGCCGAACACCAACTTAGTGTTTGGCTTGAATGCAGCGTTGATCTCTTCGTCAGACATCTTTTCATTGACGAAAGTAACTTCGATTCCCATCTTAGGAAGAGTCGTTCCGATCAAATTGAAAGTGCCACCATAGATATTGTTAAATGCGATAACATGGCCACCAGCCTCACAAATATTGAAGATAGCGAAGAAATTGGCAGCCTGACCTGATGATGTCAACATACCTGCCACACCACCCTCAAGTTCAGCGATTCTCGCTGCTACGTTGTCGTTAGTAGGATTCTGAAGACGTGTATAGAAATAACCAGATGCCTCAAGGTCAAAAAGTTTACCCATTGCATCAGATGACTCATATTTGAACGTTGTGCTTTGAACGATAGGCATCTGACGGCTTTCTCCGTTCGCTGGATTCCAACCTCCCTGCACACAGATTGTATCAATTTTTCTACTCATAATATCAACTTGTATTTATAGTTTAATTTCAGTTTACAAAATTAACACGCAAGAAAAAAGTGCAAAAGAAAATAGACGATTATAGAATTATCAAGAACAAATTTAGAAATTTAAAGAAGATTGTTCTGAAAAAGCGGCGTTTTCAACCACTTTGCAGAATTAAAAATTCCAGTTCACACTTATTTTTGGAGATTATATAGCAGTTGTTCAAAATGAGGCTTGTTAAGGGCGCATGTTTGATTTTTGGGCCCTAACCGCTCTACCAACGTGAGCCCGCAGGGTGAGTGTATAAAAAAACGTGATTGGACAACTTGTATATAATTGCCTATTTTTTACGATAAAAAGACTATGTAATCAATCTGGAATGAAAAACTTTTCAGTTTGTTGAGTCACATGTTTATAATCCTTATCATACTGTTTGCTCAAAAATCTTTCCAGTTTTCCTCTCCTATGCAACTTGACTAGTTTCTTCATATTAGGATTACACAGTGTATCCATAATTTTCTTATACTTAATATAATACAGAGTACAAGCAGTCACAGATTTTATATGCATCTCCTTTGTATAAACTCCGACAATATTGTCTTCTATTGCAGTTTTTGTGCACGCTGCCAAAAACACAGACATGATTTCTGGACAAATCATCCATTCTTTAGAGCTTTTAGGAAAAGAAATAAGTATGTCATCTGATTTTTCATCCCATAAAAGCACATATCTAGCGCAATAGATCCACATAAGGTCACTCTTTTCATTCGACTCGCATGGAGTATTGAGAATGAAATTAGAGCACATCAATGCGTCTTTCTTATGAGCTTTGCAATCCTCCGCATCTTCAAATCCCTCAATAGAAAGTATCTGTTGAAGATATGCTTGAGACTCCGCCGCCTCCATCTGTTCAATGGTCATTGCCTTGACATCTGTCTGAGACGCATTCGAGACAATGCAAAGTGACGTCAAAAGCAAAAGAAGAATAATTCTAAATTTTTCCATAATCAAAAGAAAAAGGAGACAGAAAGCGAAAGCCTCTGTCTCCAATATAAAACATCAAATATTAGAATACAATGTTGACAATTTTTCCAGGAACAACGATAACCTTCTTCGTTGGTTTTCCATCAAGAAGTTTGATTGTCTGTTCGTTGGCAAGTGCTGTCTTCTCTACCTCCGCCTTATCCATATCAGCAGGAAGCTCAAGAGTGAATCTTACCTTACCGTTGAATGAGATTGGATATTTAACGCTGCTCTCCACCAAGAACTTCTCATCATAAGATGGCCACTGAGCGTCGCAAACAGAACCTGTATTGCCAAGCATATGGTAAAGTTCCTCACAGATGTGTGGTGCGAATGGTGCAAGTACTGTGACAAACTTAGTCAAAACCTCAGCATTCTTGCTCTTCATGCCTGTCAATTCGTTTGCACAGATCATGAATGCTGCGATAGAAGTGTTGTAAGAGAATGTCTCGATGTCTCCTGTCACCTTCTTTACTAGCTTGTGGATTGACTTCTGCTCTTCTGCTGTAGGCTCAGCCTTAACAACGTCGAAATCATCACCAGTGAAGAACATACCCCAGAACTTCTTCAAGAATCTGTTTACACCGTCGATACCCTTTGTGTCCCAAGGCTTTGACTGCTCAACAGGTCCAAGGAACATCTCGTATAGACGCAATGTATCTGCACCATACTTGTCAACAATATCATCCGGATTGACTACGTTGAACATAGACTTAGACATCTTCTCCACTGCCCAACCGCAAACATACTTGCCATCCTCAAGAATAAACTCAGCAGTCTCAAACTCAGGTCGCCAAGCCTTGAATGCATCTAGGTCAAGGATATCATTGTTTACAATATTAACGTCTACATGAATAGGAGTAACGTCATAATCCTTCTTCAATCCAAGAGACACGAATGTATTAGTATCCTTGATACGGTAAACAAAATTAGAACGTCCCTGAATCATACCCTGGTTGATAAGCTTGCGGAATGGCTCATCCTCACAAACAACGCCAAGGTCGAACAAGAACTTGTTCCAGAAACGGCTGTAGATCAAGTGACCTGTAGCATGCTCTGTACCACCAACGTACAAATCTACGCTCTTCCAATATTGGTTAGCCTCCTTGCTTACAAGAGCATTATCGTTGTGTGGATCCATATATCTTAGGTAGTAAGCAGACGATCCAGCGAATCCTGGCATAGTATTCAACTCGTATGGATCACCGTCTACAGTACACCAATTCTCCGCATGACCAAGAGGTGGCTCACCGCTCTCTGTTGGCTTGAAATCAGAAACCTCAGGCAACTCAAGAGGAAGCTTGCTCTCATCAAGCATGTGTGGCATACCATCCTTGTAATAAACAGGGAATGGCTCACCCCAATATCTCTGGCGAGAGAAGATTGCATCGCGTAGACGGTAGTTGACCTTAACCTCTCCGATGCCTTTCTCCTTGATATATTTCTTAGCTGTCTTCAAAGCCTCCTTAACAGTAAGACCATTCAAGAAACCTGAATTCATCATTATACCTTCCTTCGCGTCGAAGCTCTCCTCTGAAACGTCGGCACCCTCGATAAGAGGAATAATAGGAAGATTGAAATGTTTAGCGAAAGCGTAGTCACGAGAATCGTGAGCAGGAACGGCCATGATAGCACCTGTACCGTAACCAGCAAGTACGTAGTCGCTGATATAAATAGGAATTTCTTTCTCTGTGATAGGATTGATAGCGTATGATCCAGAGAAGACGCCGCTAACACGACGGTCAGCGATACGCTCACGCTCTGTTCTGCGCTTAACCTGTGCAAGATAATCATCCACAGCAGCCTTCTGATCTGCAGTAGTTACCTTTGCCACATACTCGCTCTCTGGTGCAAGCACCATGAATGTCACACCATGGATAGTATCGCAACGAGTAGTAAAAATTTTTAGCTTTAGATCCTGACCTTTAACGCAGAAGTCCATCTCTGCACCTTCACTACGTCCGATCCAGTTCTTCTGAGTCTCCTTCAAAGCATCCGACCAATCAATATTGTCAAGTCCCTCAAGTAGACGCTGAGCGTAAGCCGACACTCTCAAACTCCACTGACGCATCACTCTCTGCTCCACAGGATAACCGCCACGAACGCTGACACCCTCACTAATTTCATCGTTAGCAAGCACACAACCTAGTGCAGGACAGAAGTTAACCTTTGTATCTGCAAGGTAAGCGATACGATAAGTCAAAAGCACCTGCTCTTTCTCCTTTGCAGAGTAAGACTTCCAATCTGCAGCAGAGAATTTAGAAGTGCAGTTGTTAGCTGCATTAACGTTAGCATTACCGTCTTTCTCAAACTTAGAGATTAGAGTCTCTATAGGAAGAGCCTTGTTGGCGTCATTGTCATAGTAAGAGTTGAACATCTTTATGAAAGCCCACTGAGTCCATTTGTAGTAATCAGGCTCACAAGTGCGGACCTCACGACTCCAATCGAAGCAGAATCCTATCTTATCAAGCTGCTCACGATAACGAGCGATATTTTTAGCTGTAGTCACAGCAGGATGTTGTCCAGTCTGGATTGCGTATTGCTCAGCAGGAAGGCCATAAGAGTCATAACCCATAGGATGAAGGACATTAAATCCCTGCTGACGCTTGTATCTGGCGAAAATATCAGATGCGATATAACCAAGAGGATGACCTACATGAAGACCGGCACCTGATGGATAAGGAAACATGTCAAGAACATAGAACTTCTTTTTAGAAGCATCTTCCTTAACCTTATATGTGGCATTTTCTACCCAAAACTTCTGCCACTTTTTTTCAATTTCTGAAAATTTATAATCCATTGTGTTTCAAATTTCTTTCTGTTTTGAAAAGTCTGGCCCACAGACGAGTGCAAAGTTAGTAAAAAATGAAGACAATTAGATGTTGTATATGCAAAAAGGTAGTTTGCTCAATATAAAATAAGGAGATTATATAGCTGTACAAAATGAGGATTGTCAAGGGTCCATGTTTGATTTTGGGCTCCAACCCACCTTACAACGCGAGCCTAAAACAAATAGGAAGGCACATAACAACTCACTGTGTTTATCATTCAAAAAATCCGGGGTCTTTGCCATCCCCAATGATCAGGCAAAGCATGAGTTGACAAACGGATACAGAATCCAAATTTGGGCAACAGTCTAATAAAAGCAAAAAAGGCATCGCAATATAAATTGCGATGCCAATTTTCTTTAAGAAGTCTTTTTCTTAGTATTCCCACAAGTCAGTCTCGAAGTTGATCAAGCGAGTTTTAACCATCTCCTGCTCCTTCTTAACATCCTCAAGTGTTGCATTATACTCTAGCAAAGATCTATTCTGAATATTAGACTCTTTGTAGATGTAGCTAGAAAATCTTCTCTTCATGAACAAGTCGTCGAACGAAGGTCTAGCACCATTATTCTTATCAGTGATAAGAACCTCTGTCTGAGACAAGAAAGGACGAAGTGTTTCGAATGGAACCCAGAATAGAGGCAATGTCTCCAATCCTGTATCACCCTCTCTTTGCATTACTGGACAGAAACCAATGATACGACAGTTGAATGTAGACGAGATTCTATCGAAATACCATACTTCCTTACAGAAGTACTTAATGATATCACGGTTAGGAACGTCTGAATCATCAATGTTAAAAATAGTATCATTAGTAATGGAATCCAACTTTGTTGTATAAGGCAAAGAGAACTTATCCATCAAGTCACGGAATTTAACAGCGTGCTGATCGTTGAAAAGCTCATTTACCTCATCATAGTCATAGACCTTAATCTTTCCATCCTGAACCAATCTAAAGATTAGTGTGAAAAGGCTCTGTCTGTTGTCAGAAGCATCCTCAGGATAGTAAAGAGGGAAGTTCATCTTCTCACGAAGGTCGATAATTCTATAGACAACCTTTTGCCAATAAATATCATCGGCACGTGGGTTCACCATCTCAATAGGTTCAAGACCTTCTTTTGGACCACTTGTAGGCAAGTTAGTCTGCAACTCCTCAGAAATGTTACCAGACTCATCAAAGAATGACTGGTCCTGAGCATTTGCAAGGTTTGCGAACGCAAGCAAACAAGCAGTTAAAAACAAATTAAAACATTTTTTCATGACTTAAACCTTTTTCAAGTTTTATTCAATTACTTAAGTGCAACCTCAACTGGAGGAAGAACTCTCTTCAACTTATCTGGACCAACAGCGTTAACGTCAGATACGTAAACTGTCTTACCCTTTGTAAGCTTCTTGAAGATATCCTTCTGCTTTGAAGTCAACTTACCTCCCTGTGCAGCCTCGATAATAGTGTTACCCATTGAGTCGAAAGACTTAAGAGAGAATGAAAGCACGTTATACTTAACATTCAAGTCAGCGTCGTCAAGCTCAGCTACAACCTCCTCGCAGTTAACAAGGTCAGTCTTAGCGATCTTACCACCCTTAAATGTCTTGTTTGCACCGTACTTCAACTTTGCCAATGGTGGAGGAAGTGGCTTAGTTCTAAACTCATGCTTAGCCATGTGTGTAGACTTACCTCCGATGTTAGCGCTTACATTGATAACACAAGGAACACCAACCTTCTGAGGAGTCACATTCCAACCCTTAGCAGTCTTAACTGAAGTTGCATTTGAGATAGAGATGCTTACATCACCAGAGTTAACACCTGGTACAGAAACTGAGATAGGGTTGCTGAAACCTGCGTAAAGCACGTTCATCATATCTGCAGATACTGTAGCTGTAGGCTCACCAACAACGTACTCAGTCTCGAATGGATAAGAAATCTCATCACCATTAGGCTTCTTCATCTTGATGTTACCTTTGTACTTCTGCTTACCAAGAGTTGTTGCAGTAAACTCGTAGATATCCTTCTCCAATGGCTTACCATTGATCTCGATAACTGGCTTCTTAGTTGAGTCTGTTGCAGCCAAAACGATCTGAGCACGGTACTTGCTACCTCTCAACACGTATGACTCATCAGCAATAGCCAAAGCCTGAATCTTGTTTACACGGAAGTCACCAGCATCCAACTGACCGATGATGTGGTTCAAACACTCAGCCTCAGTATTACGAACGTCGTTCTGAAGCTTTGTTACTGTAGCCAACACTGCGATTGCAGGCTGATCCTCCAACATCAACTGCTCCCATGAATGCTCAGCACCCTCGATCTTCTTTCCTTCAGTAGCGAAAGTTGACTTGAATGAGTTTGCCTTGATTGTATCCTTAACACCCACAGATACCATTCTCTGTGCGAATTCAGAATAAGAATTCAACTTAGCCTTCATTGTAGAACCCCAGTTGTTACCATCTGGATCCTTAGCACGACCTGACTTTCCTTCCAAAAGCTCACTAGCGATATTAAGGTCACCAGCGTTCTTTGGTGTCCAAGTCTGCTTATCAGCCTCCTCACCATCAACAAGCATAACCAAAGTGTGCTTGAATGTATCAAGATACTGGTAAAGTGCGTTAGACTCCTTAATCAAAGAATCTACGTATGGCTCCATTGGTTTAGCCTTAACCGGATTCTGATCCTTTAGAGATCCAAACTTGTACTCCAAGTTTGAATTATTTCCCTGAGCGATTTCAACGCTCTTCGTCATTGATTCGTAGATCGCTGTGTAACCGTTCAAAATCTGCGCAGACACATTAAGTGCAAGCATGGCAGTTAGCACGAGGTACATCATGGCGATCATCTTCTG
The DNA here is from genome assembly GCA_024401565.1 of Paludibacteraceae bacterium. GTDB lineage: Bacteria > Bacteroidota > Bacteroidia > Bacteroidales > Paludibacteraceae > UBA1723. Next base: position 54,431 of record JAKSKU010000008.1, read on the forward strand.
TCTCGGGGTCTCCGGACAGTTCGTAGCTCCACTCATAGATTAATACCTAAAGATTAGTTTACACTAATTTCGTTTAACAATTAACCACGAATAGTCATGGCGTTCAACATGTTGCCATAAACAGTGTTAAGGCTCTTCATCTGCTGAGCAAGTTTCTCGATCTCAGACTTGTAAGACTCTGCTGAAGATGCAGAAGAGTTGATTGAACCAGCAACTGTCTTTAGAGCTGTTGTAACAAGAGACATAGCCTCACCCTGCTCGTTAGCAGTCTTAGCCTGGATCTCGAACATGCTGTTGATGCTAGAGATGTTCTTGTTGATATCCATCATCTGACCTGCGAAGTTCTTAGAACCAGAAGATGCGCTGCTGATGCTAGTCTCGATATCCTTGTAAGAGTTAACCAATGAATCAGAAGAACTCTTTAGAGTAGCCTGTGATGTTGCGAAATCACCTGCTGCCTTAGAAGCTCTAGTTACATTCGAGATGTAATCGCTTGATACATTAGCAGCCTCTGAAAGGTTAGCCAACTGAGAAGCTGTGTTACCCAACTTAGAGACACCTTCAGTCAAGTTCTTCATCTGCTCATCCAAAAGAGCCTGTGGATTCTTAACCTCAAGAACGTTTACTCCATTATTACCATTTGAAGCAACGATACCGTGCTGCTGACCTTCTCCAGCCTCTTCCTCTGAATCAAGTTCAGGCCATACTAGCTCCCAGTGATAATCCTTATGAGGCTTATCAAAGATACCGATAGCGAAAAGGATAGCCTCTGTTGCCATACCTACTGTAAGCATGATACCTGCACCTGGCCAGTGCATGATTTTAAACAAAGCTCCTACAATTACGACTGATGCTCCTAGTGAATAAGCGACACCTGTAGCTCTTTTACCTGCAGGTGACTGCATAATTTCTACAATACCCATTTTTCGAATATTAATTTAAGATTGTTAATAAATACGTTTTTAATTAATCCATTCCAATGTAGCTTCTTACACAACGGAAACCTAGGAATGAACGGTTTTCTGTTTGATACTCATAAGTACGCATACCGCACTGCAAGAAGATGCTGACGTCTTTCCAGCCACCACCCTTGATAACCTTTCTACGCAATACATCTGGATCGCTTGACTTAGCGTTGTACTCGTAGTTAGGGTTCATATCGTGAACGAATGAGTAGTTTGACTCGTGATATGCAGTTGAAGTCCACTCTGCTACGTTACCAGCCATATCGTACAAACCGAAATCATTTGGTGGATATGAAGCTACGCGAGATGTGATTAGATATCCGTCGTCAGTATAGTTACCACGCTGTGGCTTAAAGTTTGCCAAGAAACATCCTTTAGCTGTACGTACATAGTAACCTCCCCAAGGGTACATTGACAAATCCTTGCCTCCACGTGCAGCGTACTCCCACTCTGCCTCTGTTGGCAAACGGAAATCCTGAACACGAACGCCACCATTAGCTACCTGGTATGCATTGAAGAAATTTGTACGCCAGTGACAGAATGCCTGAGCCTGCTCCCAAGAAACACCGACTACTGGGTATTCTCCGTAACCTGGGTGAGCGAAATACATCTTCATGTATGGCTCATTGTATGCGTAAGTAAAGTCACGAATCCAACAAAGTGTATCAGGATAGATGTTGATACGCTTCTTAGAGATGAAGTCTGAACGCTTTCTCAACTCCTTGTAGATTGTCTTGTTGATGATGTGACCCTGATCATTGTAGTAAGAAGTATCCTTACGGATCATAACATCAGCACTATCCTTTGTTACTCCAAGGCCTTCGATGCTTCTGTTGTAAGAACCACGCATAACGTCGAACTTGTTCTCCTTCTTAGCAGCCTGTATGTAGTCAACCCATGAATACTGGTATGACATAATCATAGCGTTCAACTGAGGGAAGATATCAATATCATCCTCACCCATGTAGAACATGCTATCGATAGCGATCTGCTGATCCTCATTAGGCTTATTCCAAGGAATTTCCTTCTTCCAGTTTAGAATAGGCTTCTTTAGCTCATTGCCCTTCTTGTCCTGTGTGATCTTGAATTCCTCGTCAACCAACGACAACTTTTCACGTGCAATAGAGTCACGTACCCAGTGTACGAATTGACGATACTCTCCATTTGTAATCTCTGTCTCATCCATCCAAAATGCGTCGACAGAAACCGTCTTTGACTGCGATGTCATCGCCCAGTTTGCGTCCTGGTCGTTCTGACCAATGGTAAAGGATCCGCGCTTAATGTAAAGCATACCATAAGGAGACGGCTCTTTCCATGATTTTGAATAAACACCGACCAACTCGCCTCCTCCGTCTCCGGAGCAGCTACCGAGCAGCAATGCAATCACTGAGAAAATTAACAGCTTTTTCATGATATTTGAATTACTAATTTTATTTCAAATTTATTGTTTTACAAAATTCTTTCACTCTTATACTTGTTTTTCTTTGAGAAATTCAAATCAAACGAGTATTTCAACACCACATCGTGTGAACCACCTGACCTTATCATCTTGTTTAGCGGCAACACGTACGCGTATCCAATTTGCATTCCAGAGATAACTTCGAAGCTAAAGGCGAATGCCATTGAACTCCAGAACCAAGTGTTTAACCCAAACGTGAATTTTTCTTTATAAGTGCAGATATTGTTCATTCCTATCTGCAACGAAGAAAAATCAGATCTTAGCATAAGCGATGGTCTATATACCAAAGCCTTTTCTCTTGGTTTTACGCTATACTCTCCATAAACAAGCATTACTGGCTTCAAACCTAGCAATCGGTTTTCTACAATCTCTGCCTTTCCTGCATTGAGATGATGAAAAGACAAGCCAACATCAAACTTGTTTATCTTTGCTCCAACTCCAAAATTCAAGTCAAAAACAATATCATTGTCTTTTTGTCCTTCACCTGTACTCTCAGTCAGCAACAAAGGATCCTGCGATTTATGATAGTCATCTTCTCCTCCAATTCCTGAAGATGCTTTATCGTAATCAAAACTAAAATCCGCAAATCCTACATCCAAACCGAATGACAGATTTCCTGTCTTTGTTTCAATTCGATGAGCATATTCCAAACCTAATCGCTGGAATTTCCATAAACCCTCCGTCTGTACGGAAAAGACCACTCCGGCAGCTTGATCTCGTTGAAATGGCAAATGAGAATTGAAACTGAAAAAAACATCTTGCGGATGGTTTTCAAAGCCTACCCATTGAGACTGGAACTCACCAATCACATTGGTTCTCTTATTGCTTGCTATCAGCGAAGGATTGGCACGCTCCCAATCCAAAACTGCGCTCAACATATCCAGGTTGCTGAATTGCGAATAACCAACTATATCGCTGAAAAATAGCGATATAAGCAAAAAAAGCAACCGTTTTGACCCGTTCGAAACGGATTTTAAAAGCAATATTACTTTTTTTTGCCGTAACTGACAAAAAAAATGACGGTAAAAATTCAAAAAAAATTCTCTTTTTGATTTTTTATCCTGCCAATTAATACTCCTCCTCATTGAAAAAGAAATCTTCATTGCTAGGATAATCAGGCCAGATATCTTCTATACATTCATATATCTCCCCTTCATCTTCCAACTCTTCCAAATTCTCAATCACCTCCAATGGAGCGCCCGATCTTGACGCATAGTCAATCAACTCGTCTTTTGATGCAGGCCAAGGAGCATCCTCCAATTTTGTTGCCAACTCTAATGTCCAATACATAAGCGTTTTTGTTAAGAATTATACATCTTATAGTCTCTCTTTTTAGAGAGATTGCAAAAGTATATTTTTTTTTAAGTAAAACAACTTTCAGCACTATTATTTTACTAACACTTTTGCTTATTCATACAGATTGACACCCAATTGTCTTTTTCCTTAACAAATTGCAAGCTAAATTTATGTTTTTTAGCAACTTCTTCGATTGCCGGAATATCTTCCTTGTAAAAGCCGCTCAATATAAGTTTGCCATTTTCTTTTATCGAATTTGCATATCTTGGGATGTCATTAAGCAAAATATTACGGTTGATATTCGCTAAAAATATATCATAGACGGCATTCAGCCCTTCTACTGTCGCAGCATCACCATGCCTAACACATATTTTATCCTCAACTTTGTTCACAACAAGATTGTCAATGGAGTTTTCATATGCCCAGATGTCGATGTCGACAGCGTCAACTTTTTCGGCACCTAAATATGCGGCCAATATTGAGAGAATTGCCGTACCACAGCCCATATCCATCACTCTCTTTCCCTTAAAATCACAATCTAGCATATTTTTCATCATCAGACCAGTGGTTTGATGATGCCCTGTGCCAAACGCCATTCTCGGATTAATTATGATTTTGTACTTGCTCTCTGGCACATTCTTATGAAACTCGCTGCAAACCACGACCTGATCCGCGACTACGATTGGCTGAAAATAGTTTTTTTCCCACTCCTCATTCCAATCCTTATCCTCAAGTTCCCCTATTTTGTACGTTATATTCCTATACAATTCAGAACTAGCAATCAGATTTTTCAACTCATCCTCTGAAAACAGGTTCTCTGCAACATAACACTTTAGAATTTCGCCTTCGTTTTCAAATGAATCAAATCCAATTTCCGCCAAATCACCACTGAACAAGTCGGCGATGAACTCTCCTCCATTATTGAATGTTTGATCTCCATTCAACTGGGCCTCAATCACTTTATATTTTGTCTTATTATCCATATCATTTATATGTTGAGTTAATACTGTGTTTTATTAGGTGGGATTATATAGGCTTTCCAAAACAAGGATTCCCATTTCATAATTAGACGTCTCTAATTTATATTAAAAAGAGGATAGACGCTTCCACGTCTATCCTCTTATTTATGTTTTCAGACCATATTAGTCTTTCAACTTAGCACAAATGAACTCACGGTTCAAACGAGCGATGTTGCTGATAGATACGCCCTTTGGACACTCAGCCTCACATGCACGTGTGTTAGTACAGTTACCGAAACCAAGTTCATCCATTTTAGCGATCATAGCCTTAACTCTTTTTGCTGCCTCTACCTTACCCTGAGGAAGAAGAGCCAACTGAGAAACCTTAGCCGAAACGAACAACATAGCTGATCCGTTCTTACATGCTGCCACACAAGCACCACATCCGATACATGAAGCTGCATCCATTGCCTCGTCAGCAATTGTTTTAGGAATAGGAATTGCATTAGCATCAGGAATACCACCAGTGTTAACTGAAGTATAACCACCAGCCTGCATGATCTTATCGTAAGCAGAACGGTCTACCATCAAGTCACGGATAACAGGGAACGCAGCCGAACGCCAAGGCTCGATTGTGATTGTGTCACCATCATTGAAACGACGCATGTGAAGCTGACATGTTGTAACTTCTGTATCCTTTCCGTGTGGATGTCCGTTGATATACAATGAACACATACCACAGATACCCTCACGACAGTCGTGGTCGAATACTACAGGCTCTTGTCCTCCCTTAACCAATTTCTCGTTAAGAACATCAAGCATCTCTAGGAATGAGCTCTCAGTAGAAATATTCTCCAACTGGTGAGTCTCGAAAGCACCCTTCTCCTGTGGACCTCTCTGGCGCCATACCTTAAGTGTAATATTTATATTTTTTTCCATTTTGTCTAATTTTTCAAGTTTACTAGAAATTAGTTCTTGTAGTTACGAGTCTTACGCTCTGTCTCCTCGTAATCAAGTGGCTCCTTCAAAAGTTCAGGATCTGAATTCTCTCCTGTATACTTCCAGCAAGCTACATATGAGTACTGGTCGTCCTGACGAAGTGCCTCGCCTTCCTCTGTCTGGAACTCCTCACGGAAGTGACCACCACAAGACTCATTTCTATTGTAACCGTCGATAGCCATCAAGTAACCGATCTCCAAGAAATCAGACAATCTCAATGCCTTCTCCAACTCAGTGTTTAGAGTGTTAGCCTCACCTGGGATGAATACATTTGACCAGAACTCCTTCTTGATCTCCTTGAGCTTCTTCATCGCGATCTCAAGACCTTCCTTAGTACGGCCCATTCCAACATACTCCCACATTACGTGACCAAGCTCCTTGTGAATTGAGTCAACTGAACGCTTACCTCTGATGCTCATCAATTTGTTGATCTTGTCCTGAACAGCCTTCTCTGCCTCTACGAACTCAGGAAGATCTGTGCTCATTCTTGCAACCTGGATCTGATCAGCCAAGTAATTCTGGATTGTGTATGGCAATACGAAGTAACCATCTGCAAGACCCTGCATCAAAGCTGATGCACCAAGACGGTTAGCACCGTGGTCTGAGAAGTTAGCCTCACCGATTGCGAACAAACCTGGGATAGATGTCATCAACTCGTAGTCAACCCAGATACCACCCATTGTGTAGTGGATTGCAGGGAAGATCTTCATTGGAACCTCATATGGATTCTCGTCTGTGATCTTCTCATACATCTGGAACAAGTTACCATACTTCTGAGCTACTACATCAGCACCAAGACGCTGGATAGCATACTTAAAGTCAAGGTAAACTGCAAGACCAGTGTTGTTTACTCCGTATCCCTTGTCGCAACGCTCCTTAGCAGCACGAGAAGCAACGTCACGTGGCACAAGGTTACCAAATGCAGGGTAACGACGCTCCAAGTAGAAGTCACGATCCTCATCAGGAATATCGTTAGCTGTCTTTCTTCCCTCCTGGATAGCCTTTGCATCCTCAAGCTTCTTAGGAACCCAGATACGACCATCGTTACGAAGAGACTCTGACATCAATGTTAGCTTTGACTGGATATCACCGTGAACAGGGATACAAGTTGGGTGGATCTGCGCGTAACATGGGTTAGCGAAATAAGCACCCTTACGATAGATCTGCATAGCAGCAGAACCGTTAGATCCCATAGCGTTAGTTGATAGGAAGTAAGTGTTTCCGTATCCACCAGTACCGATAACTACTGCGTGACCGAAGAAACGCTCGATCTTACCTGTTACTAGGTTACGTGCGATGATACCACGAGCACGACCCTCGATGATAACAACGTCAAGCATCTCATAACGAGTATATAGCTTAACTGTACCCTTGTTAACCTGACGGCTAAGTGCTGAGTATGCACCTAGAAGAAGCTGCTGACCTGTCTGTCCCTTAGCGTAGAAAGTACGAGACACCTGAGCTCCACCGAACGAACGGTTGTCAAGAAGGCCACCGTACTCACGAGCGAAAGGAACACCCTGAGCGACACACTGGTCGATGATGCTGTTAGACACCTCAGCTAGACGGTAAACGTTTGCCTCACGTGCACGGTAGTCACCACCCTTGATTGTATCGTAGAATAGACGGTATACAGAGTCACCATCATTCTGATAATTCTTAGCTGCGTTGATACCTCCCTGTGCTGCGATAGAGTGAGCACGACGTGGAGAATCCTGAATACAGAAGTTTAGCACGTTGAAACCTAGAGCACCTAGAGAAGCAGCTGCAGAAGCACCTGCAAGACCAGTACCAACAACGATGATATCCAACTTACGCTTGTTAGCTGGGTTCACCAACTTCTGATGATTTTTATAGTTGGTCCACTTTTGAGCCAAAGGACCTTTAGGAATTTTTGAATCTATAGTTGCCATAATCTTTATCAATTATAAATGGGAATTTAAGCAATAGCACCGTAGATAACCACTGCAATAAAACCAAAGCAAACAACTGTTGCGAAAATGTTAGAAATCATCTTCCAACGTGGCATCCAAGTGTTGTTATTAGCACCAAGTGTCTGCATAGCTGACCACATACCGTGAGTCAAGTGGAACCACAATGCACACAACCAAAGAACGTAGATGACAACATTTACTGGATTCTTGAATGTGTAAGAGATCAAACCTGCTCCATCTGTAGCGGCATAAGTTTTTACACCATCACTTAGAAGCAACTCCTCGCTTCCTACCAATTCAGGAAGCATCATGTGAGCCCAAAAGTGAGACAAGTGAACTGCTAGACCTAGGATAACGATTGCTCCTAGTACAAACATGTTCTGAGATGCCCATTCTACCTTTGGCTGATTCTCAGTAACAGCATATCTCTGCTCACCACGAGCTCTGCGGTTCTGCAATGTAAGCATGATCGCAAAAGCAAAGTGAACAAACACACCTGCAGCTAGCACAGCTGTACCAGCCACTGCATACCAGTTAGATCCAAGGAACGCACAAACTCCGTTATACGCCTCATCACTAATGATAGCCACTAAATTCATTGACATGTGAAATGTCAAAAACAAGATGAGGAATAGACCTGATATACTCATAATCAGTTTTCTTCCCACCGAAGACTTAGTTAACCACATAAATAAATTACGTTTAATGAATTATTTTTATTAATTTTTATTTTCCTATTTTATGCAATATTCAGCAAAAATAGAAAGCGAAACGCAAATACGCAAACAAAAAATTTGTTTTTTGCAAAATATAATGATTTATCAACAATCTGATTTTTTTCTGACATAACATACAAAACTTAGGCTAAGAATAATAGCAGAACATACATATTTAAATATATACGTTTGCAACAATATACAAATAAGAGCAATTTATTTCATTTTTACCATTAGTTTATATAAATATTAAATTTCATTTTGCCACGAATACCCACACAAGTATTTACAAATAACTCAAATTTTACAAAAAAAACAGACCAAACACCACCAATTCTATTATTATCAATAACATTTTGAAAACATTCAAATATTTATACAATAAGCAAAAAAGGCTTTTTTTTCGCATAGACAAACGCTTTTTTGAATAATTTTGCGTTACTTTTAAAGAAAAATTAAAAATATCAAAAAATATCAAAAAGAGGTTTTATGGAACCAAAAGAGCTACAAACGTCTCAGCCTGAAGCTCAGGCACCTAAGGCAGCCCCTTCAGGCACGCCTACAGACAACAAAAAACTCATTTGTCTCTTTATTTGTATCGCAATCGGTCTATTAGCTTGGATTTTGCCTGCAGATGCATTCGGACTTAAGGGTGACCCAACAGTTTTAGAGCAGCGTGTTATCGCAATTTTCTTGTTTGCGGCTGCAATGTGGATTACAGAGCCAATTCCAATTTGGACAACTTCGGTTTTGACAATGGTATTGATGCTTCTTACTGTATCTAACAGTGCCATTGCTTTCATGGCTCCAGAGAAGGGTGCCGAGCTATACAACGGCCAAGTATATGGAGATCCTATAAGTTATAAAGCAATCATGGCAGCCTTCGCTGATCCTACCATCATGCTTTTCATGGGTGGATTCGTATTGGCTATCGCAGCTACTAAATATAAGATGGACGCAGGACTTGCAAAGGCAATGCTTAAGCCTTTCGGAACAAAAGCTGAGCGCGTGCTTCTTGGTTTCATCTTGATTTCCGCTACATTCTCTATGTTTATGAGTAACACTGCAACTGCTGCGATGATGCTTACTATCCTATCTCCAGTGCTTGCAACTCTTCCAGCTGACGGAAAGGGAAGAATCGGTCTAGCTCTTGCTATTCCTATCGCTTGTAACGTCGGTGGTATTGGTACTCCTATCGGAACTCCTCCTAATGCTATCGCAACAGGTTTCCTTGAGAAGCAGGGTCTTGAGGTTGCATTCGGTGACTGGATGCTACTTATGGTTCCTATCGTGTTGATTATCCTTGTATTCTCTTGGTTCCTTCTTGTTAAGATGTTCCCATTCTCACAGAAGAATATCGTTATTGAGGTTCCTGGTGACTTCGACAAGAGCCCTAAGGCTTACATCGTTTACGTAACTTTCGGTATCACAATCTTCCTTTGGGTGTTCGGCAAGGATCTATTCGGCATTAATGCAAACGTTGTGGCTTTGATTCCATTCGCCGTATTCTCTATCACAGGTGTTATCACAAAGAAGGATCTTGCTTTGATTGACTGGGATGTTCTTTGGCTTGTAGCTGGAGGTTTCGCTCTAGGTATCGGTTTGGACAAGACTGGTCTAGGAAAGCACATGGTTGATTCAATTCCATTGGCTGAGTGGCCAACACTTGTTATGATGATCGGTGCAGGTGTTCTTTGTATCGTCATGAGTACATTCATGTCTAACTCAGGTACTGCAGCACTTCTAGTTCCAATCCTAGCAGCTGCAGGTATGGGAATGCAGGAGCAGTTGGCATCATTCGGTGGTGTGCCTGCACTTCTAATCGGAGTTGCATTGTCAGCATCACTTGCAATGTCATTGCCTATCTCTACTCCTCCAAACGCTCTTGCTTATGCTAAGGGATTCATCCAGCAGAAGGATATGGCAGTAGTTGGTATCATCGTAGGTGTATTCGGTATGATTGTAGGTTACTCTGCATTGATTTTCTTTGGAAACGCAGTTTTCGGAAACTAATTAATCGTAAAATATTTTGTAGAGACGCAATAACTGCGTCTCTACTTTTTTGTTTAATTTAATAAAATGAAGAAATTTTTACTATCTATTCTGGTAGCTTGTGCTTCGCTTTCTGCATTCGCACAGGAAAACGCCGCTGCTGACACAGCGAGACATCACCACCGTCACCACCGTCACCATCGTAATGGTGTAGTGTTCGAGGGTAACGACAAGAAACCAAAGGTTCAGCTTTACGGTTTTGTTCGTAACTACTTCACTTATGATTCTCACACAATCCAGGCGGTAAACGGAGGTTTGTTCCACACTCTTCCTACAGATGAGAACCTTAACCTTCGTGGCGACGATTTGAATCAGCAGTCTTCATTGCAGTGGATGGCATTCACAACACGTCTTGGACTTAATCTTAATGGCCCTAAGTTGAATGAAATCTGCTCAATGAGCGGAAAAATCGAAATGGATTTCTGCGGTTATAGCTCATATACTTATTTGCTTCGCATTCGTCAGGCTTATATGCGTTTCGCATGGCAGAAGAATATGTTGACTTTGGGTCAGGCTTGGCACCCAATGTTCAACTCTGACATGATGCCTGGTTGCGCAGCTCTTGCAACTGGTTCTCCATTCCAGCCATTCAACCGTTCTCCACAAATCCGCCACGACATTCGCTTCGGCAAGGATAACGGATGGAGATGGACTACTGATTTGCTTTGGATGCTTCAGTACACTCCAGTCGGACCAGACAAGGATGCTCTTAGCGCAGCGTCGTCTGCCAACATCAAATTCTTGAACAACTCTTGCATTCCTGAATTGTATCTTGGTCTTGACCACACAGGAAAGAAGACAATCGTAGGTGTTGGTGCAGACCTTACAAGCCTAAAACCACGTCAGACAAGAGTTGAAGAACTTAACTGGGAAGGGAAAGATACTGTTTGCACAGTTAAGTCGTCAGATAGAATCACAGCTATCTCTCCAATGTTCTATTTCCAGTATAAGCCTTCTGGCAAGTTTAAGTTGATGGCAAAGGCTGTTTACGGTCAGAACACTGCTCACTTGAATATGCCAAGCGGTTACGGACTAACTTCTTATGACGAAAAGACAGGCGAGTGCGAGTACGCTCCACTTCGTATGTTCAGCACATGGATCAACCCAGTTTGGACAAAGGTCAGCAAGAATTCAGGCAATATCACAAAGGTAAGCTTCTTCGCTGGATACCAGAAGAACTTTGGTGCTAAAGAGGGTATGATTGAGGAGTATGTAAAATATACTTCACTTCAGCACAAGGGAGGCAAGACATTGGATAACTGCTTCCGTTTTTGCCCAACTTACTCTTATACTATCAAGAATTTCGATATGGCATTCGAGTATGAGTTGACCGGCGCGACTTATGGTAAAGAGGATAAAGACGATAAGGGTCTTTGGTTAGGAAAAACAACAGGTGAGGATCTTAACACTGTGATCAACAACCGTGTATGCCTAATGGTTAAGTACAACTTCTAATCGTAAGATTCGATTATTGAATTATAGTAGAGACGTCGCAATACGGCGTCTCTATTTTTTTATAGATTAAAAATGGCAATTACAGTCGTTGTCAAAATGAGGATTGTCAAAGAGTCCACGATCCTAACTTCACATTCCAACGCGATCACGTAGGGCGGCGTATAAAAACATAAGCGTGTTTTGGCAACTTGTATATAAATACTTTAAAATAATCAACAACTAGATAGAAAAAGGAAATTTCATTTTGATGTCTCATTCCAAATGTCTACCTTTGCAGTCGCTAATTAAAATTATATAACAATGTATCTAGATCAAGCTAAAAAAGCAGAAATCTTCGGGACTTACGGAAAGTCTAATACCGATACTGGTTCAGCAGAGAGCCAGATAGCGCTATTCTCATACCGTATCTCTCATTTGACTGAGCATGTAAAGTCAAACAAGAAGGATTTTAACACATCAAGATCTCTTAAGATGTTGGTAGGTAAGCGTCGTCGTATGTTGGACTTCTTGAAGGAGAAGGACATCGAGCGTTACCGTGCAATCGTTAAGAAACTTGGTTTGAGAAAGTAATCAACTTTCTTGAGAAAGACAAAGGCGAACAGAAATGTTCGCCTTTTTTATTATCAGTCTTTCTTGCTAATGTAACTACCATCAAATCTGACTATGTGACAATCTGCCCCACTCTTTTGCCGCTCCTCATTCCACTTCTTCGCCACATAATACTTATTCGAACCATCAACAATCAGTTTACCATATCTGAAATTCCTCAAGTCCTTTCGTTTTGTAGCCACATTATCCGTCAAGATTAAAACATCAACGTCCAAAGGTGATTTTAAAGTCTGCTTGACTTCATCCTTATCGGAAAGAATATAGACACGTTGTTTCTCAAATTCAAAGAAATTCCTTTCCTCTGAAGACGGAGATGGCCGTAACTGATTAGTCCAAAATTCATCTGCTTTTTTGTCGACTTTGGCATAGTCGGTGCATCCAAACAGAGTATTTGTTTCCGTCATTCTGTTCACTGCTGTCACTCCATTCACATTGTAAACAGCCAACATTCTGCTTTCCTTCTCTTTCACTCCATCCAACAACGCTATTATAAAGTAAAAAAAAGATATTACTACAGAAATTCGCAGCAACAAAAGCCTACGATAATTGTAATAAGCCACAATCAATAGAAAAACAGATATCCAAACCACCACGTCATAGAAATAAAATGGCAGTCTGTCGACGGTACAGAAAGAGAAGTCTGCAGTATAATAAACGATCGCATTCACTGCTTTAGCCAAAAGTGTCGCAAGATATAGCACAAAATCTGACACAGGTGTAAAAATCGGCAGCAACGTCGACAATCCATAAAATCCATAATAGACAAACGACAAAGGGATCAGAATAGACACTAAGGGTATTGTGACGAGACTAGAGATAATGGACAGGATCGGCAGTTTATGGAATGTGAGTAAAACGATAGGCGTTGTCAACACTTGAGCCGCAATACTGATCGACACGCTACCAATGATATATGTCCGGAGTTTTGACACACCTATCACAAACATACCGTACAGACGCTTTAACGGACGTCTTTTACCCTCTTTCTTAAATGAAGATTTAATCTCCGGTACCCATTCCTCAATTTTTCTAATCATTGGTTGGCCAAAGAGCAAGATAGAATAGACAGCTCCAAAACTTAACTGAAATCCTAAATCAAAAATCCAGAAAGGATCATAGACAAGCATCACAAACGCTGTAAACGACACAACGTTGATTGGATTTGCTTTACGAAACAAGAGCAATGCCACCCTATAAACAGTATACATTAACGACGTCCGCACAACCGAAGCCGCCAATCCCGTCAAAAAAGCATATCCCCATATTATGGCAAGAAGAGTCAAAGCAAAAGTGAAAGGATATCTCTTCGGAGCGATCAACATCCCCACCAAAAATTCCACAATCAGAATAATAACACCTACATGAAGTCCACTCACCGCCAACAAATGGCTTGCCCCAGCTTTGGAATAGGCTTCTTTCAAGTCATCATCCATTTCAGTTTTGTTGCCAAGTGTAATCGCCACAATTAAATTCCGAGCATCTCTATCCTCTTCACTGACGTCAACACCGTTGACATCAACTTTAGCAATTGCATTCTTCAAATCATCATTCAATTCTGAAGCCGATGTCTCCAACGAATATCCACGCTCAGAATTCAAAATTTCATACCGTTTCACCATAGCCGTAGCCTCAAAGCCTTTTTTACGCAAATAATCGTCGTAATTGAAGCCGACAGTCTCATCATTCTCCGTAGACTTGAGCGAGGCAGAGAAAGCAACGAAATCGCTCTTTTTGAAAGACACATCACAAGTGTCGAATGTCAACATTGCCAAAACATTGTTTTTCTTGTTTTCGTTTTCGTCTTCGTTTTCATTTTCGTCAACAAGAAACACCTCTGCCTCAGCATTAATTCTTCCACTCTTTGTCAGTTTGGGAACCGATGTGATTTTGGCGACATACACGTCGGCAGGATTCTTATCCGAGACTCGAAGACCCCGCGTCTCTACAAATTTCGGATGAACGGAATATTCACATACTCCGCCAAGGAAAAAGACTGCCATCAACAACATTGATGCAGAGATTATCGTTAACGAAGACTCTGTCTTCGTTATAATTGGCTTCTTTATATAAACCCAAAATGACACCAAGGAAGCGACAAAAAACACTGCCACACCAATCATATTGATGTCACCCAATTGGATTTTATATTCTGTAGCGATACCTGAAGCGAAAAAGATCACCAAGAATAGATATGGCAATCTACGGATTGACTTTACAACAAAATTCATACGTTATATTTGTACCGTTAAGCAATATTTTCGGGATGGTTTGAAAGCTACGATGGCAACCCTCCCAAATGTAGGGGCAGGCTTGAAACCTGCCCGTCTCTACAAATATTTATAGATTCTTCAAACCAGCGATTGTGGCTTTCTGATCTTTTGCACCAAACACGAATGATCCGGCAACCAAGATGTCTGCACCAGCATCGAGAAGGGCTTTTCCTGTCTCGAAATTAACGCCACCGTCGATCTCAATCTTTGCATTCGAACCTTTCTCGACAATCATCTTCTTTAGGCGACGTACCTTATCCAAAGTGTTCTCGATAAACTTCTGTCCACCGAAACCAGGATTGACACTCATCAGCATCACCACATCAGCGTCGCAAATAATCTCCTCAAGCACAGATACCGGAGTGTGAGGGTTCAATGTCACTCCCGCCAACATTCCTAAAGATTTGATATGCTGCAAAGTACGGTGAAGATGAGTACAAGCCTCATAGTGCACACTCAACACCTTTGCCCCTAGTTTGTGGAACTCCTCCACGTAACGGTCAGGGTCTACAATCATTAGATGGACATCTAGCGGTTTTGCAGCCTTACTTGCGATTGCCTTGATCACAGGCATACCAAAAGAGATGTTAGGAACAAACACACCATCCATAATGTCAAGATGATACCAGTCTGCTTCACTTTCATTAAGCATTTTGATATCATCGTTCAAATTCAAGAAATCAGCCGACAATAATGAAGGCGATACAAGATGATTCATATTTTTTGAAATTTTCTGCAAAAATAGAAAAAATCCGCGTCTTTATCAGCGTCTTCTTCCCATAAACTTAACCAAGTAGTAGCAAAGTGTCGCAATCGACGAAAGTGTTGCGACAAGATAAGTGTAAGCCGCAGCCTTCAAAGCGTCAATAGCCATAGGACGAGTTTTTTCATCAACAATACCGTTTTCACTTATCCATTTAATGGCTCTTTTGCTTGCGTCAATCTCTACGCGTAGAGTAACAAGAGAAAACAAAGTGAAGACGCCATAAGCCAAAACAATGATTCCCAAGCAAATCGGCAAGGCAAAAGGTCTTATGGCAACAATGAGCCCCATTACTACGAAAACTACGTTTAACACTCTTGCGCTTGCATTCTGGATAGGCACCAGTTTTGTACGGAGGCCCATGGCACCCATTTTGACTGCATGCTGAACAGCGTGGCCAGTCTCATGAGCCGCAACTGACGCAGCCAGCACCGTACGCTGCATATATACCGGAGTGCTAAGACGGATCACCTTGGATGTAGGGTCGTAATGATCAGTAAGGGACCCGTCAACAGCCTCAACTCTAACATCTGAAATACCGTGAGCCAACAACATACGTTGTGCGACCTCAGCACCAGTCATAGAAACAGGTACTAATCCATACTTTTTTGCTTTTGATTTCAATCTGCTCGACACTATGAAACTCAACAATGCGAACACTCCCATTATGATATATATTCTTCCCATAATCTATAATTTATGAATTTACACGCGACTCTTAACCTCCCTTGTATTTTATAAAGCAAATTTAGTCTTTTATCACATACAAAATCTCTTAGCACCATGGAATTAAGATTATTTACGTTAAACGATATTAAAATGAGGCTCTCGATGATTGGGAGAAAAAACAAAAATCATAACTTTGTCAACATAATAAAAAAGCTATGAGCAAACCAAACGAAACATATCTTACAAAATATTCAGACGAAGGTCCAAAAGAAATCCAGACGTCTGAATTTTCCACAGAGTCAACAGGCCGGAAACAAAAAGAAGGTTCTTGCACATCAAACGAGAATCCAGAGAATTCCATTGAAATTTTACTAGGACAGCAAGATAAAAAAAGAAAGAAATACCTTTTGTTTTTTTCTATCATCTTTATTGTCATATCTATCCTAGCCATTTTCACAAACATCACACCGGATTTCTCAAAAATCCTGTTTGGAATATTACCATGTCTGTGTATCGCAACATATGCTGGATATAAGATAACGGGCAAAAGCAACAGTGAATTCTACAAGAAAAATATTTTGCCAATAATTATCGGTCAAGCAACTGAAGGCAGAGACAATCTTGAAGGCAAAATCACATTTGACATTGGATCGCAAGTCAAAGGATCCGATGTAAGTGTATACAATAATACAGGTTTATTCAGCTACTGCAACAAAGTTTGGGCCGAAGACATTTTCTTAGGCAAGATGAACAAAACAGACTTCACATTCAGTGAAGTGTCATTGGAGCATAAAAGCGGAAAGTCATCAAGTTCCGTATTCCAAGGAATAAATATTCGCATCCAATATAATGACATTATAGCTTCTCGAATACTGCTTAATATGGAGACCAGTTTATTTGGGGATCCATACAAAACCATAAAAACAAACGACAGGAAATTTAACGAGCTATACACCGTCTACTCTAATGATTTTGAAGGCACGTCACAAACGCTGACAGCGGAATTTAAAGACAAACTGATGAAGCTATACCAAATGGCAGAAGATTTGCGAGAAGACTCAACAGACGACAGCATCAAAATTCTTCTAAATCTCAACGTACTTGACATCTACATTCCATGCAAAATTGATTTATTCGAAGCTTCTTTCTTCACAAAAATGACGTCTGAGAAAGTAGAGAAAGACAAACATAGAATAAACACTATTTTGGATCTAATAGATATGTTCACAACAAACGTCAACTATTTGAAATTCGAAGGTTGACGTCTAATTTGGGAAATAGAGCAGTTCTCCCTTGTGATACCGGGCAAAGCCAAAATCAAGTGTGTCGTTGGGAATCTTGAATGTCTTTATTATTATCTTATTATCCATTAAACCTTTGTTTTGAAAACCAAGACAAAAATAACAGGCAATTATATATAAGTTGTCAAAACTCTCATTTTTTCTGGCAATTATATACGAGTTGTCCAAACACGCTAATTATTTCTCCAGAAGCAATCTGCCAAAATGACGCAAAACAAGCCCCAAAACACAAAGCAGACGGACATTTTGTCGTTTTCACAATTATTTTCTACCATTTCTTTGCATTGGCACACTATTTGAACTTTCCCTAGTGTAACACTAAAATTTGATGATTATGGACTTTAAGAACTTCACATTAAAAGCACAAGAGGCCGTAAAGGAATCAATAAAAATTGTACAGACTAACGGCCAGCAAATGATCGAGCCTGAACATATTTTCAAAGGGGCTCTGAAAACCAGCGATAATATTGTAAACTTCCTGATGAGCAAAACTGGTGCCAACGCACAGAATATAGTGTTTGCCATTGACAGGATGATTGAGCAAGGACCAAAAGTCAGAGGTGGCGAACCATATTTCAGTCGTTTGACTAATGATTTGTTCCTTAAAGCGGAAACGTTGAGCAAGGAGGCTGGTGATGATTTCGTCACTGTGGAATATCTAATCCTCGCTTTGCTTAACACTGATTGCGCCGCAGCGATAGTTTTGAAAAAATTCGGTATGACTGCCGAGGACACAGCAGCCGCAATCAAGGAGTTGAGAAAAGGCAACAACGTGAAATCGGACAGTGCTGAGGAATCATATCAGGCTCTTGAGAGATTCGCAATAAATTTGAATGAGCGCGCGAGAACAGGTAAACTTGATCCGGTGATTGGCCGTGACGAGGAAATCAGACGTGTGCTTCAGATTCTATCGCGTCGAACTAAGAATAATCCGATATTGATTGGTGAGCCAGGTACTGGTAAAACTGCGATAGCAGAAGGTCTTGCTCATAGAATTATTCGTGGAGATGTGCCTGAAAACTTGAAAACTAAGCAGCTATACTCATTGGATATGGGTGCTTTGGTGGCAGGTGCTAAATATAAAGGTGAATTTGAGGAGCGTTTGAAATCAGTCGTAAACGAGGTTTCTAAATCCGACGGTGAGATTATCCTATTCATCGATGAGATCCACACTCTAGTAGGAGCCGGCAAGGGCGACGGTGCTATGGATGCCGCTAATATTTTGAAACCAGCACTTGCTCGTGGTGAGTTGAGATCAATCGGTGCGACTACACTTGATGAGTATCAGAAATATTTCGAGCAGGATAAGGCTCTTGAGCGTCGTTTCCAGAAAGTTATTGTAGACGAGCCTGATAATGAGAGCACTATTTCTATCCTACGTGGATTGAAAGAAAAATATGAGACACACCACAAGGTACGTATCAAAGACGCAGCCATTATCGCTGCTGTGGAGCTTTCAAGCAGATATATCACAGACCGTTTCTTGCCAGACAAGGCAATCGACTTGATCGACGAGGCTGCATCACGCCTACGTATCCAGATCGACTCAGTGCCAGAGGCTCTTGACACATTGCAGCGTGACATCATGCAGCTTGAGATCGAACGAGAAGCGATCAAAAGAGAGAACGACGAAAAGAAACTTGCTGTCTTGAACGCAGAAATTGCCGAGAAAAGAGACGAGTGCTCTGCCATGAAGGCTAAATGGGGAAGCGAGAAGGAACTTGTCAACCAGGTTCAGGCAGAGAAAGCGAAGATCGAAGAGTATAAATTCCAGGCTGAGAAGGCAGAGCGTGAAGGAGACTACGCTCTTGTAGCCGAACTTCGTTACGGAAAAATCAAAGATTCAGAGGAGACAATCAAGTCGCTTGAAAAGCAGCTTGAGGACAACGGTATGGGCCGAATGATCAAAGAGGAGGTCGACGAGGATGATATCGCATTCATCGTGAGCCGTTGGACAGGTATTCCTGTGACAAAGATGCGCCAGAGCGAGCGTGAGAAACTTCTTCATTTGGAGGAAGAGTTGCATAAGAGAATCATCGGTCAGGACGACGCAATTTGTGCCATCTCAGATGCAGTACGTCGTTCACGAGCAGGATTGTCAGATCCAAAGAGACCAATCGGATCATTCCTATTCCTTGGCACAACAGGAGTCGGTAAGACAGAGTTGAGCAAGGCATTGGCAGAATTTTTGTTCGACGATGAGACAATGATGACACGTATCGACATGAGTGAGTATCAGGAGAAGCACTCTGTTTCTCGACTTGTCGGAGCGCCTCCGGGATACGTCGGATACGATGAGGGTGGACAGTTGACAGAGGCAGTACGTCGTAAACCATATAGCGTAGTGTTGTTTGATGAGATCGAGAAGGCACACCCAGACACATTCAATATCTTGCTACAGGTGTTGGATGATGGACGTTTGACAGATAATAAAGGCCGCGTCGTCGACTTCAAGAACACAATCATCATCATGACTTCAAACATGGGATCGCACGAAATCCGTGAGAAGTTTGAGAAGATGACACCAGAGAACAAGCAAGAGACAGTTGAATCAGCAAAGAACGCCGTAATGGATATGTTGAAGATAACAATCCGTCCAGAGTTCTTGAACCGTATCGACGAGATCGTGATGTTCACACCGCTTAACAAAGATGAGATTGGCGAGATTGTAGGCTTGCACGTCAAGAAGATCAAGAAGATGCTTGCCGACGTGGATGTCAACATCGAGCTTACACCAAAGGCAATGGAGTTCATCACAACAGAAGGCTACGATCCAGAGTTTGGTGCACGACCAGTGAAGCGAGTTTTGCAACGATTCTTGCTTAACGAATTGTCAAAGAAGTTGTTGGCAGGAAGCGTGAACAAAGAAAAGCCAATCATCGTCGACGCCAACGACGAAGGACTTGTATTTGAGAATTAATAAGCCCCTCAATCCCCTAAAGGGGAAGAGCAAACGCTCCAAATTCTCCCATTAATGGAGAATGCAGAGGGTCCATTTTCATAGGTATTTAAGGTTGAAAGAAGGCTGGATTCGTTGATGAATCCAGCCTTTTTGTATTGCATAAACATTTTCATTATCTTTGTAATCAAAATCTTCTGAACGACATGGTGAAAGAATTCAATACAACAGGAAGTTGCAATCCACAGCGTCATTACATGGTGAATATCGACGACAAGTTGGCGAAAATTGAAAAACTCGTCGACGATGGTAAGTATTTCACTATCAACCGCGCACGTCAGTTTGGAAAGACAACGACGATGAATTTCCTTTTTAATAGTTTGTCCGATAAATATTTGGTTTATCAGATAAGTTTTGAGTCAGACGGAGATTTGTTTGAGTCAAAACCTGAATTCTGTCATAGACTTGCCATGAAGCTTTCTCGTATGCCATTCACGTCGGAAGATCAAAGTAAGTATTGGAGTGATCATTGTAACTGTGCAAATTTGGATGAATTCTCCGTTGTCGTTTCGGATTTTTGCAAAACTCAAGGCAAAAAAGTTATTTTGATGATTGACGAGGTAGACAAAAGTACCGACAACCAGTTATTCTTGAACTTTTTAGGTATGCTTCGCAACAAATATCTGGATAGAGACAAGAATGGTATGGATTCCACATTTCATTCAGTTATTCTTGCTGGTGTGTACGACGTCAAAAATCTCAAATTAAAGATCCGCAACGACGAGGAGAGAAAATACAATTCGCCATGGAATATAGCAGTCCGTTTTAACGTCGACATGACATTGAGTACGGAAGGAATCAAAGGCATGCTAGATGAATACGAGTCTGATTATCATACAGGTATGGACACCAAGTTGATTGCTGATGAGATTCGTCGACTTACATCTGGATACCCTGTGCTTGTAAGTTATCTTTGCTCCCTTACTCATGAAGAATTGGAAGGAGATTGGACAATCGAAGGTATCAACAAAGCTGCAAAGTATATCATAAGGGGAGATAATACGCTCGCTGACGATATTTCAAAAAATCTTGGCAATAATAAAGAACTTAGAAATTTCATGTATTCAATCTCTGTCAACGGAGAGACCTACAGCTATAATCTTGCTGACGAGATTCTTAAGATTGCCGATATGTATTCCTATATCAAGAATGTAGACGGACATGTCGCAATCCATAATGCTATATTTGAGGAGATATTCCATGAATATTTTTCTATTCGTTATCAGCGTGAAAATTCAGGTAAAGTAAACGTCACAAAATCCGAATATATTCTTGATGGCAAACTCAATATGGAGTATATCATCGAGCGTTTCAAGGATTTGATGGAGGAGGAATATCGCGACGAGGATGCTGAATTCGTGGAGCGACAGGGACGTCTGCTATTCCTTTGTTTCCTAAAACCGATCATCAACGGCACTGGCTATTACTACGTTGAGCCACAGACTCGTGACAATAAGCGAATGGATATTGTGGTCAATTATGCGGGAGAAGAATTCTTGATTGAGCTAAAATTGTGGTATGGCAACAAATACGAACGCAAAGGCGAGGACCAGGTATCGGAGTATGCCAACGTCAGAGGATTGAAGAAAGCCTACCTAATCACCTTCTCATTCCTAAAAGAGAAGGTAGTGCAGAACGAACCAGAATGGAAGACAGTCAACGGTGTGGATGTCTACGAGGGAATCATCTGGGCGAAGAGGAGATAATTTGTAGTGCATAATTCACAATGGATATTATTTAGCAGTTGTTCAAAATGAGGATTGTTAAGGGCCCATGTTTGATTTTTGGGGCCCTAACCTCTCCATCCAACGCGAGTCAGTAGGACGAGCGTATAAAAACAAGCACGTTTGATCAACTCGTGCATAAATACCAAAGACAAATACATTATGTAATTTTAACACAAAATATTTTGTGTATTAAAAACGGATTAATATATTTGCAAACGAAAACGATTTCGGGATGCTATTATGCGTCGCCACGGTAGACACATGCCTTACGGCATTAGTGTCAACCATGGCCAAATTAGGAGAACCGTATCCACGGTTCGGAATGCCGTATGTTTCCCAACCGTGGCAACGGTTGTCCTAACAGGCCATTGTTGCCGAAAAAGGCGAAGCCTATCGGCTACTGTGGCCGATGATGTGGCAATGAAGCGAATTGATATCGAATAAAAGAAATTTAATTAAAAACAAACAAAAATTTATGAGGCAGATTAACGATCCGATATTCGGGGATTTGGAATACGATAAAAGTAAAGAAGGTTGGACAAAGAGAATTCCTCTTGGAATATGGTTTGGTGATGATTATGAATTAGACATTGTTGTCAAGTGTGAGGAAGATGAAGATATTACAGGCGAGCAGAGAGAGGCTTACAAGTCATATTTGGCAAAATTGTCAATTATTTCTCAAGAATTTCCTGAAATACTTTTATCTTATTACAAGGATCATTATGAAGAATTCGAAGAAAGATGGGAAGTGTCAGATGACCAAAAAATTGATGTAGTAGATGCTGATGCCACACTTGGTGTTTTTGACACGATACAATTATTCATTGATAAAAAAGGAAATTACGGTTGGTTGTCTGAGTTTTTTTCAGATGAATATCGTATTTCTGTAGTTTTGTCCGATGGCAAACCAAGAATCTTCCAAGGTTGGGATGTGTTTGAGGATTTTGGCATAGTTGACGATGATGTGTTTGGTGAAATGTATTTCGATAATGGTTGGAGAAAAAAGATCAAGACAGATATCAATGGCATTGACGGAGAATGGCTATTGTTGGTAGCTGATGCAATGTTCAGTGATGATGAGATATCTCCTGAGCAGAAAGCAAACTACCAAAAGTATCTTCAAAATGAGAAAAAATTCTTAGAAGAGTTTCCTGATGAATTATTGGATTATTATCAAGCAAACTATGATCTTATAAAGGATATTTGGGAGGATGCTGATATGTATGACCCCAATAGTATGACTCCAGAG
Organism: Paludibacteraceae bacterium; assembly: GCA_024401565.1. Taxonomy (GTDB): domain Bacteria; phylum Bacteroidota; class Bacteroidia; order Bacteroidales; family Paludibacteraceae; genus UBA1723. The sequence continues at coordinate 77,813 of JAKSKU010000008.1, forward strand.
TCTATCAAATCACTTATAAGATTCAAGAGGTTTTATTTACATAAGACCGGAAATCGCTATGGATGGGTTTGTGAATGTGCATGGGATAAGGTTTATGGTCTATCAATTTTTTACGACAATAGATACAAGGGGGAACTTTTAATAGGCACATTGGATGATTTGATTGTCTGATAAAATGGATGGGGGCAGTTCCCCAACCGTGGCAACGGTTGATCCTAACAGGCCATGGTTGACGAAAAAGGCGAAGTCATTCGGCTACTGTGGCCGACATATGAAATTTGATATATCAAAACAGGAAACAGCGATTTATATGAAAAATCAATCGCTTGGAAAACACCCTAACGGTGAAAACATTAACAAAGAAAACCGTTGGGATTTCCACTGCAGATTGGTTTTCCCGACAATTACGAATTACGCATTACGAATTACGCATTAAATAAAAAACTATGAAGCAGATTAACGACCCTGTATTCGGGGAATTGGAATACGACGGAGTGAAGAAAGGTTGGACAAAGAGGATTCCTCTTGGAATTTGGTTTGGAGATAATTTTCTATTAGACCTTGTAGTCAAATGTGATGAAGATGAAGAGATTACAGATAAGCAACGTGAGTCTTATAAATCATATTTAGCAAATCTGTCTAATTACTCGAGTGAAGTATATAAAGTTCTTTTCTCTTATTATAAAGACCATTATGAGGAGTTTAATAGACAATGGGAATTACCAGACAAATTGAAAATTGATGTTGTTGAAGCATTGGTAACACTTAGATTTTATAAACCCAAACAACTGTTTATAGATCGAAATGGAAATTATGGTTGGTTGTCAACATTTATTTCCCCACAGTATCTTATCTCCGTCATTCTATCCGATGGCAAACCAAGAATCTTCCAAGGTTGGGATGTGTTTGAGGATTTTGGCATAGTTGACGATGATGTGTTTGGTGAAATGTATTTCGATAATGGTTGGAGAAAAAAGATCAAGACAGATATCAATGGCATTGACGGAGAATGGCTATTGTTGGTAGCTGATGCAATGTTCAGTGATGATGAGATATCTCCTGAGCAGAAAGCAAACTACCAAAAGTATCTTCAAAATGAGAAAAAATTCTTAGAAGAGTTTCCTGATGAATTATTGGATTATTATCAAGCAAACTATGATCTTATAAAGGATATTTGGGAGGATGCTGATATGTATGACCCCAATAGTATGACTCCAGAGTCTATCAAATCACTTATAAGATTCAAGAGGTTTTATTTACATAAGACCGGAAATCGCTATGGATGGGTTTGTGAATGTGCATGGGATAAGGTTTATGGTCTATCAATTTTTTACGACAATAGATACAAGGGGGAACTTTTAATAGGCACATTGGATGATTTGATTGTCTGATAAAATGGATGGGGGCAGTTCCCCAACCGTGGCAACGGTTGATCCTAACAGGTCATGGTTGACGAAAAAGGCGAAGCCTTTCGGCTACTGTGGCCGATGATGTGGCAATGAAGCGAATTGATATCGAATAAAAGAAATTTAATTAAAACAAACAATAATTTATGAAGCAGATTAATGATCCAGTATTCGGAAAATTAGAGTACAATGAGGGAAATTGTACATGGGTAGGAAAAGTGCCTCTTGGAATTTGGGGAGTGAATAATTATCTACTAGATCTTGTTGTCAAGTGTGATGACGAAGAAATTACAGAAGTGCAAAGGAACGCTTACAAAGCATATTTAGAAAGTTTGCCAAAGATTTCAGAACAAGTTCCTGACGCCCTTTTTGCATATTATAAGGAACATTACGAGGAATTCGATAGAATTTGTAATTTGCCAGAAGATATGAAAATTGGGGTAGTTGATAAGAAAACAACACATCAATTTTTTGAGCCCACACAACTGTTCATTGATCTAAATGGAAATTACGGTTGGTTATCAATATTTATTTCCCCACAGTATCATATCTCTGTAGTTTTGTCCGATGGCAAACCAAGAATCTTCCAAGGTTGGGATGTGTTTGAGGATTTTGGCATAGTTGACGATGATGTGTTTGGTGAAATGTATTTCGATAATGGTTGGAGAAAAAAGATCAAGACAGATATCAATGGCATTGACGGAGAATGGCTATTGTTGGTAGCTGATGCAATGTTCAGTGATGATGAGATATCTCCTGAGCAGAAAGCAAACTACCAAAAGTATCTTCAAAATGAGAAAAAATTCTTAGAAGAGTTTCCTGATGAATTATTGGATTATTATCAAGCAAACTATGATCTTATAAAGGATATTTGGGAGGATGCTGATATGTATGACCCCAATAGTATGACTCCAGAGTCTATCAAATCACTTATAAGATTCAAGAGGTTTTATTTACATAAGACCGGAAATCGCTATGGATGGGTTTGTGAATGTGCATGGGATAAGGTTTATGGTCTATCAATTTTTTACGACAATAGATACAAGGGGGAACTTTTAATAGGCACATTGGATGATTTGATTGTCTGATAAAATGG
>JAKSKU010000009.1 GCA_024401565.1 Paludibacteraceae bacterium
CAAATCGTTCAAATCAACAAATATTTTCATTCTGCAAATCTAAGGTTACGAATTATGAATTAATTGAGTATCTTTGCAGAATCAGAATAAAGAAGGAAGAAAATGAAGAGAATAGCAACAGACATATTTACATTTGAGAGTCTGCGTAGCAATGATTGTTTGTACGTGGATAAGACTAAATATATATGGGAGATTGTCAACTCCGGAAGTAGTTTTTTTCTTTCTCGCCCACGTCGCTTCGGAAAGAGTCTGTTGCTTTCCACTTTCAAAGCTTTCTTTCTTGGCAAGAAGGAACTGTTCAAAGGGCTTGAAATAGAACGTCTAGCCCCTGATGTGTGGGAGACATATCCTGTGATCCATCTGGACTTGGCAAGTGGCTCATCGTATGAGGGTGTCGCAGCTATTGAGTCGGCAATGAAGATGCAGTTGATTAAATCTTGCAGAGATTTGGATGTCGAGATTGCAGATTCCGATGTGCCAACTATGTTTGACAATCTTATAGATTCGGTATATAGAAAGTATAAGAAGAATGTGGTTGTTCTTGTTGATGAGTACGACAAGCCTATTCTTGATTCTTTGTTCAAACCTTATTCTAATGAGGTCGTTGAATTAATGGCTGATTTTTATCAAAGATTGAAATCCGCTAACGACAAGGAGCGTTTTGTCTTCATCACTGGTGTCACTAAATTCGCCCATGTCTCTCTATTCTCGGGAGCAAATAATCCTACGGATTTGACTAGAAATGAGGATTATGCCACTTTGTTGGGATATACAGAAGAGGAGCTTCGTCATAACTTTGCCGAACATATAGATTATTTGGCAAAGAAAATGGAGATGAGTCGTGATGAGTTTCTTTCGTATATGAAGTTATACTACAATGGTATGAGATTCGTCAGCAGATGCGAGTCTGTGTATAATCCTGTGTCAGTTGGAAAATTATTCGTAAATAAAAGATTTGACAATTATTGGATAGCGACTGGAACTCCTCGTTTTTTGCTAAACATGGTAAGAAACAACCCATTTGAGTTGAATGACATTACCCAGCAGTGGATGTTGGATGAGAATGATTATAAATACGACTTGGACGATTTGAAATTACAGAGTGTCGCTTTTCAAACTGGATATCTATCCATTGCAGAATGGAAAAAGTATTCACCTACGAAGTGGATTATAAGATACGATTTCCCTAATGTTGAGATTCGCGACAGTTGGTATAAAAACATTCTGAGTCTGAAGAGAAACTCAAATTTCTCTCTTAATCCATTGTTGATTTCATTGTCAGACGATCTTAACAATCAGGATGTCAATGCCTTCATGGAGAAGGTGTGCAATTTCTTTTCGGGTATTCCATACGAGAATGCCGGAGAAATCACGGAGGGCTATTTCCGTAATCATCTCCGCACTTTGTTCTGCCTCTTCGGTATTCCAAACCAATGCGAGATTATGGAGGCGAGCCAACGTGTAGACATCGTGGCACAAACGGCAAAGATGGCTCTCGTGTTTGAACTCAAGATGATGGGTAAAGACGAGTCTGATCCCGAGTCGAAGAAGAAGGAACTTCTTGAAGAGGCACTTGAGCAGTTGAGACAGAAAGGCTATGCGGAAAAATATAAAAATGAAAGCGAGGAAGTCCATTCCATTGGCATTGTCTTCGACGAGAAGACTCGCAAAGTGGCGTGCTGGAAGATGATGGATGAATGAAAAAGCTGACGACATAGCACAATAATTTGCATAGTTTCTCGTTTTAACATAAAAATGTCTATTAGGTATGAAGAAATCCTTTTTGAATTATTCCGCCGTCAAATACATATTTTCTTTTTTTGCTATTGTCATTTTTTTGCTTTCTGTTTTCTTTTCGAGCAATCTCGTTGGGGAAATGTCAAAGGTGGAGCGTGATAAGATGCAGATATGGGCAGACGCTACTCGTCAGATTGCAACGGCAGGTGAAGATTTCGACTTCTCTTTCTGTTTTGCTGTTATTCAAGACAATAATTCTATCCCTGTGGTGATAGTGGATGCTGATGGCATTCCTTATCAATATCGTAACATTGATATCCCAGCCAAATACAAAGGTGATCCTGATTCTGCCTTTTTGATGAATCAAGTGGTGGCGTTTGCTCAAATTAATGAACCTATCGTCATCAAACTTGATGATACCACATTTCACAAACTATACTATGGCGACTCTCTTTTGCTGCAGAAACTGTCTTATTTCCCTTTTGTGCAGTGGGGCTTGATATTTCTATTCTTCATCATCCTTCTTTTGGTTTTGGCCAGTGTTCGTAAGGCTGAACAGGACAGAGTATGGGTCGGTCTTTCTAAAGAAACAGCGCATCAGCTGGGAACTCCAATTTCGTCGTTGATGGCGTGGGTGGAGTTGCTTAAAGGGATGGATGTGGATGAGAGTGTCACACAGGAGATTGGCAAGGATGTCAACCGTCTGCAGACTATCGCAAACAGATTCTCAAAAATCGGTTCAAAGCCAGAATGTGCCAACGTCTGCCTTAACGATGTGATAGACGGTGCTCTTTCATATATGCGTGGACGAGTGTCAAGACGCGTAGATATCTCATGCTCGTATGCCGACAATCATCGTTATATGGCGGAATTGAATGTTCCGTTGTTTGAGTGGGTGATTGAGAATTTATGTAAGAATGCAATCGACGCTATGGACGGAGAGGGCAGTATCAAGGTGTCTGTGTGCGAGGAAAATGCAAAATATATAGTTGACGTCGCAGACACTGGCAAAGGTATCCCAAAGTCTAAATTTAAGACAGTATTTGAGCCAGGATTCACAACCAAAAGTCGTGGATGGGGTCTTGGCCTATCCTTGGCAAAAAGAATCATGGAAGAGTATCACCATGGCAAAATATTCGTTCTGAATTCTACTCAGGGTGTAGGCACTACGTTCAGAATCGAAGTGAAGAAAGGCAAAGAGGAATGCTAAATACGGAATTAGAAAAATGGTTATAAACGTATATCAACGATATTTTGAAGCTGACTTGGAGTACAAGGGCTCTAAGCGACGTGGGGCGTCTGTGATGCTCATGTCTGATTCTGAGGCAGGACACATCAAATATACTGCGGCCATCACGTTTATGCCATACGAGAACGCACAAGATTTCCGAGTGCCGTATGATGCCTATTTCAGCAAAACACTCTATGAAGCGTCCGGCCGTCGCTCCAAGAAGAAAGAACAAACTTTTATAGATTCGCTACCGCAGATCATCGACGAATTAGCAGAAACAGCAGGAGGCAAAGTTTTCTGGGACAGGCCGTTGACGGAGGCGAGATTGGTTATATAATCCGTCTTCCATAAGATCCATCCATAATTCCATGGCCTTACATTTTTCCAATCTTTTCCTGATTGTTTTGGAATAGAATCAATCGATTGTGCCAAACTCTTGACTTCCAAGTGTTTTCAAGGGTTTGCTGAAAGTTCCCCATTCTGTTTTAGTAGGAACGCTATCCTCAAACATGTTGTATGATGTGGTTTTCATTTTGCCAGTCAAATAATTGATGCTGACTTTAGATGCATCTCCGGTTGCTCTATGAAATACGTCTGAATCATATCCAATTTTGTAGAAATCCCCGTCTTGGTATCTGTATTTGATAGAATAATTGGGATTGGACCATGAACCACAAGAGTAAAATATGTAGACATTAAAAATTAAAACTCTTTTTTCGGTTATATATACTTAAATCTTCATAACCTACACCACAGTTTTCTTCTGGGGGTACAAGACCCTTATAAAGTTTATATTGGGTGAATCCACCATCGTTATTGCCCCAATAAATTGCCAATATAATACTGTTGGAATTTTTTTTGTATTCATCAGGGTTGCTGTTATGGAAACTTTTTCTCGTGAAAAAAGCCATGTCATCGATCTCGTCTCCGTTAAGATCTCCAATTGCTTTACTCATGATTTCCCATCTTTGTGGAATTATATCTTCAGCGTTTTTCCCGTTTGTTTTGAACTCTTTAAAATAGTAAGATACATGTTCCTCTGAAATGAAATCATCATATTCTTCTTCATAATCAACTTCGTAATCATCATCGTCTTCAGCATATATATCATCATCTTCATTTGTGTCTGTTGAAGCAGACTCAGATGATTGATCAACAATTGCCATTACGGAATCAATTGATAAAATTTCTTCTGCAGGAGGAACTTCTATGGATTCAATTCTGTCTTCTTGCTTTTGCATACAAGAATTAAAAACAAAACAAAGTATGATGCTTATAGAAATGGCGTATGCTTTCATTAATAAATTCTGAATTTCTTGAATTATCTTTATTTGCAAAAATATATAATAATTATATACGCAGTTGGCCAAACACGCTTAAATTTTGTTTGCTCGCTCATGAATCCCTTTGGATTCTGGTTTCAAGTTTCAGTTTTTGGGACGGAAGTGTTATTTATTCTTGATTTTCCACAAGATCCATCCAATTGACGAGTGTTATGCCGTCGACTTCTGTTCCGTCAGAAAGCATCAATACGTATGGTGAATCTTCATAGACTCGTAATTCATAGAAAGTAGCTGTGTTTCCATCCTCATCGCTAAAGTGATATCCTTCATCTTCCATAGCATATTCTCCATACATCACATAAGAAGGCATCGTATTAAACGCTTCTCCTTGTTTGAATAAAAGAAATCGGCATTTCTCATCGTTGTCTTTGTAATCAATTCTAAAAATGGTGCCATCATTGCATTTGAAGGATTTTAATATTTTCCATTCTTTGCTTTGTAAAGATGGATGTAAGCATGAAGACGCTGCCTCTATTTTCTTCTCTTCCAATTCATTGACCGCGTTAGAAGCAAAATTTATTGCTGAGATTTTGCCATCAAAGTTTGAATCCCAAAAATCTCCGTCGCCATACATGATTCCATTGTTGCCCATTTCTTCCCAATCTTTTTCAGATTTGTTTTGGAATAGATGACGTTGGTCTTGAGGAAACAGAATGTCGAATAACTCGATCATTTCTTCTGGTGTACTGACTGTTTTGTCCAAACAGTTTATTCTGACGGGGTAGTTGCATCTTGACGCAAAACCTTTAGCATTATTGTTTGCAATACAACGGATCGCTTTGGCTAGTTTTACTTTAAGATTGTCGACATTTTCATCGTCGATTTCTTCATCTTCGTCGATATCATCGTCGTCGTTGATATCAACGTCGGAAACAATAACCTCTTCTTGTTTAGTTGGAAAAGAATCAATCGATTCTACCTCATCTGGCGTTTTGTTTGAAGTCTCTTGCGTTTGTGTGCAAGAACTAAATATAATGCATGAGATAATGCTTATGATTGTAATGTATGCTTTCATTGATAAATCCTTAATTCCTTGAAATTCTCTTTATTTGCAAAAATATATAATAATTATATACGCAGTTGTCCAATACTCGTTTTTTCTTAATACGCTCGCTCTCCGAGCTCGCGTTGGAGGAGGGTTAGGGCCCAAAAATAAGACATGGGCCCTTAACAATCCTCATATTGGACAACTGCTATTTAATCTTCATAAATCAACAAAGGCGGAAACATTGCTGTCTCCGCCTTTGGATATTATTCCTCTATTTCTTTATTATACAATTCTTCGATTAAAGGTTTTAATTGTGGAATGTCATTTTCTATAGTGCTCCACAATTGAGCCGGTTTGATCTTGTAGTAGTCATGAACAAGTACATGACGCATACCTTCTATTATGTCCCAATCTACTTCTGAGTGTTTGCCTCTAAATTCTTTAGTTAATTTGTATACTGCTTCTCCAATAATTTCAACATGCTTCACAAAACCGAACAATACTATCTTGTCAGAGATGATTCTTCGTATGAGTGTTTCTCTTTGTTTTCAATTATAACATTCATAGCGTCCAAGATGTGCTTCAGACGGTCTTTGTCTTTAATCCTTTCTCTCATAAATCAAAATTTTGTCACGGTTGACACTATCAACTGCAAAATCCATCAATTGTCCATCTTCAACAAGATCGACTTTCTTATTGATTAATTTGGAAAGATTAACCATGATTTTTGAAATCGTAAACAAAGAGATAGTTTGATTCTCTGAATATCTGACGAGAATATCCACATCACTATTTTTCGTGTTCTCTCCTCGTGAACACGAACCGAAAATCCAAGCTTTTTCGATGGGTTGTCCAGAGAAGTATTCTTGGATTTTAGGAATTAATGCTTCAATATTCTTCTTCATATAATTGACTTTTTTGAGTATTATCAATCTCTTTTCTGCAAAGTTATCATTCCACACACATTTTTCCAAATGAGGTATGGTTAAATAATGGATAAAGGCGATCACATTGCTGTGACCGCCTTTAATATTTCGATAGAGATTCCATATTTTTATCAGAAGATTATTTCACTTCCAAGCTCTTTCAACGGTTCGTTGAAGGATTCCTTTTCTGTTTTTTGGGGAATTGTTTCATCAAACTCGTTATATGTTGTGATTATCTTTTTCCCAGTTAAATAGTTGATACTGATCCTATGTGCATCTCCTGAGCCTCTATCAAATTGGTTAGAATCATATCCGATTTTGTAGAATGCTCCGTTTTGATAGCGATATTTTTTAGAAAAATCGGGATTAGTCCACGAACCAAAGCCTAAAGAAATACTTACTTTTATTGATAAAATTCTTTTGCCTGTTATGTTTATACTTAATTCCTCATATGTGATTTGGTCATCTTCTGGAGAAGTGATGTCGTCATATATTTTATATTGAGTAAAGCTCTCATCTTTGCCCCAATAGATTGCTAATACTATTTTTGATTTTTCAGAATAATCTTCAGACTCTTCTCCTTTTACGTTTTTTCTGGAGAAAAATGCAAGATCATTGATGCCATCTCCGTTAAGGTCACCTGTAGCTTCAGATATAATTTCCCAATTTTCAGGAATAATATCTTTGGCGTTGGTTCCATTGGTTTTGAATGAATCTATTGGATTCGGCTCCTTTAGTTCTGAAAGCTGCGTAGTATTGCCTGTTGAAATTCCTTGTGTTTGTGACCAAGAATTTAATACAAAACAGAGTATGATATTAATTACAATGATGTATATTCTCATTTTACGTTTCATAAATTACTGTTTTTGAGTATGGTCAATCTCTAATCTGCAAAGTTATCATTCCACAAACATTTTTCCAAATGAAGTATGGTTAAATAATCAATAAAGGCGATCACATTGCTGTGGCCGCCTTTGATGATGTTAGTCGTCTGGTTAAAACCATTAGTTAGGATTGTACCGACAATTATGAATTATGCATTATGAATTATGAATTATGCATTATTTGCTTAGCAAATACTTCTTGAAGTCGTCGAAGTTCTTTGTCATTGCGACACTCTGCTTCTCTCCCTTCATAAACTCCTGAAGCTTAGCTGGGATCTTGACCTCGTCCTTGATGATTCCCTCAACTGTGTCCTTAAACTTAGCTGGGTGGGCTGTCTCAAGGAATACACCTACTTCGTTTGGCTTAAGCATCTCTGTCAATGCTCTGTAGCCTACTGCTCCGTGAGGATCAAGCAAGTAGCCTGTCTTCTTGTAGCAGTCTGCCAATGTCTCTGCAATCTGCTCGTCTGTGTATGTGCATCCGCTGATCTCTTTGCTGATCTCTGCGTGGCTTGCTCCGTATAGATCGTAGATACGTGCGAAGTTGCTTGGGTCACCAACGTCCATCGCATTAGCAATAGTCTGAACAGATGGTTTTGGCTCGTACTTGCCTGTCTGCAAATACTTGAAGAAGATATCGTTGCGGTTGTTGGCTGCGATGAAGCGTGAGACTGGCAATCCCATTCTCTTACCGAACAATCCGGCTGTGATGTTTCCGAAGTTTCCTGATGGCACACAGATGACGATATTGTCTTTCTTGCCCATCTTGTGTAGCTGAGCCACTGCGTAGAAATAGTAGAATGCCTGTGGCAAGAAACGTGCTACGTTGATTGAGTTGGCACTTGTTAGCTTCATGTGTGCGTTAAGATCGGCATCCATGAATGCTGACTTAACCAATGCCTGACAGTCGTCGAACACTCCGTCTACCTCAAGGGCAGTGATGTTCTTGCCAAGTGTTGTGAACTGGCACTCCTGGATAGGCGAAACCTTTCCTTTTGGATAAAGCACGAAGACGCGGATACCCTCTACTCCAAGGAATCCGTTGGCTACGGCTGAACCTGTATCACCTGAAGTGGCAACCAATACGTTGACCTCTTTCTGTCCCTCCTTAGCGATGAAATAGCCAAGTAGACGCGACATGAATCGTGCACCTACATCCTTGAACGCAAGTGTTGGTCCATGGTAAAGTTCCAAACTGTAGATGTTGTCGTTGACGTGGGCTAGAGGAATGTCGAATGATAGTGTGTCGTACACAATCTTCTTCAACGACTCTGCGTCTACATCTTCACCAAAGAATGCGTCTGCAACAACGTAGGCGATCTCCTGTAGGCTCATGTCCTTCATGCCTTCGAAGAATGAGTCAGGAAGATGCTTGATTACTTCTGGCATGAACAAACCTTTGTCTGCTGCAAGTCCTTTTACTACGGCCTGCTGCAAAGTGGCTTTGTCTGCCTTTTTATTTGTGCTATAATACTTCATCTATTTATAAAATTAAGAATTAAGAGATAATAATTAAGAATTATGCTCTTATTCACAAGTTCCTCTATAAAAATCTCTTTCAAAAGCAGAATGCTTTCTCTGTGATCTTTGAGCCTCTGTGGTTTTATTAAAGCTCGCCCTTACGGGCTCGCATTTGTGGGTGGGTTAGGGCGGAACGCCCTTAACAATCCTCGCTTTTGACAACCGCAGATTTAATTCGACAGATTTTAGTCGTCAAGCAATGCTTTGATGAATTCGTCGCCGACTAATGTGCCATAAGCACCGTCTGCACATGAGAATTCGTCATATTTCTTCACATTGTCACCGTCGACTCCTGGTTTATAGATTAAGAATGGGATTGGTGCTGAAATGTGAGTCTTGATTCGACATGGAGTAGGGTGGTCTGGAAGGATGGCGATTGCCACTGGCTCATTCCAGTTCTTAACTTCCTCGTAGATTGGCTTTACGATTCTGTTCTCAAGGTATTCCACCGTCTTCAATTTCAAATCCACATTGCCTTCATGTCCTGCCTCGTCGCTTGCCTCGATGTGAAGATAAACGAAATCTGATTTCTTCAAGGCGTCGATTGTGGCTTGTGCCTTGCCTTCGTAGTTGGTGTCGAACAAACCTGTTGCGCCTTCCACTTCGATGATGTCAAGACCTGCGTATTTGCCGATTCCACGGATCAAATCCACCGCTGAAATCACGGCTCCACTCTTGACTCCATACTCCTCTTTCAAAGTCTTCATCTGTGGCTTGTAGCCTGCCGACCATGGCCAGATGCTGTTGGCTGGATCTTTACCTGCTGCGACGCGGGCTTTGTTGATCGGATGCTCGGAAAGGATTTCCTGCGACTTGATGATCAACTCATTAAGCAAGTCTGCTGTCTTCTGTGCTTCTGGTACCTCTGCCTTTACAAGCACATCTTTATATGGTGTGCCTGGCACGTCGTGAGGAGGTGTGCACTTCACTCTCTTATCTCCACCCTTGATTTTCAAAAGGTGACGGTATGAGATTCCTGGGAAGAAACGAGTGATCTCGTCGCCAAGTTTCTCATTTAGATAGTCGATAAGCACGTATGCCTCTTCGTCGGAGATATGGCCTGCTGAGTGGTTTTTGATGATGCCGTTCTCAATACAGATGATATTGCAACGCATTGCCATTTCACCTGGCTCGATATCCACACCCATGCTGGCTGCTTCCAATGAACCACGGCCTTCAAACACTTTGCGGACATCGTAACCCAACACTTCAAGGTTGGCGATCTCACTGCCTGGGTGGAATCCCTCTGGCACTGTCTCCAATAGACCACAGCGTCCTTTTGCTGCCAACATGTCTATAGTAGGGATGTTGGCTGCCTCAAGTATTGTTTTGTTTCCCAACGACGGAATACGCTCGTCCGCCATTCCGTCGCCAAGGATAATCAAATGCTTCATAATCGTAGAATCATTATCGGATGTTTGCGATGCTGATGATGTCGGCGAATACACCGGCAGCAGTTACAGCAGCACCTGCACCATAACCACGGATCATCATTGGATCCTTGTATCTTGCAGTGTTGATGATGATCAAGTTGTTGCTTCCCTCAAGATCGTAGAATGGGTGGCGTGAGTCTACAGCCTGTAGACCTACCTTACACTTGCCCTCGTCAAGAGTTGCAACGAATCTCCAACGCTTGCCCTCTGCAGCGATAACCTTTCTCTTCTCCTCGAACTCAGCGTCGAATTTCTCAACCTTGCCCCAGAAGTCGTCAAGTGTACCCTCGAAGAAGTCGTTAGGGATGAATAGGTTCTTCTCCACGTCGTCCTGGCTTACCTTTAAACCGCTCTCACGTGCAAGGATAACCAACTTTCTGATCACGTCCTTACCGCTCAAGTCGATACGTGGATCTGGCTCAGCGAAACGAGCCTCCATAGCCATCTTGATTGCCTTGCTCAAAGGAATCTCCTCGCTGATTGTGTTGAAGATGAAGTTTAATGTTCCTGAAAGAACAGCCTCAAGCTTCACGATTCTATCGCCAGAGTAGATCAAATCACCGATTGTGTTGATGATTGGTAGACCTGCACCTACGTTAGTCTCGAATAGATATTTGATACCTCTCTTACGAGCTGTATTCTTCAAATTGATGTAGTTGTCGTAGTCGCCAGACGCTGCGATCTTGTTAGCACAAACGACTGAGATGTTGTGCTGTAGCAAATCTGAGTACATTGCTGCGATTGCTGGAGCAGCTGTACAGTCTACGAATACGCAGTTGAATGCGTTAAGCTCGAACAAAGCCTTCTTCAACGACTCTGGAGTTGACTCCTTACCCTCTGTCTTCAAAAGCTCGTTGTACTTAGTCAAGTCGACGCCGTTACGGTCCAAGATGAATTTTGAAACGTCGGCAACACCCATCACGTTAAGCTTAACACCGTTCTGGTTCATGATAAGCTCCTTCTGTGAGTGAAGCTGCTCAAGCAAACTTCCTCCTACTGTACCTGTACCAACTACGAAGATGTTCAACTCCTGGTACTCAGTCAAGAAGAATGACTCGTGGATAGCGTTCAATGCCTTCTTGATGTTCTTCTTCTCAAGCACTACAGTGATGCTAGTCTCAGATGAACCCTGGTTCATTGCGACGATGTTGATGTTGTTTCTGCCAAGAGCGTTGAATAGTTTGCCAGCTGTACCAGTTGCGTTCTTCATGTTCTCACCTACGATGACAACTGAAGCAAGATCACGCATTGTCTGCACCTTGCAAGCGTTCATGTTAGTTAGGCTCTGGCTCAACGAGTTGAAGTAGCCTTCGTATTCCACTGGGATGCAAACTGAGAATGAACCACCAGCTGCAGAAAGTGAGAATACTGTATATGGCACGTGGTCGCTCTCAAGCACCATAGCTGCCTCAGAGACCATACGTGGAAGATAGTCTGAAGGAAGACCAGAGAATGTGAACATCACACAGTCGTCCTGGCTTGCGATTCCCTTGATCACCTTGTCCTCAGGATTTGGTGTAGAAGAGATCACAGTTGTGTTTCCATTGCAGATATTCTTCATTGAAAGAGGAATGTTAGCCTCTGCAAGTGGAGTAAGAGCGTCAGAGAACAATGTTCCGACACCGTTTATAGAAAGTTCTCTTGCCTCCTCGTAGCTCATGTGCTCGATTAGGTAAGCCGACGAGATCTTGTTAGGATCAGCGCTCATAAACTCGTCGTTTGGCTTCCACACCTGCATCTCCTGTGCTCCCAATACCTTAGCAATTGTAGCGGCAGTTAGATCAGATGAACCACGACCTAGAGTTGCAATCTCGTCGTCGTTAGTTCCTGCGATGAATCCCTGGCAAACCACAGCTCCCTTGATCTTAGAGAAAGCGGCCTTGATCTTCTCTGTTGTGCTCTCCTCATCGATAGAGTAACCGCAGTCAGCGTCACCCTCAGCAATGATGAAACGAGTAGAGTCAAGCACTCTTGCACCGATCATCTCTCCAACGATAACGGAAACAAGACGCTCGCCGTAAGAAAGGAATGTAGCTAGGATATTGTCTGTCCAGTCACGGAAAATGGTTAGAGCCTGCAACATGCTATCCATCTCTGCGTAAAGACGGTTAAGTTCGTTAAGAGCAGCCGACTGACTGTCTGCAGGCACCACCTGACGTGCCAATTCGGTGTGACGGGTCTTCAAATCCTCATATCTGCTGATTATAGACTTTGAGTCGCCTGTAGACGCCTCTTCAACGATCTCCTCTAGGAGGTCAGTCACTCCGTCCATAGCCGAAACCACCACGATAGGGTTCTTTTCTGCCTCAACTATGCTCTTCACCTTCTTTAAATGTTCAGCGGAACCTACGATTGCACCGCCAAATTTTAGCACTTTCATATATGTTGTATTGTATATTATTTACGACTATAAATGTATACTCTTTATCAAAATGCAAAGATACAAAGATTTTTGAAATACGTAATTCATAAATCGTAAATCGTAGGGGGGAAGACTGCTTTTATGTGACATTTTTGAAACAAGAGTTATGAATATTGCTTTTATTTAATATCTTTGTCAGGATATTGATATAAACTTTGGAGTATATTATGAAGAGATTGCTTATTTCGGTTTGTATGGCATGTGTGTCATGCTTTTCATCATTCGCTGTAGACGGGATCATTGGTATCAGGGCGGATAAATCACAGGAATCGTTCGTCTTGTCTGATGTGTCAAGCATCAAGGTCGCAAGCGGAACGGATGTCACTTTGTCAGTAAACCAGAAGAATGGTAAGTCGGTGGATGGGTTCAAGACAATCGTTTTCAACGCCGATTTGTCGGATGTCGAGAATAATATGGCTGCACCACAGATTCAGATGTATCCAAATCCTGTGGAGAACATTATCTATGTGTCTGGATTGGAGAAGGACGCTGACATCAAGGTTCTTTCAATTGACGGCAAGACTGTTAAGAATGTTGTCGGTCAGCAGATTGAAGTTTCCGACTTGGCAAAAGGTATGTATCTTTTGAGTGTCGAAGGAAGAATGATTAAATTCATGAAGAAATAAATAATTGACATTTATATATACAAAAAAGGAGGCGATAAAGCCTCCTTTTTTGTGTTTGCCATCTTCATTAAGACGGTAACTCGTATTGGTCTTGCTCGTGGAATTGCACTTGCAGAGACATTTGCCCCTCCATTATGCATCCAATAGGCATATTTAGATCCATTAGATTGTCGTGTGGATATAACCCTTGACAATCCTCAATTTGGACAACTATATGATCTCCTTTATTTTTTCTGAGTTTTCTTCTTTTGCTCGTACTCGTTTCTCACTTCCGACGCCTCTTCAACAGCCATCTTTTTGTCTAGCCCTAACACTTCTGCATAACAACCCGCTATCTGTAGGAAGATTTCTTTGTTGCCAAGTTTACAAATGTTCTCTAGTCTTTCGCGAACAGAAAGGTCTCTCTCTGTAAACTCTATAGTGTTGTTGTCTATCAACGAAAAATGGTAATTGGTGTCAGCGTCCTGAGTGTATAGAATATTTCCTTCTTTCAAATTATGGTGTAATACTCCTTTTGTGTGAAGGTCGATCAGGAATCGAGCAAGTGATGTCGCAAGATGCTGGTCAAGCTGTCTGCTTATTTGGAATATTGGTTCTAGACTTTTCGATGATGATTTCTCACAAGCGAAATAGCAGTAATCCATCAAGCCAATTTTTGTTTGTTTCACGAATGCGATAGGGTTGGGTGTGTCGATACCTAATTCCTGAAGTTTGAAGGCGTTGTAGTATGCTTTCTCTGCCTGGCATGTTTTGAAGAGAGAGAGCAGACGTTGCAATTTGACGTTTTTCTGGTATCTCTTGACTACTATTTCTCTACCTAGCTCAGTGATGGCGAAACTTCTTACTGCGTTGTTGTCTACATGCAAAGTTCTGCCTTTCTTGCGGTAACGAGTGTCCAGACTTTCTAAAAAGCTTTCGAGGTCTTTGTAATTCTTATATTCGTCGTTGATTACTACTTTCATTATTTTCTTTGTTTAATTTCGCAAAAATAACAATTTGGAGGGGTTTTGTAAAATACTTTTGCAAAATTTATAAAAAGAGATGTATTTCGGTTCTGATTGTGATATTAAATAAAGCGGTGACTGCATCAGCAATCACCGCTTTGTTATTTTATCGTAGAGACGCGAGATCTCGCGTCTCTACAAATTGTATAATCAAGAATTATACAAGAGCCTTGATAAGAGTCTCTCTGTCTCCAGCAAGAAGATCCATTGGAGCGATCTCAGGAAGCGTGTAGCAACCTGCGTTCTGCTTCTTAACGGCTCTACAGCAAGATACAAGTACCTGAGCTGTAAGAGCTGGGTTGTTGATCTTCATTGTGAATGTGAACAACTGGTTCTGAGTCTTACCGCTCACACCCTTACGCTCAAGAAGAACACCGTGGCCCATGTCGCGAACGTCGTCAACGCTTGCTACTGGGATAACGTGAGTCTCGTCGTGTGCGAAGTAATCGTCAGCCTTGATCTCCTTAGTCACCTCCTCAAGAGTTGCGCCATCCTCAAGCTCAACGTATACCATACGGCGGTGTACGCTTGTACCCAAAGGAATAGTCATTGATAGAGCGTTCTTCACACCCTTCTTTGAGCGAGCGACAACTGAGTGTCCCATACTCATACCAGGTCCGAAGTTAGTATATGTGATACCCTTAGGAGCCATACCCATAAGAAGAGTACGGATCACTGAGTCTGTACCTGGATCCCAACCTGCAGAGATGATAGCGGCAGTGCCGTTCTTCTTTGCGATTGCGTCAAGCTGCTGACGTAGATCCCAGATTCCGCCGTGGATATCGTAGCTGTCTACAGTGCAGATTCCCTTTGCCAACAATGCAGATGCAGTTGCAGGGACGTCACGAGTTGGAGTTGCAAGAATAGCAACGTCTACCTTGCCTAGCTCGTCGATGTTAGAAACTACCTTCAAATCCTTGATCTCGTCTGGAACGACACTAGCGTTTCTTCTTACAACACCAGCGATCTCCATGTCCTCAGCTGCTCTAAGAGCTTCGATTGAATATCTTCCGATATTGCCGTAGCCTACTACAGCGATTCTCAATTTAGCCATATCTGAATTTTGATATATTTGAATTGTGTTATGTGATTAAATTCAAAATGAATTTCTTTCGCGTCGCAAAGATAATACGAAAGAATTAAAAAAAGAAAGGACAGACATTCAAATTTCTTCGATAGCCTATCCTTTCTGTTATGCTTATATTAAGACGGGATTAGCAAAGACCCTGAGCCAACATAGCGTCAGCAACCTTAACGAATCCAGCGATGTTAGCACCCTTAACGTAGTTAACAACACCTGTCTTCTCATCCTTACCGTACTTAACACAGTTGTCGTGGATGTCCTTCATGATGCCCTTAAGCTTGTTGTCAACCTCCTCAGCTGTCCAAGAAAGACGAGCAGAGTTCTGACACATCTCAAGACCTGAAGTTGCAACACCACCAGCGTTAGAAGCCTTACCTGGAGCGTAAAGGATCTTAGCGTCGATGAATGCCTTAACTGCCTCTTCTGTAGATGGCATGTTAGCACCCTCAGCAACAACCTTAACACCCTTAGCAAGAAGTGCCTTTGCATCAGCCTCGTCAAGCTCGTTCTGAGTTGCACATGGCATAGCTACATCTAGAGTCTTGATCTCAGCGATCTGCCAAGGACGTGCGTTCTCGTAATACTTAGCTGATGGATACTTAGCAGCGTACTCCTTGATACGGCCACGCTTAACATTCTTCAAATCGAAGATGAATGCAAGCTTAGCTGCGTCGATACCGTCTGCATCGTAGATAGTACCGTTAGAGTCAGAAACTGTAAGAACCTTTGCACCTAGCTGAGTACACTTCTCAACAGCGTACTGTGCTACGTTACCTGAACCAGAGATAGCTACAGTCTTACCCTTCAAGCTATCACCCTTAGTCTCAAGCATGTACTGTGCGAAATATGTTGTACCGTAACCAGTTGCCTCAGGACGGATCAATGAACCACCGAACTGTAGACCCTTACCAGTTAGAACACCTGTAAACTCGTTGCGAAGTCTCTTGTACTGACCGAACATGTAACCAACCTCACGAGCACCTGTACCGATATCACCTGCAGGAACGTCTGTGTCAGCTCCAATGTGCTTTGAAAGCTCTGTCATGAAGCTCTGGCAGAAACGCATAACCTCGTTGTCTGACTTGCCCTTAGGGTCGAAGTCTGAACCACCTTTACCACCACCCATTGGTAGAGTAGTCAAAGAGTTCTTAAGAACCTGCTCGAATGCAAGGAACTTCAAAAGACCAAGGTTTACTGAAGGGTGAAGACGGATACCGCCTTTGTAAGGTCCGATAGCTGAGTTCATCTGTACGCGGAAACCACGGTTGATCTGGAACTCGCCCTTATCGTCGATCCAAGGAACACGGAAGATGATTACTCTTTCAGGCTCGCACATTCTCTCAAGAATCTTAGCCTCTTTGTACTTAGGATTTGCCTCGATGAATGGTAGCAAGCTCTCTACTACCTCACGTACAGCCTGGTGAAATACCTCTTCACCTGGATTCTTAGCGATAACTTTCGCCATGAAATCCTCAACCATCTTGTTGCTCATTTTGTGATAATTTTAAATTATAATTCTTTTTCTAAAATGTGTAAAAAGAATACTCGTTGACGGTTCGCTTTTTGTATTAATTTGCCGTCGTGTTCGTTTTTACGTTTGCAAATGTATATAAAATCTGATAAAAACAAACGAAAATGTAAGAAAAAATAAGAAAAAGTGGAAAAAATCTAACAAATCATCGTTTTTGGTAACTTTTATTCAAAAACGTATGCTTTTGTGACAATTTGTAAGCTTATACATTATTTTTAACCCCAATTTTGGCAGTTTTGTGTCATTTTTATTTTTATTCCCCACATTTTTGATATGTTTTTTTAAAATGTATGTTCAATTTGTAACTTGGCTAATGCAAAAATCGACAAATGGATAATTGAATATATTTATTCCCTATGGGTTTACACCTGAAACTTGAAACCTGAAACTTGAAACCCCCAGTTTGTCTATTTGTCAAAATTTGTTAATTTTGCATTCTGTTAGTATGTAAATAAATTAATGTTATGATATCGGATAAGC
Source organism: Paludibacteraceae bacterium (assembly GCA_024401565.1). Classification (GTDB taxonomy): domain Bacteria; phylum Bacteroidota; class Bacteroidia; order Bacteroidales; family Paludibacteraceae; genus UBA1723. Next base: position 17,211 of record JAKSKU010000009.1, read on the forward strand.
AAAAAGGAATGATTGTGATGGCCCTGCAGATATTCTTGGGCTTGGTTTTCTTGTTTAGCGGATTCGCTAAGGTGATTGATCCTCTTGGTGGCTGGTATAAGGTAGACGATTATCTTACGGCTTTCTCTTGGGATATGTTGAAGGACTTAGGCTTCCTTGGCAGTATTCTCTTGAATATTGTTGAGTTTGCTCTTGGTACTTGTCTTCTTCTTGGCGTTTGGCCTCGTTTGACTTCTATCGGAGTGCTGATCTTTATGGCATTCTATACTCCGCTTACTTTGTATATAGCTATTTACAACCCTGTGACAGACTGCGGATGCTTCGGTGAGGCGTTGAAGATTACTAACTGGCAGACTTTCTGGAAGAATATCGTCTTCTCGGCTATGGGTATATTATTATATATGTGGCATCAGTATAGCACTCGCGACAAGAGTGTGGCTAAATTCTTGACAGTCTCAGCTTACACTGGTATTTTCTTGATCGCTGTTAGCTACTACTGCTACTATAATCTTCCAATCATCGATTTCCGCCCTTACAGCATCGGCACTAACATTCCAGCTAGTATGGAGGTGCCTGAGGGTGCACCGTCTGATGTATACGAGTCTTATTTCACATACGTGAAGAATGGTGTTCGCAAAGAGGTTAAGTTTGGAAGCGATGAGTATAATGCTATTTCTGGTGATTCGACATGGGTGATCGACGCGGATGCTTCAAGAAGTGAGTTGGTGGAGAAGGGTTACGAGCCACCTATCCACGATTTCACAATGGAAGATCCTGACGACGGTGATTTGACTGAGGATGTGATGGCTGACGAGAACTTCTCTTTCATCGCTGTCTCATCAAAGATTACTAAGGCTGACATGGAGCAAGCTCACAAGATCAATGATGTGTATGAGTTCTGTGAGGCTAATGGTTTGAAACTATATATGCTTACTTCTACAGGTATCGGAACAGATGAGCTAAACGCTTTCATCAATGAGACGGGTGCTCAGTATAAGTTCTTGAATACCGATGAGATCACATTGAAGACTGTCGTTCGCTCAAATCCAGGACTTGTCCTTGTTAAGAATGGAAATGTGATCAACAAGTGGGCAGTGAAGAATATTCCTAATTTCCAGCAGTTGCTTGACAATGCTGGTGGCGACATGGATAAGGTGGCTGAGATGCAGATGCATAAACCAAACAATTGGTTGACAGCGTTCATCTTCTTCGCAATCTACTTCGCTGGCTTGTTCGCTGTGTGGTTTGCAGTGAAGAAGCTCCTTGTGAAAGATTAAAATGATTTTGAAATAATGTTTTGAAGACGGTGCATTGTTTATCTTTGCACCGTTTTTTTGTAGAGGTGCCCCTTGTGGTTGCACGTTGCTGATACTTGTGAATTAATGATTTAATTTATGGAGATAACCGATCTTGATAAGACATTCATTTCTAAATATGAACAAATTGATTTGGACCGTGGTGTGGCAAAAGCTCAGTTAGTTGGGCTTGGAATTCTTTTTATATTTTCGCTAGTAATGATTCCGGTCAATTTGAGTGATCAGAATTTTCGTGGTGCGGATAATTGTGTTATTATGTTGATTGTGCTAGTTCCGTTCTTGATCTATTTTGGATATAGGTTTATTTGCACAAAAGACCTTTTTGTTAAGGAACTTGGTATGAATGAGAGGAATGCCAAACAAAAATATGATTTTCTGAAAAATGAGGTTGGCCATTTTCCTTTTGTTCGACAGATTTGCTTGCTAAATCCTTCTGCCAAAACAAGACAATTGGATTTGTTGGGAAAATGGTATGGAGTGAATGCTGATGTTGTCAATACTTATGTGTATGATATAGAATACGATGAAAAAACTGTTAAGGAAGAACTTGATAAATTAAATAATAAAGAAATTAGTGTGCGCAATGAGTTTGTCCACAAGTTATTCAAACTAGCAATTCTTGATGACGGTATCCATAATGATGAGTGGAATCTATTGATGGAGATGATGACAAAATTTAAGCTCAACAAAAATTACATTGCCTATTTTAAGAAACGCTACGGACCATTACGTACCAAGTTTGATGAAGATGAAAAAACTTCGTCGACGAACAGCAATTCCGTCGCAACTAATAATCCATATTACGCAATCCTTGGATTGAACGATGGCGCGACTGACGATGAAATCAAACGTGCTTATCACAACCTTGCGTTGCAGCATCATCCTGATCTGCCGAAAAATGCAGATAGAAAAGATGAATGCGAGAAGATGATGGCTAAGATCAACGAGGCGTATGAGAAGGTTAGGGGGTAGTGACGAGCGTATAAAAATAAGCGTGTTTGGACAACTCGTAAATAATTGTATAATTGCCAAAAGAAATATATATGAGTGGAAAAAAGAATTATTCTGATAGAGAATTTGTAAAGAAATACGACGAACTAACGAATTCTAATTCGTCTCTTATTCTTATGGTGTTGCCTGTGTTGACATTTTTCCTATTCTTACATCTTTATCCTATTTGGTTTGATAGCGATAATGTAAGACTTACGATGTATCTTATTTCTGAAGGTCTTGTTATAATATGCTGCGTTTTAATGCATTATAGAATAACGAGTAAAAAATTTATGTCTGAGTTTGGTATGGATGAGTCTCGTGCCCAACGTCGTTATGATCACATAATGAAAAATGGCATACCGTTGGATTATTTGGTACTAGCACAAAAGATTTGCATGCTTAACCCAGAAGCAAGATCTCTTCAGTTAGAACAGATTATGGGTTGGTATGTGATAGACAATTTTTATAATAGAAATTTGCTTAATGATGTAACGGTGATAAATACTTTTAATCTATCTCCAAGTTTAAGAAGTGAACAAAATTGTATCGAAGATCTTTTGGTAAGACCATATTCCCTAAATCAGACATTTGTTGAGAAATTATTCAAATTAGCAGTTGTTGAAGACGGAATTCACAATGATGAGTGGAATACCTTGATGGAGATTATGAAAAAGTTGGAGTTCAACAAGAATTATTTTGAGTATTTTAAGAAACGTTATGATCCACTTCGCACGGAGTTTGAAGAGGGTGATCCTCGTAACTTTACCGCATCTCGAGAAATCCCCGTCTCCATGCTGAAACAATATTATAGTGTTTTGGGTTTGGAAGAAGGTGCTACTGACGATGAGATCAAACGTGCGTATCACAGCCTTGCGTTGCAGCATCATCCTGATCTGCCGAAGAATGCAGGCAGAAAAGATGAGTGTGAGGCGATGATGGCTAAGATCAACGAGGCGTATGAGAAGGTTAGGGGGTAGGAGATTAGAGGTTAGGGGTTAAGGGTTAGAGGTTAGGGGGTAGGGGTTAGAGGTTAGAGATGGGTTTCAAGTTTCAGGTTTCAAGTTCAAGTTTCAAGAAGTATTAACCAGAAACTAAATCTGGCACACTTTTTGCTATAATAAAATTGGGGAGTAAATTCAAATATTGACGGTTCAATTATTCCGTCGTTTACGTGAAAGCAGATACTAGGGTATGAAGAAAGTGAAAGCGGAGTCGAACAAACTCCGCTTTTTGTATTGTATTCGAGATGACGGATATTTTTTTTAGGCAACTATATAATCTCCTTTTTTAATCCGCCGATCCTACTTCAAATTTATTGATCTTGTCTCTCCACTCCTGCGACACCAACACTGATTGCTGAGTTTTCATGTCAAACGCACACATCACGCCATTACAAACGGTTTTGACGTGTCCATTGTCTTTATTTATAAGTATTTGAAGAAGTTTGATGCTTTTGTTTCCAATCTCAGTGATCTTTGTGCGGACCTCTATATTCTCTCTCAAGAAAATCTGCTCCATATAGCTGACGTTGATGTTCACCATCACAAACTGAGCGTTAGTCCAGTCGATTGGCTCACCATTGTTCAAAGCCTCGAAATAGCAGATCTTACCATAATCCAAGAAGGAGATTTGTGATGCGTTGTTGACGTGGCCAAGTGGGTCGATGTCGTTGAATCGGATCTGGATTCCAACACTATGATTGAAATGTATTTTTTCTAGTTCTTCCATTATTCTAATATCTCTTTAATTTTTCATTTTTATACGCTCGCCCTTATGGGCTCGCGTGGGAGGAGGGGCAAGGGTGTTCCGCCCTTTGCAATCCTCATATAGTACAATCCAAGCAATAAATTTTATTCTACAATCAGAAATGAATCGCTGACAATACCGTCGAGTCTATTTCAAATCTTTCGTGTATTTTCTTTAATATCTCGCTGCGACGCATCATCAGTTCATTGCTGGCCGCTGGGGATAGCATAGTGACATACAACTGCTTGTTTTTCATCATCATTCCCTGTGTGTATTGCAGAAATTCCTCTCCGACAAATTCCGCCCACATCCTTTCGATATCAAGAGCAAGCATGTCTTCGTCAATCTTCACGCGGTGTACATAATCCCGAAGTGCAGATGAAATTGTGATAGCATTTTTCCTTTTCATTTCTCCATGATTTTTACTGCTTTATCTTCGTTCATGCCGTCACTTCCGTTGATTTCGTAGACGGTGTATGAGATATTTTCCGTCTTTTCAAGAAGCAGAGTGATATGTTCACGGTTAGTATCGGAGATGAACACCTGGCCTGTACGGTTGGAATCACTGATGAAATCGATGATTCTCGCCATACGATGCTCGTCAAGTTTATCGAATATATCATCGAGAAGAAGGATCGGTTTGACGTCGCTCTTTGCCACAAACATATCTATCCACGCGAATTTCAAAGCCAACAGCATCGTCTTCATCTCTCCTTGTGATGCTATTTTCTTGATTTTACGTCCGGTGCGTTTGAAATTATAATCGTCGCGATGCACACCCCATGTCGTAAAACCTCGACGTTGGTCCTCTCCACGCAGATTTCTAAGAGTTGTGAGATAGTCTGTCTCAGTAGCCTGCGACTTGTATTCTATATCCACACCCTCGCCTTCCTCGGCGTCGTAAGAGATCTTACGATACACCTCGTCGACTTTGCCTTTGAATGTCTCAACAAACTCTTTGCGGGCGTTGTAAAGGAACATTCCTGCAGACGCTAGTTTATCCTCATAACTCTCAAATATGATGGGGTCGACGTATGTCGGTGATGTTAGCAGCGCGTTTCTTCCGCGCAATGCGTTTTTGTATACCAATAATGCTTCGAGATACTTGCGGTCGAATTGTGATATGCAGCCGTCGATGAACTTGCGACGTTCTTCCGACGCACCTTGTATTATCTCGATGTCTTTAGGGGCTACCAGAATCGCAGGAATCAGACCAATGTGTTCGGATACTTTCTCGTATTCTTTGCCGTCTCTTTTGAGCATCTTTCTGCCTTTATCCAAAGCACATGAGATTTCAAATTCTGATTCCGCCCGGTGATAGTGAGCTTTCAGTTGGAACCCTGTTTCTCCGAAAGTGATGTTGTCTTTGTCTTCACGGTTTGTCGGACATTTGGAGAAAGAGAGATAGTAGATGGAATCGATAATGTTGGTTTTGCCGACACCGTTTTTGCCGATAAAGCAATTGATATGCTTGGCAAATGTGAGGTCGGATCTGCGAATATTTCGAAAGTTATATATAGATAATCTGTGTAGAAACATATCCGTTATGATTCAAAGTAAGCCCTTCAGTCCCACTAAATGGGAAGATCGCACATGCCAAATTCTTCCCTTAGAAGGTCAGGAGGACTTATTCGTCAGTCGGAGTGAGAGGAATGATCTTCTTCGCTTTCTTGGCATCGTGCTTGGCGTATGCGTCGACGATTTTCTGCACAAGTGGGTGGCGAACGATATCCTTAGTGTTAAACTCGATTTTTGCCACTCCACTGACATTCTTCAACACACGTAGAGCTTCGCCCAAACCGGAACGTTCACGGGCTGGAAGGTCAATCTGTGTCATATCTCCCGTCACTACGATCTTACTATGCTCTCCCATACGAGTAAGGAACATCTTAATCTGCTGGGTAGTGGTGTTTTGAGCCTCGTCAAGAATAATGAACGCGTCAGAAAGCGTTCGTCCACGCATAAAAGCTAACGGTGCGATCTGGATGATTCCGTTTTCCATATACTCCTTCAACTTCGCTCCTGGAATCATATCCTGAAGAGCGTCGTAGAGTGGCTGCAAATACGGATCAATCTTCTCTTTCATATCGCCTGGAAGAAAACCAAGTTTCTCGCCAGCCTCAACTGCGGGTCGGCTCAACACGATCTTCTTAACCTCTTTGTTTTTCAAGGCTCTTACCGCGCAAGCAATAGCTATATACGTCTTACCGCTACCGGCCGGACCGATGGAGAAGATAAGATCGTTTTTATCGTAAGCAGCCAAGAATTTTTTCTGAGTGGGAGTGCGGGCCGTGATTGGCTTTCCGCTTATACCATAGATGATAAGATTATTCTCCACCTGAATCTTAGGTTCACTGCCCTTGATAAAGTCGATAATGACCTCCTCAGACAACTTGTTGTAAGTAGCGCAATACTTCTCAAGCTTGGTAATGACTTCGTCGACGAGAGCTATATCTTCCTCATCGCCATTGATTTTGATCGCGTTACCTCTGGCAATAATCTTTACTTTGGGATATAAATCCTTGATAAGACGGATGTTAGCATTGTTAACTCCGTAGAAAATAGTGGGGTCAGCCACCTCCAGTTCTATGATTTTTTCTATCACTCTATATGGTATAATGTCAGTTTCGACAAAAGTACGTCTTTTTATGGAATTTTTAAAATTGCTAATGAAAAAAACAAAAGGTAATTAAATTAGACCGTGTCAAATCCAAACTTTCTCCAGTTGGAATACAAAAAGGAGATTATATAGCAGTTGTCCAAAATGAGGATTGCAAAGGGCGGAACGCCCTTGCCCCTCCCCCAACGCGAGGCCGTAGGCCGAGCGTATAAAGAAAAAGCGTGTTTTGGACAACTCGTATATAATTGCCTACAAAAAAGCCAGCTCTTAACAAAAGAACTGACTTTCCTAAATCTATTGTTGTTTAATTATTTCGTGTATACCGGACGAATACAACGTCCTCCGCTTCGTCCACTTGAGTTGATTGCAAAGCTACGTTTTGTGAAAGTCAAACCCATTGAGAAATTTCTGTTGTCGTATGCAGAAGATGTCCAATAGTTTCCTGAATCGTCAGCGTCGTAGATCTGCTGCTCATAGTAGTAGCCTTTTGCCGGAATGAAAATATATTTTCTGTTCGGACCAATCACCTTATAGCCTTTAGTGCCATTTTTGATCATCCAAGTCCACTCGCACTTCTTTATCAATTCTTCTGCTTCCTCTTTTGTCGGCAGTCTCCATCCTTCGCCAAGAGTTTGAGTCGCGATGTCATAATTTTTCAAAAGATTCTCTTTCTTGTCGATAACCTTTTTTGATTTCAATTCCGCTAAAGAATAAGAGAATGTTGTTGAGTTGTTTGCGTTGTAATCCTTTTTTGTCTTCAACTCTCCCCATGCTATGTACGGACCGCTCTCCTCTGCTTTGTCTGTGCCAAGGTTGCACGACGCCCACTTGACGGACAAACCCAAATCTACCTCTCTGAATCCATAGTCTTCGTCGTCAAATGTTTCTACAACAAGATGACGTCCGTCGGAACAATTATATGCATCGATTGATGCCTGAATCTGTTCAAGATTAGCATTTGAATTTGATTGGTCACCACAACTAGCGAATACAATTGTGGCTAATATAAACAAAAAAATACAGCGTGTTCTCATACAAAACTTGTCCTCTTTAAATCCTTATTGCTGACAAAATTACTAAAAGAAACCAAAAAAAAGAGGTTTTATAGAATTATTTCTGTATTTGTTGATATTTATTTTGTTTTAAGATGAGTTGAGCATTTTTGCTGCCTAGCCTTGCTGCTTTCTCGTATGCGTCTTTGGCAAGATCCATTTTGTTTTGTGTGCTATAGTGATAAGCTAGATTTTCATAAGCAGAAGAGTAAGACGGATCGCATTGAATGGCTGTCTTGAACTCTTCTTCTGCTTTGTCTTTCTCCTTAAGTGAAACATAAGCCAGTCCTAAATAGTTGTGTACGTCGGCCAAAGATGGATGTGTGTCCAGGATTGTCTGAAACTGAAGCACGGCGTCTTCAATTTCATGGTTGGCCATATATAGAACACCCAAGTTTCTGCGGGCAGAAACGTATTCTGGGTTGATTTTTAGTGATTTCTCGAAATAAAACTGCGACTCATTCTTGTCTCCCTTCATGCGGAAAGCACATCCTAACGCATTATACAAAGGAGCTTCGTCCGGCATTCTGTCGACGGCTTTGTTCAGCATCTCTATTGCGTAGGATGTGGCATTGCTGTTGATGAGGATATCGGCGGATGCGATTATCGCGTCTGTATACATGCTGTCTATCGATATTGCAGTCTCGTAGCTGTAGTTCGCTACTGTCGAGTCGTCTTTGGCAAGATATGCGTCGCCTAGAGCTTTGTATACTATAGGATTGGTTTTGTCTTTCTTGATGTAGTCCTCGCACATTTTTTTCACGTCATCCCATTGCTTGTTCTTGCATGCTTTTTGAATGTCGTCCACTGTGACGTTGCCGGAATTGGTGCAAGAAATAAATAAAGCTATAAAAGCAGTTATGATAATGTTAGTATATTTCATCATATTCTATTTTGGCGCAAATATAGCAATTTGTTCGTTTCTTTGAAATCAAGATTTAAGAGTATGAGAAATTTATTTTGCAATCCTCATTTGCGACAAATGGATTTATAATTGCCTTTGTTATGAATCAGCGGAAAGATAAAATTCTTTTATTGGGTGCAACTATTCTCAAAAAATAATAAATTTGCAAAATATGTATAACAATAGGATTAATATCATGGTGAAGAAATTTGTTTTACTTGTGATGTCAATATTGACGTTGCTTTTGGCTTCTTGCAGAGAACAATTGGTAGATGAGATAGATGAGACACCGATCGATAAGGAATTGTTGAAAGGCGGATGGCATTTCGACTCTGTTATTGCGGTTATCAACACGAAAAATGGAAGTATGCAGAATACGGCGGCTAATGTATGTCAGAATTTTATGACAAAGACAATGACGGTGCGTACTTTGTATTTCACAGAAGATACTGCATATTGCATTAAAGATATCGATGATGAGAATATCATGTCGATAGCACGCAGTTTTTATGTCGCAGACAATCATATTCTTCGTTTTGAGCAGGAAGATCATTTTCTTGGAAGTTGGTATCTGCCTTTCTGGTATATAAAGGATCAGACAGAAACTAATGCTACATTCTATTTGTGCAAGGACGAGATCGTGGATTTGCTTGTGGCAGACGGTTCGGTGCCTCAGAATATTATCGACAAGATTGAGAGCGGAGCATGTTATTGCTATTTCAGCAAATGTAAATATCCTATCTTTGAGGAGATTGACGAGTCGGAAAAAGCCTGGATGAATAAATAGTCATATACGGTGGCTGGACTATATATTCATATTCCACTTTGTACCCAAAGGTGTAGCTACTGCGATTTCTTTTCCACTACGTTGCTCTCGAAACGTGGGGAGCTGATTGACGCGTTGTGCAAGGAGATGGTGATGCGTAAGAATTATCTTCCTGTAGACGCTAATGTGCTTGAGACCATCTATATCGGTGGCGGTACTCCGTCGCTGCTGACGTCTGATGAAATAAACACTCTGATTAGCCATGCCTTTACCGTCTTCCCTCATATTGAGAAAGAAAAGATGGAGATCACGATGGAGGCTAATCCTAACGACCTTACAGATGATTATCTGCAGCGTTTGTCGAATACGCCGATTAATAGACTTAGTATAGGAATCCAGACGTTTGTAGATGACGAACTTAAAATTATCAATCGTCGACATACTTCTAAAGAGGCTATGGAAGCGGTGGCTAACGCAAGAAAGCATGGCTTTGAAAATATAAGTGTGGATCTGATTTATGGTTTGCCTATGCAGACAATCGAATCGTGGAAGTATTCCGTCGGCACTGCTATATCTCTTTCTCCAAACCATATATCGGCTTATTGCCTTGAACTTCATGAAGGTTCGCTTTTGACTAAAAAATTAGAAAAGGGCGAAATCGACGTTATGGATGAAAATGATTGTCTGGATTGCTTCAAAATCTTGCATGACCGCACCAAAGAGGCCGGCTTTGAACATTATGAAATATCTAATTTCGCTTTGCCAAACTATAGGTCGCGACATAATTCATCTTATTGGAGAGATATTCCATATATAGGCGTGGGTCCTGCTGCCCATTCTTATAATAGAGTAGGACGACAGTGGAATGTGTCGCATCTCCCTAAATATCTTAAAGCTATAAAAGAGAATAAGCTAGATTTGGAATGTGAAGAACTATCCTTGAATGAACGTTACAATGACTATATACTTACTGCTTTGCGTACGTGTGAGGGGATAGACTTCCGCTTCATAGAATTAAAGTTCGGATCTGATGTATTGAAATATACAAAGGAGATAGCCGCGCGACAGGTGGCTCTCGACAATGTGGTTGTGGAAAACGACATGTGTCATCTTACAGAGAAAGGCATCTTTATCTCAGACTCTATATTTACTGAATTTATCATAGTGGAGGAGTAAAAAATGAGGGCATATTAAAAATACACCCTCACCTTTGTTAATGATTGATTTCTATTACTTTTTAATGAATTTTGTCTGCTTGCCGTTCATATCCAAAATGTAGATGCCGTTCTTCAATGGGGCAATGTTGACAGGTTGGTCGTTAGAGTAGACAACAACACGTCCAGACATATCATAGATTGTGTAATAGTTGCTGATCTTGTCATTCTCTTCGTTAATGAACAAAGACTCGCCGTCATTCACAAAGTCTAGATCTTGATCAAAATCGTCAAAGCTAGCTCTTGTTCTTCTCTGCTTAATTTGATCCAGTGTGTAGTTTACAACAATCTCTTTCTCAAGTCTTCTCACTCCATCCCACATGACAAGTTTCCATGTTCCATTGCGACTTAGATCATAAGCATTCAATGGCAGAGTTAAAAGATTCATATCGCCTCCGAATTGTCCTCCTCCAAATTTCACGAATGTATTAGATCCTACAGGTTTGTGATACCACTCGTAACATACATTTTTGCAATTGTTGCCGAAGTAATCTTCTAAATCGTCGTATGTTATATTGGATGAGATTTTGATTTGGTTGCTTCCGACTGTTGGCTCCATTTTTGTTTCCAAAGAAGGCAAGTCCAATTTGCCAATAGTGTAACCTGCTTCTAGTTTGATGTCATCGATACAAAAACCATAATGATATGACTTTTCTGACATCAATTCAATCTTCAAAGTAATATAATTCCCTTTGAAAGTTAAGAATTCCCATGAATTAAACTCTACCGATACCTCTCTCCACTGAATCGGATTCTGTTTGGAATCAGACATTTTTAAGCCTGGTGTTGTTTTTATTACGCTGCCAAGAATAGAGCCATCATTTGAAATGGCACTTAATTTGACTGTGAAATCGCCATCTTTTTCGCCAACAGAAGATATCCACATTGACGCTCTGTACTTAGTTTTGCCGTAATCGAAAACCTCGATAGTGTTTTCGTAAATGGTCCTGACATTTTTTATGCTCTTCCCTTCTTTTTTTAGCAAGTCGGGATTGGCAGGAATGACATAAACAAAAGCACCTGTTGTGTTCGAACCTGGTTTTGTGTGGTCACTTCCATAGATTCTTTTATTGTAAGGAGCTGGAATGTAATCTAAGTTGGCATAACCAAATAGTTCATTGTAGAAATCAGATGGGTTTACCATTAGTCCCAAATTTCCTCTACCACCTCTGTCGTATCTATCATAAAGGTCTTGATAGTAACGTGGTTGTGAGGCACGTCTAGTACCTTGGCTTATTGTCCAGTAGTTTTGGTTGTAGAATCCTCTTATCCCATTGCATGAGTGGTCAAATACTCCTGCTCCGAAATCATCAAAGAAAACTCTTCGCATCGATTCTGCCTGCGATGACATTGCAGCTAACACTGTAGCTAATGATAATAAAAACTTTTTCATTTTTTTTTAAATTAAACGTTAACATTCTTGACTTAAACTTAACAATCAATAAGACAATTTATTTGAAAGATTATGAGATTCTTGCAAATTGACTTATCTAAATTTCCTTGTATCCTATAAATCAAAAAACTCATTTTCGCATGACACTAAACAACTTCTTGATCAAAAATAAATGTTTTATTGTTCAAATGAATTCTTTGCAAAGGTAGTAAAATATATTTAAACACAAGCCGCACTATTAAAAATTAACAAATTTTAATAGGGGCTACTTTGACATTGTGGCAAATAAAAAAGGCTGCCCAAATTGAGCAGCCTTTCGTATGATTAATCCTAGTGGATTATTTCTTTCCGTTGATCTGAGCGTCGATAACTGCGATAGTTACGATGTTCATGATGTCACGTACTGATGCCTCTGGCTCACAAACGTAGATAGGCTTCTTCAATCCCATCTGAACTGGGCCAACGTTCTCAGCAAGACCCATAGAAAGAAGAGTCTTGTAAGTGATGTTAGCTGAACTTAGGTTAGGGAAGATCAATGTGTTGACATCCTTACCCTCTAGCTTAGAGAATGGGTATGTAGCTGAACGAAGATCCTTGTCAAGAGCGAAGTTAACCTGCATCTCACCGTCTACCAAGATCTCTGGGTGGTTCTTGTGTAGGCTCTCAACTGCCTTGTGAACTGTAACTGGAGAACCAGTGTTGTCAGCGCCGAAGTTGCTGTAAGAAAGCATTGCGATAACTGGATCGACGTCGAAGATCTTAACGCTGTCGTTAGTCAACTTAACGATCTCCTCAAGTGCCTCTGCAGTTGGGTGGTTGTTAACCAATGTGTCTGCCAAGAAGTAAGTTCCCTTAGCTGTGTTGACGATGTTAAGAGCTGCGATGTGGTTGATGCCCTCACGAGTTCCTACGATCTCAAGAGCTGGCTTGATAGCGTCTGTGTACTTAGTGTAAACACCGCATACCATAGCGTCTGCGTCACCCATCTCAACCATCATTGTAGCGAAGTAGCTGCGGTTGAACATCAACTCAAGGCTCTCAGCGTATGTGTAACCTGAACGTGCGTTCTTCTCTGCCAAGTACTTAGCGTAGCGCTCGCGACGTGAGTTCTGGCTCTCAGCACGGTTGTTGATGATCTCGATTCCTGAGATATTGATGTTGTTCTCCTCTGCGATACGAGCGATGTTAGTCTCGTTACCAACAAGAACTGGAACGCAGATACCGTCAGCCTTAGCAGAAACTGCAGCCTCAAGTACGCTTACACAGTTTGGCTCAGAGAATACAACCTTCTTAGGAGCCTTCTTAGCGCGAACACGTAGACCGTCGATTAGCTTGTTGTTCAAGCCCATGCGGTGACGTAGCTGCTCACGGTAAAGATCCCAATCCTTGATCTCGTGACGTGCAACACCACTTTCGATAGCTGCCTTTGCAACTGCTGGAGCAACTGTCTCAAGTAGACGTGGGTCAAGAGCTGTAGGGATCAAATACTCCTTGCCGAATGCCATTGTCTTACCACCGTATGCCTTGCTTACGATCTCTGGAACTGGCTTCTTAGCCAACTCAGCAAGAGCACGAACGGCTGCAAGCTTCATCTCCTCGTTGATTGCCTTTGAGTGAGTATCAAGAGCACCACGGAAGATATAAGGGAATCCAAGTACGTTGTTGATCTGGTTAGGATAATCTGAACGACCTGTTCCGAAGATGATATCTGGACGAGATGCCATAGCATCCTCGTAAGTGATCTCTGGGTTAGGGTTTGCAAGAGCAAACACGATTGGGTTGCTAGCCATTGAGCGAACCATGTCCTGAGACAAGATGTTACCCTTTGACAATCCCAAGAATACGTCAGCACCCTTGATAGCCTCCTCTAGTGTGTTGATATCACGGTCTGTCTTAAACTCCTCCTTACGTGGGTTAAGGTCAGTTCTCTTAGAGTTGATAACACCCTTAGAGTCGCACATTACGATGTTCTTCTTCTGAGCACCAAGAGCTACATATAGACGAGTACATGAGTTTGCTGCTGCACCTGCACCGTTGACAACGATCTTAGCGTCCTCGATCTTCTTGCCTGCAACCTCAAGAGCGTTCAAAAGAGCTGCAGAAGAGATGATAGCTGTACCGTGCTGGTCGTCGTGCATCAAAGGAATGTCAAGCTCAGCCTTTAGTCTGTCCTCGATCTCGAAACACTCAGGAGCCTTGATATCCTCAAGGTTGATACCACCGAATGTAGGAGCGATTGCCTTTACTACCTCACAGAACTTGTCGATGTTCTTCTCGTTAACTTCGATGTCGAATACATCAACGTCTGCAAAAATCTTGAACAACAAGCCCTTACCTTCCATAACTGGCTTTCCAGCAACTGCACCTATGTCACCAAGACCAAGCACTGCAGTACCGTTAGAGATTACAGCTACAAGGTTGCCCTTCGCAGTGTAGTCGTAAGCATAGTTGTTGTCTTTCTGGATTTCCAAGCATGGTTCAGCAACACCTGGAGAGTATGCCAATGAAAGGTCTCTCTGAGTTGCAGTAGGCTTTGTAGGGATCACCTGGATCTTACCAGGGCGTCCTTCTGCGTGATACTTAAGTGCATCACTCATCTTTTTGTTGTCCATTGTATAATTTCTAAAAATGTTCTTATTCACGTTAACGATACAAAGATATGCTTTTTGTCAAAAAAATGCAAAAAATATATGTTTTATAACTCATTTCGTAAGGAAAAATGCATTTTTATTGATGTTTCTTACTCTTTTTTGCAGTTTTAGTTCCTAATTGTAAGTTTAGCGTAAAATGTAAAAAAAAACGTAGGTGTTTTTTATCTCGTAAGTAAAGTGATGTATTTAAATATTTATTAATTTTGAATTCAGTTGATGTGAAAACTTTATTATTATTTAATCATGAAAAAAGCAAAATTGTTTTTGTCCTTGGTCGTATATCTATGTGCGATGGGAGTAAATGCACAAGACGTGATTGTTTTCCGAAATGGAGATGAGGTTGAGGCCAAAGTGGAGGAAATTTCTTCAACCCAGATAAAGTACAAGCGCACCTCTAATCTTGATGGCCCTAGTTATGTTTCTGAAAAATCTGAAGTGTCTGTCATTAAGTATAATAATGGGGAACAAGAGGTTTTTGATGCGGTGCCGGTTTCTTCAAATCTGTACCCGAAGCCAATGCCTGCTGTTTTTAACGATGTGAAAGTGACGAGAAAATCACCTTCTGGGTTGGCTTATAGAGACAATAATATGTATTTGTCAAACAGTGAGGCAAACAATTATTTAGGATCAGATTACTTCGCTTTTTCTGAGCAGTCTCATAGAATGAAGAGTGGATTTGGATTGATGATGATGGGAGCGGGCCTATATGTGGCAATGCCTACTTTTCTTATATTAAGTTTTGCTACTAGTGAAAATGCGGGAGACAGCAGCAATCATTACAGCTACGACTATTATGACGCTGACCGTTATGTGAATACGCCATTCTTGGTTGCCAGTGTGGTAAGTGGAGTCGCTGCGTGTGTGGCTTTACCAATTGGTGTCGTAAAGTTTGCAACTGGTAAAACAAGATGCCATAGAATCTTAAAGAACCACTATAGTACTGTTTATGAAGAGAATCCCAAAGAAGGTTCGTATGATAATCTGACATTTAAGGTTAATGCCAAACCAAATGGATTATCAATGTCTTTGAGTTTCTAATGCTGATTTGAAATAATTTAGGAGATTATATAGCAGTTTCCCAAACACGTTTTTTTAATACGCTCGCCCTATCGGGCTCGCATTAGTGGAGGGGTTAGGGCGTTCCGCCCTTAACAATCCTCATTTTGGACAACTATAATCACCATAGTTTATTAATGAAAGACGGAGCCATTACACTCCGTCTTTTTATTCTATCAGTTTTTGAAAATGCTGTTAGGAGACGTGGTGTGGTTTTATTCTGCATTCCTAATTCAGCATTTCTCTCATTCTCCTGCGATCGTAGCTACAATCTTTCTTGCTCCGCCGTAGTTTCTGAACTCGCAAAGGTATATTCCCTGCCAAGTGCCAAGGTTCAATCTGCCGTTGGAGATTGGAATAGTAAGGCTGTCGCCGACGAGTGTGCTTTTGGCGTGGGCTGGCATATCGTCGTCGCCCTCGAGAGTATGCTGGTAATAGGGCTCACGTTCCTTCACCATACGGTTGAAGATGCTCTCCATGTCGACGCGGACATCTGGATCAGCGTTCTCATTGATGGTCAGTCCGGCCGACGTATGCTTGATGAAGAGGTTGAGCAAGCCCACTTTGGGCAATGCTGGCAAATGTGACAGTATCTCACTAGTGACGAGGTGAAATCCACGTCGCTTTTCATTAAGGGAAAACTCTACTTGCGTCCACATATAATGTCCGTACTTTTTATTTTCAGAGACGCACGTCTCTACGATTGGTTATTCGGTGATCATGATGTTGTAAACAACAGTATTCTCCGATTCACTTTTGCCCCAAGCTCGCTTGTATTCAAAGATGATTTTGGCTGAGCCTGGCTTTTCTGTGATAAACTCGTAACGTCTTGTTGTAGGAGCTCCACACATCATCGGCTGGGATGGTTCTCTTTCTTGGACAAGATCAAATGATTTGTCGAATCGCAAGATTGTGCTGTCTTCTGTCTCTATCTTCACCTCCCAGTCGTATCCTGTTGTAGGATTGGTGTTGGCAATGATGTATGCACCTCCTGATTTCACAGATATGGTCTCATTACGTTCTTTTTCTCCTTCAAAATAATCAAGATCAGATAGCTTCACTGCCATAACCGAGTCTTTTTCTGCGTTAGCTTTAATCTCATTAGATGATGCGTCTCTGACGATTTTCCTGCTCTCCATGCGCCCACCTTGAGCTTGTGAACACCCCACCATCGCAATGGCGGAGAAAAATGCCAATATGGTTTTGAAAATTTTTTTCATTGTTCCTTTATTTATGTGCTCGCCTTCGGCTCGCACTATGGGGTGGGGTTAGGGCGTTCCGCCCTTAACAATCCTCAAACTTCTTTAAGCATTCATTATTTCTTAATAATTCTCATTATCTCTCCAATCCACAACACTACAGATGTCGCTCCTACAATTAGTAGCCAGTCGATGATGTTGAGTGGAGTGACGTTGAACATTGCTCCTCCGACGTTGACAATCAATAATTGTCCGAAGAAGATCAACGCTGCGATTGTAAGGAATCCTTTACATTCGTTGAAATGCAATGCACTCTTGCCTGTGGCGAATGCTTTTGCATTGAACATGTTCCAGAACTGAAGCATGACGAATGTTGTGAAGAAGACGCTGCACTCGTAGACTGGAAGTGTCTTGCCTCCAGATGTCATGCCTAGTATGCCGCTTTCGAATGTGATTTCATTATTCTTCATTACGAATAGCATTCCCATCATGGCAGCAAAGAAGAATATTCCTACAGTGAGGATGAATTTCATCATTGGTTTGCTGATGATAAACGCGTCTCTTGATCTTGGCTTTTCCTGCATCACTTTCATTGATGGTGGAAGAGACGCTAACGCCATTGCCGCGAAGGTGTCCATGATTAGGTTTACCCATAGCATCTGCGTCACAGTTAGTGGTGATTTGATGCCTGGAATGAATGCTCCGACTAGCACGATCAAGCAGGCTGCGACGTTGACTGTCATCTGGAAAAGGATGAATCTTTGGATATTCTGGTAAAGTGAACGTCCCCACATCACAGCTCTTGTGATACTTGAGAATGAATTGTCGATGATGGTGATATCCGACGCCTCTTTGGCCACGCTTGTTCCGTCTCCCATAGATAGCCCGACGTGAGCGGCTTTTAATGCTGGTGCGTCGTTTGTACCGTCGCCAGTCACTGCTACCACTTGGTTGCGTTTCTGCAACGTCTCCACCAATCTTTTCTTGTCGAGTGGACGGGCACG
Source organism: Paludibacteraceae bacterium (assembly GCA_024401565.1). Lineage (GTDB taxonomy): Bacteria > Bacteroidota > Bacteroidia > Bacteroidales > Paludibacteraceae > UBA1723. Next base: position 35,125 of record JAKSKU010000009.1, read on the forward strand.
GGCGATAATCTTTATCTCTTCAACACGGTTGTAAACCTCTTCGTCAGACAAAGCGGCGAATTCCGGACCTGTGATGATATTGTTATCTCCGTAAGTCTCTTTCCAAAGACCAATCTGACGTCCGATTTCTTTTGCAGTGGCTGTAGTGTCACCGGTCACGATTTTCACATCAATGCCCGCTTCTATACAGCTGCCTACTGCGTCTGGCACCTCTTTACGCACTGGGTCTGCAATCGCCACAACACCCATGAATGTTAAGTTGTTGGCCACTAGTTTTTTGTCGCTGTTGATGACTATCACACCGTCGTCTACGATCTGATAAGCGAATGCAAGAGTACGCATCGCCTGATTCTGATACTTTAGAAGAGTCTCGTTGATGGATTGCTTAGTCTCGCCTCCTGCGATATTTGAGCAAAGAGCAAGAACGATTTCAGGAGCACCCTTCAAATACAGAACTTTTTTGCCTTTCAGATACTGCGACTTGACAAGCGATGCCATGTATTTGCGTTCGGTTGAGAATGGGATTTCGTCAATTGTCTCTGCCGCCTCTTTTATTGTCTCAAAGTTGATTTTATGTTTGTTAAGCCAAAGAAGAAGAGCACCTTCTGTTGGATTTCCTAAAACTTTCGGATTTTTTGCGTCGGAAAGGTCGAGTAGGGCGGTTGAGTTGACGGAAATGCCCTCTACGATCAGGTTGCTGGCATCGTCTCCAATTAGAGCCTGGCTTGATTGCAAGTCGAAGAACTTAGTCTCATGGACCTGCATCTTGTTCTGAGTAAGCGTACCTGTCTTATCGGTGCAGATGACGGTTGTGGCACCCATTGTCTCGCAGGCGTGCATCTTGCGGACAAGGTTGTTGGTCTTGAGCATAGCTCGCATACTGTATGCAAGCGAAAGTGTGACTGCCATTGGCAATCCTTCTGGCACAGCTACAGCCACAAGAGCTACAGCCACCATACAAGCCTGCAAAACTTCTGTTATGAAGCCTTCCGTCGCACCGTCGCCAAACCATGAGAACCCATCGTTGTTGACGAAATACATTCCGATTCTGCCGACGATGATAAGTCCGGCGATTACGTAGCTGACTTTAGCGATCAGGTTGCCAAGACCATCCAATTGCTCGTTAAGAGGGGTCTTGACACTGTTGTCAATCTGTGCGGCAGTGAATACTTTTCCATTCTCTGTGTGGTCGCCCACCGCAAACACTCGCATGATTCCGTGTCCCTCCATCACTTTTGTGCCTCTCATGGCATGGTTGGATGGAAATGTCGCGTTAGGGTCAAAATCTTCTTCTTTGATGGTTTTTAGGCAGATAGGCTCTCCTGTAAGTGAACTTTCGTCGATGTTGAGAGACGTCGCTTCTAGCAACTCTCCATCAGCAGGAATCTCACAACCGGTGATTAGAACGACGATGTCGCCGACCACCACGTCTTTTCGTGGAATCTCCGTTGTGATTCCGTCGCGGATAACCTGGACAGGCTCATCATCGTTGACTTGGTTGAGCACCTCAAACTCTTTGTCTGCCGCGTATTCAAAGTAGAACGCCATACCTGTCGCCAAGAAGATGGCCACCCAGATTCCGACTGGCTCAAAGAATACTTTTGGGTCTGGATGTTGTGTGTATTCGTAGATTGAAATGCCGATAGACAAAGCCCCGGCAATAAGCAGGATAACGATAAGGGGATCCTTGAATTTTTCCAAGAATTTCAGGAACAACGATTCTTTCTCTGGAGGAGTGAGAATGTTTGATCCATATTTAGCTCTTGATTTAAGAACTTCCTGGTCGTTTAGCCCGGTATAGTGTTCTTTTGCCATATTCGAGTTTAACAGATTAAATCTCTATGTTCGTTTTTCATTTCGAGAATTGCCTGAAGGTCGATGCCAGGAGGCAACATGTCTTTGGGATCTTTTCCGTAGCGCAGAATATCTCGCACTACCGTAGAACTGATGAACGAGTGCTGAGGCTCAGTGAAGAGTAGGATAGTGTCGATGCCAGAAATCTGACGGTTGGCGTCTGCTACCGTCTTCTCATACTCAAAATCAGCCACAGCTCGGATACCACGAAGTATGATAGTGGCTCCTACCTTTTTAGCGAAATCGACAGTCAAGCAATCGTATGTCGCTACCTTCACGCGAGGCTCATTTTTGAATGTCTCCTCGATTATTTTTTTTCTTGCCTCTGTATCAAAAAAAGGACGTTTCGACTCATTCACACCGATTGCGATGATCACTTCGTCAACGAAAGATAGTGCTCTCTTCACCACTGAATAGTGTCCGAGAGTAAGCGGATCGAAACTGCCTGGAAATATTGCTCTTACCATTTGGGTATATTTTAATTCGTGGCAAAGATAGGTCAAAAACAATTAGAATGCTAAAAAGAACATCTATATATTGTCCCAATCCTTGCTTTTTGAGTTATTCCACTACTATATCGTCTTTTGACTTCACTTCGTAGGAGAACTTCAATTCTCGCTTCTCTCCTGGCTTAAGATTCAAAACCCATGTGAGTTGGCCTTCGATAGGGTCGTTTTTGGTCGCTCCTCCGTCGTTTAACAAAGAGACCTTGATGTCACTTGTTGTGGACACAGGATATTGGTCTTCGATTGTCACTTTGACAGCCACATCCTTATTGTTCTTGACTGTTATCTTCCAATCGCGTTGAACCTTGTTGGAAGTCTTGATAAGATTCTTTGATGAGTAGTTTTTTAGATCTGTTCTTTCAACTGCGATGTCTTTGTCTTTTCCGATTGAAAGACGCAATGTGTCTTCCGTCTGACGTGCGTTGATGAAGCTCTCACCCATGTACATGTTGCTTAGGTATAGCTTTACATTACCGTCAAGCAGATCTAGATTCTTCCAATCTGGAATAGACGCGATCAAATAAACATCTTTCGACAGCTTTGGCACTGCAAAATAGTTGTATTCTGCTTTGACGGCCATGTCTTTGACTACAATCTCCTGGTCAGTGCCGTCTTCTGGAATGGAATTTTTGCCAGGCACATCATGGCTGACGTTGCGTGCTGTCAGCATCGGAGTAGACGAATCATCATTTGAGTTATCCCAACTGCTGCTGAAAGATATTCTTTTCTGGTCGATATAGTTGGAATACATCTGCTTGTAGTCGGACGATTGATATGAATTGAGATTTTGGTTTATCTGCACATTGTTGACTATCACATTGTTTTTCACGTGTCCGATAGAGCATATTGTGTTGTTGTAGCCATAGTTATATCTGATTGTGCTGTTGTCCTGCACCAACAATTCGTAATAACCGTTCTCGTCAGTCTGTGTCTTTTTATCATCGCAAGAGACTAATGCGTTTTTCAAAGGTCCTTTGTCGTCGCGTACGATGCCCAGAATCTTAATGAATTTTTCCTTTTTTTCTCGATTGCTGTAATTATTTGTAGGTGTAAAAGACATGTCAGGAACAGTCCATCTGCCTAAAGATGGCTTTTCGTTGCTGACGGTAGGGTCGTTTTGAGAAAGTGTCAGACTGACTTTATCCCAATTCTCTTTAGTGGCCTGACTTACGTATGCCTTTTGTATCAGGTGGAGATTGTCGTTCCTCTTAGAAATTCTGACTTCGTAGAATGGCATCCACGATGCGTTATTGACGAAGTATTCCAGATCCAATTCGCAAGATGTGGCTGCTTCTGCATCTATCTTCAGCACAAGTGTGCTGGTGGGATCCATCTGCTTTTCGTATAGAAGGTTGAGATTTTGTTCTACCAGAGTCAGCTCGTCCTGCAAATCGTCTATTCTCTTTCTATATTTATAGTTTAGAGTTGTGATGTCGGTCATGTCCTTACGGATATATTCAGCTACTCCTTGAAGTGTGTTTGCTGACAAACCGTTATCACCACCTACGAAATTGTTGTTTTTCAATAGAGCGGACTCCTCCTTCAGCACGTCAACTTTGGCCATCAGAATATCGATGGAATCACGTAGCTGTTTTGCTCGTTTGGTCATGTTTGACGCTTCATTTGATATCTGTTTGCGGTTGGCAACCTCAGCGTCGTGGTTTACATTGACCAGTGTGGCGTTTCCACTCTTTACTCCGACACGTACTGATTCCTGGTCAAGCTGTGGAGTCAGTAATGGTACGCGCACATCATTGTGCCCTGCCTTCAAATTCACTTTGGCAGTACGTTTTATCATGGCTCCGTTTGGATAAACGACAACCTTTTCAATTTTTGAAGTGGCATCGGTGGCAGCGTTAACAGAACCACAGAAAAGAGACGCTGCCAATATTGTTGATATATATAGTCTTCTCATAATTTAAAAATTCTCTTCTACTAATGAATCAAATAAGTCCTCAAAGTCGTCAGGGTCACCCTTGTAGTTGATTTCAAAGGTGAAGTGCAACTCTTTGCGTTCGCCTGGAGCAAGTTTTAGATTCCATTTAAGTAATCCTCTTTCTTTGTCCAAGTTGGCGCCACCTTTGTCTATTAACTCTACTTTGCAGATGTCGTTTGTACTGACTGGAATCTGATCCTCCACAACCAAGTCGATGCTGATTGGCTTGTTGTTCTTGACCACGATCTTCCAATCGCGTCTCACTTTGTTTTTATTAAACAACTCCATCTGTGTTTTCTTGGTAGTTGTCAGCTCACGGTCTACAGCGACGTCTTTCTCAACCCCGACTGAGAATTTTAAGGTGTCAAATATGGCAATTGGTCTCCAATATGATTCTCCGATATAGTTGTTGCCCATATATACCTTTACTTTGCCTTCTAAAAGATCATAATCTTTTTGGCTGGGGATATCTGCCAACATGAACACATTAGGGTTCTCTCTTGGTGCAGTATAGAATGAATAGTTGGCTTTCACTTCTTTGTCGAATAGCTGTGCCTCATGTTTTGTGCCGTCGGCAGGAATGGTGTTTTTTCCATCTGCGGTTGCTGTGTAATCCTGCAATGAGTTGTATAGATTAGAACCGGCATTTCTTGTTGTGATTATAAAGACTCCGTTTGCAGCACGCGAACCATATATCGTTGTTGCAGAGGCATCCTTCAACACCTCCATTGATACGATATCGGCAGGGTTGATTGAAGCTAACAGGTTGTTGTGAGACTGTCCATCTAGTGGTATGCCATCTATCACATACAATGGTTCGGATACTCCAGATAATGAGCTGACACCACGTACGCGTACTGATGCACCCTGTCCTGGCTGTCCTGATGAAGATGTTATGCTGACGCCAGATACACGACCTGCCATAGCCTGGTCGATTGACGATGCAATGGTCTTATTAAGTTTACTCTCATCCAATGATGATATGTCTTCTTCGGCTTGTATTTCAATTTCTTTTACATTACTGTATATTTTATTTCTATCTTTATTAAGAGTGATGTTTTTAATGACTACATTCTCTTTTTCAATATGCTTAACCATATTGTAATATCCAGCATGTGTGTATGAAATGTCGGAATGTGGAGGAACAAGCAATTCATAGAATCCGTTCTCGTCCGTCTGAGTAGACGTGCCGTTTTTTGAACAGTTTATTAAAGTTCCGCCTACTCCGCCTTTATTGTCGCGAACAACACCGATGACTTTCACCATGTTGATGTCTTCAGCCTTCTTTTGACTCTTTGTCCTTGGTCTTTGTGGCCCATCAGGCAATGTGTAGCGAGTCAATTCTTGCATCTCAACACTGTTGTCTGGGAAAGTCTTCGTTACAGTCAATGCAACGTCATTCCAATCCTCTTTGGAATTTTGTTTGATTTCAACCTTCTTTTTCACTAGCATCGGATCATTAAGATTGTCGATGCGAACTTCGTATATCGGTATCCATTCTGCATCGTCTACCATATACTTGATATCAATATCCGTCTCTGAGGCATCAGAAGTGACCAGTGTCAGGTATACGACACCTTTTGGATTCATCTTGTTTTCATCCGACAGCTTAAGCGCTTGTTTCAGACTGGCTAGCTCTTGTGTCTTTGAATTAAGCAAGTCTTTATAGATTACTTTTTTCTCTGCAATCTCATTTAGATCTTTGCGGAGGAATGACGCGATTTCAGCCAGTTGTGCGGCTTCATAACCCTTTTTTCCGCCAATGTCGTGATTGTTGGCTTTGATAAAGGCCGATTCGCAATACAACACGTGATTGTAGTCATTGAGCAGCTGGATGGAGTCTTCCAACTGTTTGATGCGTTTGGTTATAGTGTCGTTTGATGTTGCCAGCGTCGACATATCTGGCACCTCAAAATCTATCTTTACATTGCCGATTGTGATGTCAGTATTTGTCACTCCTATTTGCAGTGACTTCTGCACCATTTTCGAACTCAGTAAAGGTAGTTTCACTTCTGTCACTCCCTTAGGTAGTTTGACGTGGGCCTTCCTCTCCACCATTGCACCCTTCTTGTATACCGTTACATTTTGGATTGAGGATTGGCAATCTATAGTGTTTGCATGTGTGCTGAAGGTTAGAGCCCAAGCCAGCATTCCTAGCAATAAATACAAATTATGGAATCTTGTCATATTGTTCTGGTTTTGTAACAATTTATTGCAAAAATAATATTATTTCGGTTGCTGACGTCGGTTTCTGCTTTAATTTAATTAGTGGATTGTATAACGCACCGTCGCCATTGGATTTTTATAGACGTAGGTACAAAAAATCCACCCCATTTTTGATAAAATAGGGTGGATTGTAAATGTTTGATATTGTTTAATCAATCATCATCATCGTCTTCCTTGATGCCATAAAGACTCTTTAGCGTAGAGAACTTTTCCTCAATCTCCTTCATGATCTCATGCGGATCGTCGCTTTGAGGCAATGTCGGCTCTCCGTAATGTACGATGCCATTATAAGGAAGTGGGACGACGGAGCCTTTTGGCAGTGATTTGCCCATTCCTGTCATGAAGACGGGAACATATTTCAACCCTGGTCGCTTTATCAAAAGACGCGCGATACCCGACTTCATCTTTGCCATTTGTTCTGGCAAGCCACGTGTGCCTTCAGGGAAGAGTATCAACGAATAACCTTCGTCGATTGCATCCGCCATCAACTGGATTGGGTCGCAGTCTGCATTCTGAGGGTCATTCTTCTTACGTCTGATAAGCAGTGTGTTGATGAAATAACTGCTCAACGATGCCTTTAGTTTCGTGTTGCCGAAATAGTCTTGCGCAGCCACTGGTCTCACTTTCCAAAGCAGATCGCCAGGAAGTGATGACATCAAACTAAGAGTGTCGAGATGACTGTTGTGATTGGCAATGATGACAAACTGTTTCTCTTTTTTCAAGAAGTCGCAGTCTGTGAAATTTACTCCTACAAAGATACGTAGAAACCATCTGCAAAAGCCTTTGTAGATGATTTTCATTACCGTTGGTTGCAGAAATTTATTCTTCATTTCTTATAAGTGTGGATAAGACAAGAAATAAATCAAGTGGAAAAACACTAGTGCTGTGTATGATAGTGAATCAACACGGTCGAAGATACCTCCATGTCCTGGAATTGTGTCTCCCATGTCTTTGACTCCCTTATCACGCTTGATTGCTGAAATCACAACGTCTCCGCAGAATCCGGAGATCGCGATGACCGCGCTGACCAGGATTGCGTATGCGTCTGGAAGTGGAGTTAGGAAACGCATGAAGTATCCGATTATTGTTGTGCTGACAACACCGCCGATGAATCCTTCCCATGTCTTGTTTGGGCTTACCTTAGGAAGTATCTTATGCTTGCCAAACGTCTTTCCCCAGCAGAACTGCATGACGTCGTTCAACTCTGTAAGCACCACTAAGAATAGCAACAATCCGCGTCCACCAGCATTACATTCAACAGTGATTTGGTTAGGGTCTGGAGCAGGCATCGAAAGCAGGAATGCAAGATGGCTGATTCCAAACACAGAAAGCATCACAACCCATTGAAGCATAGCCATCGATTTGGTGATACGATGAGTGTCTTCCTTGATTACCAAAATGATCGGCAAAATCAAGAACATAATCACTGGAATGAAGATGATGAAGCATCCGTACCAGCCGATGTATGCCAAGACGTATTGGATAGGTATTGCTAAAAACGCAAGGAACAATGCGCTTCTGTCGGAATCACGGAATCCAAGAACCGAGTATAGCTCACGGAAAGCGAAGAACGACAATAGTGCAAGGAAACAGTATGCGACCACATTGTTGATGAATACGGCAGAGAAGAAAATACCGCACATTATCCACCATGATTTGGTACGGGCTATGACCTCGTCTATTTTGGCGGTCGGCTTAAATATTTTTATTGCTCCCACTATGACGCTAGCCACAGTCAGCACAATTAGAATACCGAAGATTACCTGAATAACTTCAGAACTTAAGTCTGGAAACAACCAATGTATTATCTCTTTCATTTCTGTTCAGCGTGAGTCATTAGATATAGACGGTTGATCAATGTCGCCACAAGGCCAATGTTCATGATGATCAAAGCAACCAAGAATACGATACTGTCGTAGCCGAAGTAAGCGGCAACCGCTGCGGCTAGAGATGCTCCAGTCAACAATGCCATACGGTGTTGTTTTGCCATTGGTCCGTTGAAATAGTGGTTGTGTGTCTTGTACGCTCCAATCCAGCGGAAATACGCTGTCATGATAGCCAACACTGCTGCCAACCATCCTAGCTCTACTCCGATGCCACCAGCCACATAGCCGACTGGCACGATAAAGAACGCGTCGGCAAAACGGTCGGGCATATCGTTGTACAAGTCTCCATTTGGAGTTCGCTTGCCTCCCTCAACGGCGACCATGCCGTCGAAAAGATTACATAGCAGTCTTGCCTGCACGCAAGCAGGGAACAGTATGTAGGCAACGTATTTGTTCAAACCGAAAAATAAGGAGCTTAACAATATAGCACATCCTACAACTGAAAAGAACACACTCATCATTGAAATCTGGTTAGGCTCAACTCCGCTGACCGTTAGCTTGTGAGCGATGGCAGCAGCCCAACTAGTGTTACGTGAAGCAATCTCGCGACGTCCGTCAACCTCTTGCTTCTGCTTTTCTACATTTTCTTCCATTTTTCACATCATTTTTAGAAAATATGTGCAAAAGTAATAAAAATTATATTGTAGCAAACGTTATGTGTGTTTTCTGCCCGTTTGCCATTCTATATTTCAAATTTTTTAACATAATAGCCTGTTTTATTGCTAAACAACATCTATTTGCAATGCTAAGTCGTGATTGTGCCTCTATTTCTGATCTGATGAGATCTTTACTGACAATGAAATTGTGGTGCAAAGGCAGAAATTCGTCTCCTGGAGATTATGTTCTGTCAGTGTAAAATTGTATAAAAATAAGCGTATATAATGGCATTATTAATGTCTGAAGTCAGCGAAGGCCAATGCTATAAAGAAGCATAGCGGCAATGTTACGATATGTAGTAACAACAACCACTAAAATTTGTCGTTTGATGCAAACTGGTAATATTCGTATACAATGCCAATGCCGCAACAAAGGATGATGTACGCGGCAGGAGTAGTGTCTTTATATCGCAATAAGGCTAGACTTATCGAGATTAGAAAAACAGCCTCCATTATAGAACATACCGTTGGAAATTTGGTTGCTAAAACGGGTTCGCAATTATAATGGCAATATTTAGTAAGATTATAAAGGTATCCATAATTAGGTCGTTTATAGTATTTTGCAAAAAAAGCTTCATCCTGCACTGTTGACGTACAAAATGAAGCTCTATTGTTATTTAGTCTTTTTTGCTGCAGCATCCTGAAATGCAGTTCCAAACCACTGCAGCAAGAGCTGCACCAACGAATGGACCTACGATGAATGCCCAAAGCTGCTCAAGTGCCTCACCACCCTGGAATACAGCAGGAGCGATTGAACGAGCTGGGTTAACAGATGTTCCTGTGTAGTGGATACCTACCAAGTGAACAAGGATTAGCGACAAACCGATTGCAAGACCAGCAAGGTTGCCTGCACCCTTCTTTGAATCAGTTGTGCCAAGCACTACAAGTACGAATACGAATGTCAAGATAACCTCAACGATACATGCTGCAACTGGTCCGTTTGTACATGTGTTAGCTCCTGTTGTAGTACCATATGAACCAACCTGGCTAACTAGCAATGCCAACAATCCGCTACCGATGAATGCTCCGATTACCTGGAATACCATGTACATAATAGCATCCTTTGCCTCAATACGCTTTGAAATCAAACAACCAAGTGTGATTGCTGGGTTGATGTGGCAACCGCTGATTCCACCGATAGTGTAAGCCATCGCTACTACTGCCAAACCGAATGCTACGGCTGTGCCAACTACTGATGCCGTGTCAACACCACAACTCAAACTTACGGCTGTGCCGCATCCCATGAGAACAAGCACCATTGTGCCTATCATCTCAGCTAAATACTCCTTTTTCATTTTTCCTTTTGTTTTTATTAATTAAAATTCAGTCTCTAATATTCTCTTCAATACTACCTCTGCAGAGATCTCTCTGTTGGCGGCCTCTGGAATAACCAATGAACGTGGGCTCTCGATCACGTCGTCTGTAACGATCATGTTGCGACGTACTGGCAAACAGTGCATGAAGTGTCCGTTGTTTGTCAACGCCATCTTCTCTGTTGTGATTGTCCACGACATATCCTTGCTCAAAATCTGTCCGTAGTTAGGATCCTGGTATGCACTCCAGTTTTTTGCATATACGAAATCAGCTCCGGCAAGTGCCTTGTCCTGATCATACTCCACCTTTGCTCCTCTTACGAACTGCTCTGCCAATTCGTATCCCTTTGGATGTGTGATGACGAAGTCGACGTCTGCCTCATTCATGAAATCTGCGAATGAGTTTGGTACAGCCTGTGGAAGAGCTTTTGGATGTGGAGCCCATGTCAACACTACCTTTGGACGCTTAACCTCCTTGAACTCCTCGATTGTGATAAGGTCTGCGAATGCCTGTAGCGGGTGGCAAGTGGCTGACTCCATAGAGAACACAGGTTTGCCAGAGTACTTGATAAACTGGTTGATGATTGTCTCCTCGTAGTCGAACTGCTTGCTCTCGAAACGTGCGAAGCTTCTTACTCCTATGATGTCGCAGAATGATGCCATCACTGGGATTGCCTCAAGCAAGTGTTCGCTCTTGTCTCCGTCCATGATGACGCCACGCTCTGTCTCAAGCTTCCAAGCTCCCTGGTTTACGTCTAGAACCATTGTGTTCATTCCTAGGTTCATACCTGCCTTCTGTGTAGACAAGCGTGTACGCAAACTGTTGTTGAAGAATACCATAAGCAATGTCTTGTTCTTTCCAAGATGCTGGTATCCAAATCTGTTCTTCTTTACTTCCAATGCCTCCTTAACGGCTGCGTTCAAATCGCCAAGATCCTTGACTCCTGTATAATATCTCATCTCTTTTTAATTATGAATGCGAAATGAGGAATGCGGAATTAATTCGAAATGCGTATTCCTATTTGCATTATTTGTTATTCGTTTTTTGTTTTTCTATATTTTGTTTGGCCGTCTTTGTTATGCTAATTAGAAGGGCAATTAATTCATTGCAGTCATCAATCATTGATTGAGATTGAAAGTCTGTAATATAATTAGTCTTCGTAAGCAAAGTTAGCCAATATTCTGTTTCGTTAGCTTCTTTCAAAGAAATGCTCATTTTTGAAAGAAAATCAGCATTGCTTTGACCTCTGATTGCTTCTTTTATGTTAGCTCCAATGCTGGTGCCGCTTCTTACTAATTGCTTTGAAAGAATGTATTCCTTTTTCTCAGAATTGAGATACTTGTAAAGGTTTACACACCTCACTGCAAAATCCAAACTTTTTGACTCAACAATATTCTCTTTCATTCATATTTTAATTTAATAATTAATTGTATTCAGCATTCTGCATTCTGCATTCAGCATTCAGCATTCAGCATTCAGCATTCAGCATTTAGCATTCAGCATTTAGCATTTAGCATTTAGCATTCAGCATTTAGCATTTAGCATTTAGCATTTAGCATTTAGCATTTAGCATTTATTTTCTTACTTGTCCGTTGCCTTCGATGATCCACTTGTAGGTTGTGATCTCCTCAAGTGCCATAGGTCCACGGGCATGAAGCTTCTGAGTGGAGATTCCGATCTCAGCACCAAGTCCGAACTGGGCTCCGTCTGTGAAGCTTGTTGGCGCATTCTGGTAGACGCAGGCTGCATCCACCATCTGGATGTATTTAGCCAACGCTGCTGAATCCTCACTGATGATTGCCTCTGAGTGTTTAGACGAATATGTGCTGACGTGGTCGATTGCACCGTCGATGCTGTCGACTGTTTTGATAGCCATCTTGTAGTCCTGGAACTCACATCCGAAATCGTCTGGTGTGGCGTGGTTTTTAAGTTCAGCTGGATACTGCTTCAAGGCTGCAAACGAAGCGTCGTCGCAATATAGCTTGACGTTGCTTGCCGCAAGTGGTGCGCATAGAGCATCGATGTCGTTAAGACGATCCTTGTGGATGATCAGGCAGTCAAGAGCATTACATACGCTCACGCGGCGAGTCTTGCCGTTGTTGACGATTGCTCTTCCTTTCTCTAAATCTCCGTCCTTGTCGAAATATGTGTGGACCACTCCGGCTCCTGTCTCGATGACATTCACCTTAGCGTTCTCTCTGACGAATTTGATCAAACCTGCGCTTCCACGTGGGATAAGCAGGTCGACGTAATCGCGAGCGGCAAGCAAATCTGCTGTGGCCTCGCGTCCTGCTGGCATAAGAGCCACTATATCTGGGTTCACGTTGTGCTGCTTCAACACATTGTGGATGACATTGACGATGGCAGAGTTACTGTCGAATGCGTCTGTTCCTCCTTTAAGCACGCAAGCGTTGCCTGACTTCAAGCATAGGCTGAACACGTCGAAAGTCACGTTTGGACGAGCCTCATAGATGATGCCGATCACACCGAATGGCACACTCACACGTTTGATCTTCAAACCGTTTGGAAGAGTGTTCTCCTTAGATGTCTTGCCAAGTGGCGACGGTAGGGTAGCGACGTTGCGGATGTCGGATGCAATGCCGTCGATACGTTCTTTTGTCAACTTCAATCGATCGTACATTGGGTTGGCAGGATCCATTTTTGCCAGATCCTTTTCGTTGGCTGCCAAGATCTCTGCACAATTGCTTTCTGCAGCGTCTGCAAGCGAACGAAGAATCTCGTTGATCTTATTCTCCGACAGAAGGTTAAGCTCTGCTGATGCCTTCTGCACTTTTTTGAAAATATCTATATTGCTCATAATTCTTTGTAGTTAATAGTTAATGGTTAATAATTAATAGTTGGTTAAGTTGGTTAATGATAAATGTTAGATTGGATGTCTTCCCTCCATTATTAAACATTAATTGTCAACTATTAATTATTTAAAGATATCCTCTTTGCATAATGGTTTCTCTTCGTCTCGCCAGTTGAAACCCTTCAGTTTCCGCTCGTTTTCCGGCATTTTTCCTGGCGGATACATTTTACCTTTTGATTCAGGCGTCATCTTGATTCTATCCATTTTTTTGTTGTTTAAGAATATGGATAGTTTCTGACCTTCACAATAGTTTATGCCGATGAGTTTGTTATAATCATCCTGAGCGTAGTAAAGAGAAATGGCGTTACCCATCATGTCAAGATGCTCTAGGTAGCTTCCGTCGAAATAGCCTTTGGCTTCACGTCCGTTTATCTGGTCGAAACAGTCGATAGCTTGCTGTTGGATGACGAAAGCATTGCCACGGATATGCATCCAGTCCGGCTTGTTGTTCTTTGTGAATATTTTGATGGTGTCGCCTGTGATCTGGCTATCGTTGGCCCAAAGCACAGGGTTACCGTCTATACGTATCAGAGAGTCAGTTTCTATGTAGCTCATGGAATCTCCCTTTGCTTGCATGTCGTTGCTGAAAAGTTTCATGTGATAGTATGCATAAAGCTCTCTCTTTGTTGTGTCGACGGGTGACTGTCGGAATTTGATGGTGTCGCCATGCACATACATAGTGTCGTCTGGGTTGGAGAAATCCATCATGCAAGCCTTTCCCACGATGTGGCCATGGCTTGGATTGTTCTGCATCCATGCGTAGTCGCCGGAAAAACCGGTATGAGAGGAATCGTCGATAGCCAACGCGTCACCCCACATCTCGACGATGTTTGTCTCGCCAGAGAAGTAGATTGAGTCGGCTGTCATTTTTGAACCGTCTTTTCTTGTCAGCACGGAATGGTTGTAAAGGTGTCCGTATCTGGTCTGTGAGTTGGTCCACGCATAAGTGGTCTCAATTGTGTAGTCAGTGTGGTAAATTGTAGACGGACCGTATACGGAAGAGACGTTGGTGTTCTGGTTGAATTTCAACGAGTCTGTGACGATCTTGGTCTCTCCGCTAAGCATCACCACGTCTTTCTTGAAGAACGAGACTTTTGAGCTAGGGTAGTAGTAACCTATTTTAGATACGATGTCAAATTGAGGGTCGACGAGATGACCACCGTCTGCATAGTATCCATAGTTGGCATCACGGTAGAAGTCAAGCCAATCAGTGGTTAGTGTCATGCTGCCGTTTTTTAGCACGGCGCCACCACGTACTTTCATGATTCTTGTGTTGCCGTCGTAAAACATGGTGTTGGACGTCATGGTCATAGTGTCTTGCACCACACGACAATTGCCGAATGCGTCAAACGAATTGTTCGTGTCGTAGAAATAGGCACTGTCGCAAAACATCAGCGCGTCTTCATGACGGAATCTTACGTTTCCGCGCAGAATCTGGTAGTCACGTCCATGCTCCTTGTCGAATGACAGTGTTTCACTGTGTTCAAGGATAACGTTGTCAGCTTTACCTGCAGACACCGCAAAAATGCATAGCAACAAAAATAAGTATGTCTGTTTTAAAAGACTCATCTGTGTTCAAAATGTTTTGTGACCATTAATCCTTTTTGATCCAACCTTTATGCTGGAAGTCGCAATTTTTCCAATTGTCGTCTATGTGGATATATGTCTCTTTCTGTTTTTTTGCAATCCAGTTGTTTAGCTTTTCTTGTTTCTTATGATTCTCGTACAACTGTTTTAGCAAAGAAAAGTCGTCGCTCATATTAGCCTTGTGAGCCTTGACCTTGCTCTTCAACTTGGCGATACAGTATACTGTTCTGCCTGACCTGTCTACCATAAGGAATGGTTTTGACACTTCGCCTTCGTTCAATGAGTACACAGCTCTACCAACCTCCTGAGGCAGCTCCTGCATCTCATGCTTTGCTGTGCCGGTCTGCATGTTAGTAAGGATACCCGAACAGTTGCGCGTGTTTTTGTCTGTAGAGTAGAGAGTCACACATTGCTCAAACGTCATAGTCTTGTCTTCAATGATTTTTGCGATACTGTCGATTCTGGCTTTGGCGTTGTTCATGTCCTCCAGATTAGCTTTGGGCTTTAGAAGGATATGGCGTGTGTTTACTTTCTCGTCTTGTCTTTCGATAAGCTGTATAAGGTGGAATCCGAACTCGCTCTCCACGATTTTAGATATTTTCCCTGGCTCATACATTGAGAATGCGACGTCTGCATACTCTTTCACAAGCTGTCCGCGTCCCATGAATCCAAGTTCACCACCTCTTTTAGCACTTTCTGTATCCTCAGAATAGAAGATAGCCAATGTAGAGAATGAGGTGCTGCCGTCTTCAATACGTTTTTGGAAATCACGAAGCTTGTCCTTTACCTCTTCGATAGCCTGCTTTGTGATGAATGGCTCGACGGTTAGGATCTGCACCTCCACCTGGTTTGGCACGTTAGGCAGACTGTCTTCCGGAAGCTTGTTCACAAAACGTCTGATTTCAGCCGGAGTGGATTTTACAGAGCCTACAATTTTGTTTTGTACTTGCTGCACAATCTGTTGAGTGCGGACCATCTCCTTCATGTCTTCGCGGATTTCCTCATAGTCTTTCATGAAGTATTCCGCAAGTTTGTCTTTCGAACCGATCTGACTGACCATATAGTTAAGACGCATGTCGACCTGGGAATTCACATTCTTGTCGTCCACGTCTATACTGTCGATTTTGGCTTGGTCCAAGAACAGTTTTGTTAAGGCAATCTGCTCTGGAATCTGGCAATAGGGATCATTGTTGATTTGCTCGCCCTCCATCTGCATACGGATACGCTGCTCCTCAACTTCGGATTTCAAGATGATCTCGTTGCCAATAATCCATGCGATCTCATCGACAACGTTGTTTTGAGAAAAAGCAGCTGATGCTAGATTCATCAAAACCGATATGGAAAGTAGTTTTATCTTGTTCATTTTTTCTCGTTAATTATCAAAGTGCCACTGCTGATGGCTTCATTGTAAGCGTCGTCTGCTAGTTTGCGAAGGAAGTTCACCTTCTTCTGCTCTGTCATCATGTTTTCAATTCTCTCCTTCACATAGACGAACGGCTGAAGGTCACCAACATTGATGTGGTCTTGAACCACAAGGATGTAGATGTTGTCTTCGTCGGTGCTTTCAAAGTGGTTCTTTCGTTCAAACGAGTGTGTACGTGAAATGTCTGACATTCCAAGACGCTGTACTGCTGCAATAGGAGTCCACTCATTATCAAAGTACTTGATTCTCAATCCATATTTAGACGCTATTGGCTCGATGGCACTGATTGATATGTCAGAGAATTTAAGAAGTGGGTTTATTTCATTTTTAGCCTGTGATGTTACTGGCATTGTGATGAATATACCATTGAACAGTGTCTCGTGAGCTGTGTAAAGGTCTGTGTTTGATTTGTAGAAATCAACAAGTTCAGACTCTTTGATAGGGTTGCTCAACTTTTCCTGAATCAATTGCTTCTGATACTCATAGATCATAAGCGACTTGCGGTATTTTTCCACAAGCAGATCCACATCTTTGGTGTCGGTGAGGTTTTCTTCCGCTTTAAGGTAAAGCAATTCGTCTACCGCCCAGTTCCTGATATAGCTTTCTGTGCTTTTCAGACTGTCTTCATAGCTCATGTCAGGAGTCAGGATACTTTTGATCTCGTCTTCGTATAGTGGTTTGCCATTCAACTCGGCGATTGGCAACACTCCTTTACTGAAGTATTTACATGACGAAAAGCAGCACAAAGAAATAAGTGCTGCTATTCCTGAATATTTTATTATTCTTTTAGAATCTGCCATATCAATGATTGTTCACTGTTTTGTAGACGTCTTCTTTGATTATAACCTTTCTTTTGGCTCTCAGTTTTTCTATCCAAACGTCTTCCTTGTATTTCTGGTAGTCGGCAACCACTTTGCCTCTGATATTTTCATGTCGCATAGGGATGTCTGTTTCTTCTCCTACCAAAAGAACGTATGGATGAGACTTTAACTCCACAACAGAGTCGGCTGGAATTGTCTTGAAATAGTACTTGTCCAATATCTTGTTTTCTCCGGCCTTCCAAGCACTCTCTTGTCCTGAGACGATTGCTTTCTTTGACAGAATCTCTTTCTTAAGTCTGTTTTGAAGCTTGTATGGCTTGATGTTGTTCTTCTTGATCCACTTGTCTACCTTTATAAGTGTGTCTTTGTCTTTGAAAGATAGAATTGAACCTACCCATTTCTTCTCGTTCATCTTGTACTGATCCTTTCTCGACTGGAAGAATGCCTCAAGACTGTCAGCTGAGTTTGCCTTAGGATCCCAAAGATTCTTTTCGCTGATGGCGTATACAAGCAATCCATCGCTGTACTCCTTGATCGCATATCCGAATTCTGGGTGCTCTTTGCCGATCTTCGCAATCTCACTGCTGTATATCTCATCATCGATTACAGAATACAAGTTAATCAAAAAGTTGTCTTTGTACGACAATGATGGATCGATGGCGATTGATGTCTTAAAGAAGTTCTGCTCTACCTTTTGTAGGTATGAAATCTGGAAGTTTCTGTAAGTTGGCAGATACATTTCCATTGTGACAGCGTCTCCATTAAGATAATAAAGCGGTTCATCTATCTTTTTGATTGAATCGTATAGAAGATTTGGATCTACTTTGCTGAATTGAGACAACTGGTTCACAACATTTTCGTTCAATGAGAAACCATGTCTTGCACGTGTGTCTGTTGCAACTCTTCTTTTAAGAGCTTCGTATCTGTCACCGTTCATCACTTTCTGTTTCAAAATATTGTAGTGTGTGGAGTCGAGAGGCACACCAGTCTCAATATCTGTGACTGTGAAGATATGGTAGCCCATCATGGAGTTGAACTTCTGCACGTCTCCAACTGGAATAGACAAGATCTTTTTTGCGATTTCTGTTGGGTAAAGACCGTTGTCGCTGATCCAGCCCATGTCACCTTTAGTTTTCTTTACATCTGATCTTTCAGAGTACTTCACAGCAACTTTACTGAATTTTTTAGCCTTTTTTGCTAGTGCCAAGACAGAGTCGACGTGAGCAACAGACGCGTTTTGAGACATGTAAATCTCTTGTGCCTTTGCTTTTGTGACGTTTGGTCTGCGGTCGTGTACGTATACGATATGGTAGCCAAACTGAGTCTCGAAAGGTTTGCTGTATTCTCCTACAGGAGTGTTGTATGCCTCTGTCTCGAAATCATATACCATCTGAAATGCAGAGAATTCGCCAAGATAACCACCTCTGGACGCGCTTCCGCATTCAGAATATTTTTTTGCCAAATCGAAGAATTTTTCTCCTTTCTGCAATTTGCCGTAAATCTCAAGAATCTTTTTCCTTGATGCATCTGTTGAGCCTTTGATCAAAATGTGGCTGGCCGACACGATCTCCTGCTCTCTTCTGTAGGCCTCCTTGATGTATTCGTCTTCCAACTCTGCATTGACAAGGTATGGGAACGCCAACTGTTTGGTGTATGTGTCCATTTCCTTACGGAAGAATCCTAGCTTCAAATCTGGAGCTTTCTTTTTTGCCTCATGAGCCTTCATCTTATAGTTGATAAACAACTCTTTGTAAGCATCGACACTCATAGGACCATCAAGTGAAATGCTGTTGTTCTTATTGTACATGTATTCGAACTCTCCACGCGTAATTGTGTCGTATCCAAGTTCATCAGTACCGACAATCATTAGGACTGGATCGTCAGCGTGAGTGTAGAAATCAGGCATGTCAATAAAGTCTGTGGCTGCCCAACCATTTGCTGAAACAGCAACACTCGCAGTAAGTATAATTTGTTTTGCTAATTTCATTGTAAAAAATCAATTGTGATATTCTCTTGCAAATGTATCATTTTTTTCTTGTTATTCATAATTAAAATTTGTTTTGGGCCTGCTTGATGCATTCTTTTTTGATAATCATATAATTTTGTTTTCTTATTTTCTGCTTTTCAACACTATTTGTCGACTTTTTTTCTTACATTTGCCACCGATAAAATATTTGCTAAATGGTTTATGGCGAGGTATGTGTCACTGTTGTAAAAGGGGGTGAGGATGTTTCGGC
Source organism: Paludibacteraceae bacterium (assembly GCA_024401565.1). Taxonomy (GTDB): domain Bacteria; phylum Bacteroidota; class Bacteroidia; order Bacteroidales; family Paludibacteraceae; genus UBA1723. Next base: position 54,443 of record JAKSKU010000009.1, read on the forward strand.
CATGAATATAATTAAAATTTGATGGCAACATTCGAAGAATTGGGTTTCAAAAATGAAATCCTGAAGGCTGTTTCCGACATGGGTTTTGTCGAAGCAATGCCGATACAAGAGAAGGTTACTCCTTTCTTGCTTAGTGATGACGACAGAGATTTGGTAGCCTTGGCCCAAACAGGAACTGGAAAGACTGCAGGTTTTGGACTTCCTGTACTTCAACTGACAGATGATTCCCGCAACCAAATTCAAACATTGATTCTTGCTCCCACACGTGAACTATGTGTGCAGATCAGCAATGATTTGAAAAATTTTGCAAAGTATACCAAGGTTAAAGTCGTACCTGTCTATGGAGGTGAGAGCATCATCCGCCAGTTTAAGGACCTTGACGTTCAGCCTCAGATCCTTGTGGCGACTCCAGGTCGTCTTATTGATCTTATCGACAGAAAGAAGGTGCATCTTGAAAACGTGAAGTTCCTTGTCCTTGACGAGGCTGATGAGATGCTCAACATGGGATTCAAGGATGATATCGAAAGAATATTCAGTGAGATACCTGAGGATCACCGCACGCTTCTTTTCTCAGCCACAATGCCTAAAGAGATTGCCAATATCGCAAAGAACTATATGAAGAATCATGTAGAGATAGCTATTGGCAAAAAGAATTCAGGATCTGAAAACGTAAGCCACATCTACTATATGGTTGCGGCTAAAAACCGTTATGCTTGTCTGAAACGTGTGGTCGACCTAAATCCGGATATCTATGGTATCGTGTTCTGCCGCACTCGTCAGGAGACTAAGGATATCGCTGAGGCTTTGATGAAGGATGGCTACAATGCTGACGCTCTTCACGGAGATCTGTCGCAGGCTCAGCGCGACGCAGTAATGCAGAAGTTCAGAATCAAGAATCTTCAGCTGTTGGTGGCTACTGATGTTGCTGCTCGTGGTTTGGACGTTAATAATCTTACTCACGTTATCAACTATTGTTTGCCGGATGATGTCGAGAGCTATACTCACCGTAGCGGCCGTACAGGTAGAGCTGGCCGTACAGGTGTCTCTATCAGTATCCTTCATTTGCGTGAGAAAAGCAAGATCCGTGAGATAGAAAAAATTATCGGAAAGGAGTTCGAGAAGAAGGATGTCCCTTCTGGTATCGAGGTTTGCTCGGCACAATTGAAATCGATCCTTAATAAGCTGAAGACTGTGGAAATCAACGAAGATCAGGTGTCGCAGTATTTGGATATGGCCTACACTGAGCTTGATGGAATGAGCCGTGAGGATATCATCAAGCATTTCGTTTCTTTGCAGTTCAATCAGTTTATCGAGTATTATAAAGACGCTGAGGACATCAATATTTCTGAGCGTCCGGAGCGTGGCGAGCGTGGAGGCCGTGATAGAAAGGGCAGACGTGGTGATGATGGATTCGAAGGCAAGGAGAAGAAGGGATTACGTGGAGGTTACACACGTCCTGATCATACTCGTTTGAAGATCAACAAGGGCGAGAATGCCGGATTCACACCGAAGAAGGTGCTTGGCCTTATCAACGACACCGTCAACGATAAGAAAATCAGCATACGCGATATAGAGATCACTCCAAGATATACGTTCTTTGATGTTCCGAATTCACATGTGCAGAAGATGTTCAAAGCCTTCAATGAGGTTCATAAGGGCAAGGACATAGTGCTTGCGGAGGTGCAGGGAGAACAGAGAGGAAGAAGCCGTAACAGCGAGAGACGCGAGAAGGATTTCGGTAAAGAGTTTGGTGGAAAACGTAGACGTGGCGGTGACGACGATTGGGCAACCCAAAAGCCAAGACATGGCAAGGGAGCTCCTACTGACAACAGAAAACATAAGAAGGAAGGCCAGCGTCGAAATAAGTATAATTAATTGGAATATGTAGAGACGGGGCTAGCCCCCGTCTTTCAATAAATATTATAAGTCATTCATAATCATTATATTTAGCATTTGGAAGACAAGTATCTTACAATCAGTGCACCGTCGGAAGGACTATATAAGGAGAAGGGCAGTAAGTTTATTGCTTTCGCAATCCCAGTGTCAAATGTGGAGCAGATAAAGGAGATACTTGAAACCAAAAGAAAGGAACACCATGATGCTCGTCATGTCTGTTATGCCTATATATTGGGAGTAGACAAGGCTGATTATCGAGCCAATGATGATGGAGAACCGTCTGGCACGGCTGGCAGACCTATACTCGGGGCTTTGCTGTCGGCTGGAGTGACAAATGTGATGATAGCTGTCGTGCGCTATTTCGGCGGCACAAAACTAGGAACAAGCGGTTTGATTAATGCCTATAAGGAGGCTTCGACAGATGCTCTTCAGGCGGCAGAGATTATCGAGAAGACGGTGGATGTTGAGATACATGTCACGTTTGATTACCTTGTTATGAATGACGTGATGAAGATAATAAAGGATGTGGCTCCACAGGTGTTGTCGCAACAGTTTGACAATGATTGCAAAATGGTGCTTTCGATACGTCAAGGCGATGCCCCCAACTTGATAGAGAGATTGGAAAAAGTGGAGTCGTTGAGGATTGATGACTAAAAACATATATATATGAAAAAATACATCTTTCTGATATTGTTTTCTTTGGCGTCAACGATTGCGATGCCTGCGGAATCTGATGGCAAAAAAAACAGGACTGCTGAGATTATCGCCAATATTTTGGCAAATACAGGTGGAGGCTATTCTTACGATACTGACGGTTATGGAAAGTCACAGGGCTTTTGGGTGAGCACAGGATACTCATTTGTGCTTGACGACAAATTGTCAGTCTCACCACGATTGATCTACAACTGGGATAATTTCAGTTGCGATGGAGGTTATACAGCAGAGTATAAGTCTTTGCGTATTCCTGTGAGAGTAGACTACAGCCTTCTTAACAGTAGTGCGTTGAATGTGGGAGCTTACGGCGGTATGGATGCGGAACGAATTTTCAGAGTCTCTGGAAACACGTATGATTCTGATGTCAGACCGATGCAATGCTCCGTTTTCGCTGGTGCCGCATTACGTTTGGGAGGTCGAGTTTCCGTTAATGTGGGATACCGTGTAGGATTGCTTTCTTTCTATAAAGATGGAACAGGAAGAAACAAGGGATTCGAGTTTTCTTTTAATTTCTGATGATAAAAAATCGTTTTTTTGAATAAAAAAACTAATTTTGAAGGAATTTTAGTGGACTTAAAAGATTTAAAGTCTCATATTGATAATCGGGGATTAAAATGTCCCCTCATTAAATTGTGGGTTAAATGAGTTTTAGTTTAGACGCAAATAAGATTTTTGATCAGGTCGTTGCCGACTACCATAAGAGCGACGATGTAGACGCACAGATGAACAACCCGTATCAGGCAGGTACGATTGAAGCTGTGCTTTATTTGAAGAATTGGATTGATTCTGTGCAGTGGCATTTGGAGGATATTATCCGCGACCCGCAGATTGATCCGGTCGAGGCGTTGAAGATCAAGCGTCGTATTGATAAGTCTAACCAGGATCGTACTGATCTAGTAGAGAGAATTGACAGCTATTTCTTGGAGAAATATTCGTCAGTTAAGGTTAAGCCGACAGCTGTGATTAACACAGAGTCTCCTGCTTGGGCTATCGACCGCCTTTCCATTTTGGCGTTGAAGATTTACCATATGCAGGCAGAGGTTGATCGTAAGGATGTTGACGCTGCCCACATCGACGCATGTCAGAAAAAACTAAATGTTCTTTTGGAGCAGAGAGTGGATTTGTCGTCGGCTATTGATCAGCTGATCGCAGATATTGAGAATGGTGACCGTTATATGAAAGTGTACAAGCAGATGAAGATGTATAACGATCCGAACCTCAACCCAGTGCTTTACGCATCAGGAAATAAATAAAATATGTCCAAGAAAGTATTGTTGATGAGACTATCGGCGATGGGTGACGTTGCAATGACGGTACCTGTCGTTGCTTCGTTTGCAAAAGCGAACCCGGATGTCAGAATCACGATGCTTTCCGCACCACGTTTGCAACCGTTATTCGCAAACATTCCGAATCTGAATTTTGTCGGTGTCGACAAAGGAGGACGCCACAAAGGAATCAAAGGTCTGTTAAGACTCAGCAAAGAGATCACTTCTGATGGCAAGTTCGACCAGATGATAGATCTTCATGATGTGTTACGCAGCAAGATGCTACGTGCGCTGATGAGTCTGAAAGGGACAAAGGTCACTGTGGTTGACAAGGGTAGGGCAGAGAAGAAGGCGTTGGTAAGCGGTAAGAACAAAGCACCGTTAAAACCAATGATTCAGAGATACCATGAGGCTTTTGAGAAGGCCGGGTATAAGTTCGACCTCAACTATGGCGGTTTTGATTCCATTTCAAATTGTGATTTCGAAACAGAACTGAATCTTTCATCACACATCCGCAATATCGGTATCGCACCGTTTGCCCAGCATGAGGGCAAGATTTATCCGCTTGACAGAATGGAGAATGTTGTAAAGACTTTGTCTGAACACAACATCGGAATCTATCTTTTCGGTGGCGGGGCAAAAGAGGAGACTGTGTTCAACTCCTGGGCAGACAAATATAAGAATGTCGTTTCTCTTGCTGGAAAATATAAGTTGCAGGAAGAGATGGCCGTGATGAAAAAAATGAGTCTTATGGTCACGATGGATTCTGCCAATATGCATCTTGCGTCGTTGTGCGGAGTCAGAGTCGTCTCTATATGGGGTGCCACTCATCCGTACATGGGCTTTTATGGTTATGGACAGGATGCGGACGACGCAGTTGTCGCCAACCTTGATTGCCAACCATGTTCGGCATACGGCAACAAACCATGCCGATTCGGAGATTACAGGTGTATGGCACAGATCACTCCGGAGACGGTTTGCAAGAAAATACTTGCCATTCTTAAAATAGATTAACAGATAATTATCGTTTGCAAAAACGAAAACTAAGATAAATAATGGAGAAAATCATATTAACAGGAGACAGACCAACTGGTAAATTGCACCTAGGACATTATGTAGGCTCGTTGAAGAGACGTGTCGAGTTGCAGAATTCAGGATTGTACGACAAAATATTCATCATGATTGCCGACGCTCAGGCGTTGACTGATAATGCCGACAATCCGGAGAAGGTGCGTCAGAACATCATTGAGGTGGCTCTTGACTATCTTTCTGTAGGCTTGGATCCAACAAAGTCGACTATATTCATTCAGAGCCAGGTGGCTGAACTTACAGAGTTGGCTTTCTATTATATGAATCTTGTGACTGTCTCACGTTTGCAGCGTAATCCAACAGTGAAGACAGAGATCAAGTTGAGAAATTTTGAGGCCAACATTCCGGTCGGCTTCTTCTGCTATCCAATATCACAGGCGGCAGACATCACTGCATTCAAGGCCACTACAGTGCCAGTAGGAGAGGATCAGGCTCCAATGATCGAGCAGACACGTGAGATTGTAAACAGATTCAACAATATTTATGGTGAGACGTTGGTTGAACCAAATATTCTGTTGCCAGACAACGCTGCATGTCTTCGTTTGCCAGGAACCGATGGTAAGGCGAAAATGAGTAAATCGCTTGGCAACTGTATCTATCTTTCGGATAGCGAGGCAGACGTACAGAAGAAGGTGAAGTCGATGTTTACAGACCCAACACACTTGAAGGTGTCTGATCCAGGAAAACTAGAGGGCAATGCCGTCTTCACATATCTTGACGCATTCAGCCGTGATGAGCATTTCGCTGAATTCTGGCCTGAGTATGCGAACCTACAGGAATTGAAGGACCACTATACAAGAGGCGGACTTGGCGACATGAAGGTCAAGATGTTCCTTAACTCAATCCTACAGGAAGAGTTGAATCCAATCCGTGCTCGCAGAAAAGAGCTTGAAAAGGATATCGAAGAGATCTATAGAATTTTGAAGAAAGGATCGGATGAGGCTAGAGAAGCGGCAGCTCAGACATTGGCTGATGTTCGTCGTTCTATGAAAATCAACTATTTCGAGGACGAAGCCCTTATTAAGGAGCAAGCGGAAAGATTCGCGAAAGGCGAATGATAGACATATTGTAAGAGTTGGGAAATGCGATGCCGTTTCCCCAACTCTTTTTTATTTTTTTACATTGCCTGTTTCGCTTACGACAGGTTGTGGGGATGTTAGAAACCGGAAGTGTTCCCGGAAAAAACAAAAAGTAGCGAGACGAAACAACAAACACTTATTGGATAAACAAACACTGAATGCCTATGATTAAACACAACAAAAGTTAACTTATCTGAAAATATGTTAAAAAGCACTTTTGCCACATTCTTTGTGAACAATAGAGTGTTTTTTGCTCTATTAATGCTGAATTTATTGGTAAATTGAATATATTTGTCGCATTTTAGAGATAGAAAGTAAATAAAAACATTAATAAATAATAAACAGAAAGGTAAAGATGAGGAAGATTTTTTTATCTGTCGCAATGATGTCCTCAGCACTTACTGTGATGGCCGATAGAACCATCAAGGGTGTTGTGAGAGATGCGAAAGAACCTCTACCGTTCGCCAATGTAATTGTAAAGGGTACTACATCCGGAACAAACACAGACATGGACGGTAATTACGAATTAGAGGTGCCAGATGGCGCTACCCTAGAGTTCTCTTACTCTGGATATGAGACAAAGTCAGTGAAGATCACAGCAAAGACAGGATCTACATTGAATGTAACTCTAAAGGAAGAGATGCTTGAGGAGTTGGTCGTAACAGGTTATGGAGTTCAGAAGAAGAGTGACGTAACAGGTTCCGTATCATCATTGAATGAGAGCAAACTTAAGGAGAGCGTTGCTACATCAATCGACCAGGCTATGGCAGGTCGTGTATCTGGTGTAAGCGTAACATCTTCATCAGGACAGCCAGGTCAGGCTACATCAGTACGTGTGCGTGGTGTCAGCTCATTGTCTGGATCATCAGATCCATTGTATGTGGTAGATGGTATGCCACTAGGTGGTGGTGATAATTCTCACTCTGCATCTTCTAACCCGTTGGCATCAATCAACCCTGCCGATATCGTATCAATGGAGGTGTTGAAGGATGCCTCTGCGACAGCGATCTATGGTTCGCGTGCTGCAAACGGTGTCGTAATGATCACAACACGTAAGGGTAAGAGCGGTGACGCAAAGATCTCTTACGATGGTAACTTCTCTGTATCTCAGTTTACAAGAAGATACAATATGATGAACCTTAAGGAATACGCTCAGTATACAAACGATAGCCTTGTTAAGGTTGCCCGCAGTTCTGAACCAGACGTTCTATTGACTAACCCAGATGTTTTGGGTGAGGGTACTAACTGGCAGGATGAGTTGTTCCGTCTAGGTCTTGGTACAAGCCATCAGTTGAGTGCTAGTGGTGGTACTGAGAAGACTACATACAACATCTCTATGGGTTACACTGGTCAGCAGGGTATTATCCAGAACTCAGACTATAAGCGTATCAACGGACGTGTAAACGTTGAGTCTCAGCTTAAGGACTGGTTGAAGATGGGTATGAACGTCGGTATCACACGTCAGCAGAAGACTGCAATCCGTAACATCTTGAACTTGTCTGCTAACCAGGCAAGTACAGGTAGCTTCAAGGAGACAGATGAGTCTATCATCATGCAGACTTTGCTTTCTCTTCCTTCTAACCAGCCATACGGTACAGACGGAGTTCCTTACGGACCAAAGACTGCTGATGGTGTTAAGATGAACCCAATTGCTGAGCTTGATATGTCTCCAGTAGAGAGAACAGAGTTCAACGTATTGGGAACAACATTCTTGGATGCGACATTGTTCGACAAGAAGACTGAGGATGGTTTGATGAGACGTTTGTCTTGGAGAAATGAGTTCGGTATTGACGTTACATATGCAGACGAGCAGTACTGGCAGCCTTCTTACTACATCAACAGCGCATTCAACCGTCTTCCTGAAAACGCTCAGTTGACAGCCGGTAACTACGAGAACAGTTCAATCCGTTTCTCTTCATACGCTACTTGGATGCACGATTTCAACAAGCGTCACAAGTTGACATTCATGTTGGGTACAGAGTTCTCTAAGTACTCATACGAAGGTTTGACAATGTTGCATAAGGGTTATTCAAGCAATGCTGTGGTTACTCCAGCTGCTGCTAACTCTCATACAATCTCTGCAAACTTTATGGGAGAGGGTGCTATGGCTTCATTCTTCGGTCGTGCTAACTACAGCATTGACGGTAAGTACATGTTGACAGCAACAGGACGTTTCGATGGATCATCTAACTTCGCTCCAGGTAACAAGTGGGGATTCTTCCCATCAGCCAGCTTCGCATGGCGTGTAGACGAGGAGGATTGGTTCAACAAGGATGACGAGAACGCAAAGGTTTCTGCATTCAAGCTACGTGCTGGTGTCGGTCAGACTGGTAATGCAAACTGTGCTCAGGCTCACTTGGCAACTGCATCTAACATCGCATCTTCAGGTATCTATGGCGTGTCACAGTACACTAACCCTAACTTGACTTGGGAGACTAACATGCAGGCTAACATTGGTCTTGATCTTGGTTTCTTCAACAACCGTATGAACGTGACACTTGATGGTTACTATAAGAAGAACACAGACTTGCTTTTGAAGCAGCAGCTTCCTGCATATGTAGGTCAGTCTGGTTACCTTTACACAGAGCCTTCATATGTTAACGCAGGTTCTATCCAGAACGTCGGTATGGATTTGACAATCGGTGCTCAGATCATCAACAACATAGAGAAGAAGTTCACATGGGAGTCTGACTTGACATTCTCTATTGTGCGTTCTAAGGTTCTTGACCTAGGTTCTTCTTGTGAGGCTATGTGGGACGATGCTGATAGCCGTGGCGCATACCGTTTGTTCTCAACAGACTACCATATCAACAAGTCAGTTGTAGATGAGGCTCCTGGTAAGTTCTGGGGTTACAAGTATCTTGGTGTAATCAAGGATCAGGCTCAGGCAGACGAGTACAACGAGCGTACAGGTAAGTCACAGGAGATTGGTGATATGATGCTTTCTGATGAGCAGACTTGGATTGGAGATCCAAATCCAGCATTCACAGCAGGTTGGTCTAACACATTCTCTCTTGGCCAGTGGGCTTTGAACGTTCAGTTCAACGCAACTGTAGGTAATGATGTTTACAATCTAGTTCGTATGAAGCTTGAGAACAACTCAGGTGACGTTAAGTACTTCAACCAGTTGGCTGACGTATTGAACAGCACAAAGGTTGTTGCTGATGGTGACTCAAAGCGTCTTGTTAGCGAGTCTTCTATCCCAGTTCCAACATCAATCGATAAGGATCAGAAGGCAGTTTCTGACCGTTACGTTGAGAATGGTTCATTCTTGAAACTTCAGAACATCGGTTTGACTTATAAGTTCCGTAAGGAGGCTAACGACAAGTTGCATATCAACGGTCTTCGTTTGACAGCTTCTTGCTCTAATGTTTGCACAATTTCAGGTTACTCTGGATACGATCCTGAGAACCCAGGTAGTGCAGTACGTCAGGGTGTAGATGAGGCTCGTTACCCAACTCCACGTACTTATTCACTAGGTTTAGGCTTTAGTTTCTAATTGTAAAGCGAGAGTAATTATATGAAAGCAATTTATAAATCGATAGCTCTTCTTTTTGGAGCAATGTCAATGTTCTCTTCATGTGAAGATTTCTTGACACGTGATCCGCAGGATTCATTCCTTTTGAAGGATTATTTGGCTGACAACGATGCGTTGGAAGGCTATACAAAACAAATTTACGGACCATTGACATGGAACGGTTTCGATGATAAGTTCTCTTGGTGTGTAGGTGAGCTATACTCAGGTAACGTATATCACAACTTCTCTGATGAGGGTCAGTTCCACTTCATGTCATTTACTAACACTAACGCACACATCCAGAACGGATATACATCTTTGTATGGAGTTATCGCAAAGTGTAACCATATCATCAATGATGTTCCTGCTATCGCAAAGGAGAACGGACTTTCAGAGGCGATCCTTGACAAGGTATTGGGAGAGGCTCACATGTTCCGTGGTATGGCTTACTTCTATTTGGCTGAGTACTGGGGTGCTTCTCCTATCGTGCTTCACAATTCAGATGATATTGCTAATGACTTGGCAAATAGTGTCACAAAGGCAGACAGAAAGTCATTGTATACTTTGATTGAGAAGGATTGGAAAGAGGCTTACGATCTACTTCCAGGTGAGGCTCAGCGCGATTGTCACGTATGGAAGGCTTCTGCTGCTGGTATGCTTGCTAAGCTATATGTGACTATGGCATCTTGTCAGAGAGAGATCGACGAGCCAGGTTCTTACAAGTGTGATGACCCTAAGGCATATTACAAGTTGGGTAAGAAGTGGGCTACTACATGTTTGGATCTATGTGATGTTTTGGATGCAGACTATGACAGAATATTCTGGCCAGGCACTCAGAGCCATGAGATTTTGTTCGCTTTGTGTTTCGAGCAGGGTGTTTACGCTCAGGGATGTTCACGTCAGATCCAGTTCGCAAGAAGTTCACATCTTGCAGGTGGCGGTCCAGCATACGGTGGAGAGAAAGGTTTGACAACAATGTTGTTCAACTCTTACGACGCTAAGGACCTTCGTTTGAAGGGTACTGCTTACTATAATGTTTACGACGAGATGTATGGTTCGTCAACACAGTATAATGACGCAAAGACTTTCGAGGATATGAAGGCTAATAAGGGTCATTTCTACACTTTGTATGACGGTTCTAAGTATTACTACTTCTTGAATCCTACTAAGAGTATCGATGAGGAAGAGAGAATCTTCGGTAATGAGCCTAACTCAGCTATCTTCAACCACTGTCGTAAGTTCATCTACTCTGTTAAGCCACAGGTTAGTGAGTTCTCAATCAACTTGACTATCCCTATGCTTCGTGTAGCTGACGTATATTTGCTACGTGCAGAGGCTGAGATGGGTATGGAGAACACACGTGTTAAGTCTGCATGTACTGCAGGTATCGCTGATGTAAATAAGGTGCGTGCTCGTGCAGGTTTGGATCCTATCTCTAAGATCGCGTTCTGTGAGCCAGATAGTTGTAAGGAGAACGGAAATAAGGCTTCTTTCTCATTCGATAAGGATGGCAAGACAGTTGAGATTAGCGCAAGCTGTGACCTTTATGTCCCAACTTACGACTTGATGATGGAGCGTCGTCATGAGTTCGCTTTGGAGAACCAGTGCTGGTTGGATATCAAGAGATTGTTCTACCGTGATGAGAAGGCTGCTAAGGATTATATCAAGTCTCAGGACCGTGCTTACACTTACGGACAGAAGTTTGGTACAGAGATCGCAATTCCTCAGAAAAAGGCTGATTTCCAGCGTCAGGATTTGATCTACAAGCTTTCAGTAAAGGCTAATAAGGAGGATGCTACTTACGCAGTTCAGACTCCAGAGGGTGTAATCAATATCGACAAGCTTCAGTTCTTCTTGCCAGTTCCTGCTAATGTTCCTAACACAGCTAATTTTGCAACTGTTAAGGATTACAGCGAGGAGATCGCAAACGGAACATACCCTTATTAATGAAAGATAATGATTATCGCGACTGAAATCGAAAGAGAGTAGGTCGCAATAATCTCCTTAATTTCAAAAAAGAAAAAAATGAAGAAAAATAAGTTATTTACATTAGCTCTTCTTTCTGGCGTTCTAACTATGTCATCATGTGATGATTTTGTTGACGGAGGATGTGAGGTTAACCAGCCAAACATTACAAGCTGGGAAATCTTGAAGAAGGGTGTGGAGAAAAATGAAGATGGTACTGTTGCAGCTGGTACTGCAATCGTAGTGTATGGTACTAATTTGTCAGACATCACTTCAATTTCATTCTTTGGTAAGGAGGCTGAGATTCTTCCTGCTTTCGTTTCTGACAAGCAGATCGTATTCCAGATTCCAGAAGGTATTCCAGAGGATTGTACAGCACACATCGTTACAAAGTCTTGTCCTACAGGATTTGATACAGACATGTTGAAGGTTGTGGTTTCTGCACCATGTGTCGCAATGTGTGACAATGAGTTTGCTGTTAAGACATTGAAGGTCGTTGGTAACTCTTTGTTCCCACCTCTAAAGGCTAAGTTCTTTGACGGTAAGGATTACACATTGGTAGCTTCTACTGAGGATGGTACAATCAAGATTGATGATGATAACCATGCAACTATCACTATCCCTAAGGGTGTTAAAGATGGTGGTCATATCGTATTTGAAGGTAACGCAGGTGAGTCTGTAACAGATTTCATTTTCCGTGATACAAGAAATATGCTTATCACTCAGGATGATGAGGAGTATTTGAACAAGTATTGTGGTATGAAGCCAGACTTGACTCAGATCGATGCTGAGACAAATAAGGAGGTTGGCTTGAAATATCCAAAGACGGAAGTTATTTCAAAGTGGCTTAAGTCAGATAACACAAACGGAGAATTTGCTATCTTCCATAGAGATGGTTCTGAGTTCGTAGGTTTGAGCTACGAGCCATATTTTGCTGAATCAAATCCTACAGGTGATGATCCTAAGTATGCTACTGCATTTGGTGCATTCGGTGCTGATATCGCTAAGGGTAAGATGTCTCCTAACGACTTCGCTATTAAGTTTGAGGTTCTTGTTAATGAGGCTCAGCCAATGAAGGGAGATAATTTTACTATCGGTTTCTTCGATGCCCTAGCTGGTAAGACATGGGTTGATATTCGTGACTATTGTGCTCAGTGGCAGCCTTCTTTGATGCACTTTAGTGAGGATGAGGATCATGTATGGGATGTTGAGACATTCACATGTGACGCATGGTCTTGTGAGGACTGGATTACAGTTTCTATTCCTGTATCGTCTATTCGTTATGATTTCAAGTCATGTGGTTATACTCACTGTGCTCAGAACGATCGTAAGGAGAGTAAAGAATCTGCAAATCCTGAATTCAATGGATTTGGTGATAAGAAGGCAGGTTTGTCTTATTTTGACATACATAACAACTATCAGGAAATTTTTAGTGGTGATTCTCCGGCCGATTTGGATGATGCATCTGCAACAGCTCTTGCTATTGTATTGGGTTGTTGGGATTCTCCTGACAAGACAAACAAGGATAGCCGTCACCCATATATTGGTGTTGATAACGTACGTATTGTACCTAAGAATGACAACGGTGGTGAGTGGCCTTTGACAAAGTGGGGTGATTCTTCACGTGATTTCTATAAGAATCCTGTCATGTCTTGTGTGAAGTAATTCAAAACAAGATAAAAGTAAGAGAAGGGCATCTAATTTTAGATGTCCTTCTTTTTTGTTTTCCCAAAAACAAATTTGAGACCTTTTTTCTTTTCTTATAGATATAATGTTTTGAACTTTTTTTTATCTTTGTATAAAAGGAATTTATAATATTAGTATGGGAAAAACACAATATAGATGGTTGTTACATCTTTTGCCCGCATTTGGAATGTTTGCTTTTGGTGCGGCATCTTGTATTCAGGAAGAAATACCAAGTTCGGAATGTAATATAGAAAAAATTATACTTCATCATCCAAATCCAGAAACGGTGTTCTATGATTTGTCTGATTCAATACGTATTGTGCCAGTTTCAGATGATGATGTGATATTTGAGGTTAAATCGAATGCCGATCTTTCTTTAATGAACATTGAATATGTTTTGACGGAGGGGACTAGCCGTAACAATGTGTCTGATTATTTGTCTGATACCATAAAGATTCAGACAACAAGTGAGGATGGAAGATTTAACCGTCTTTATTCAATCTTATTTTCTGCTCAAGAATAATCCTGAGAATTAAAACAAATGTATATATGCTGTATTTATGCATATGTGTATGCTATGATTAAATAGTCTTAAAGTGAATAAAGAAAATGATTTGAAGAAGTCTAATTTGTTCAAAAGACTCTAATCTATGCGGAATTATGAGAAAATGGTGTTGGATATCATATTTTTAATATAAAAACTATTTTTCTTTTGTTTTTTTTTGTCTATTCTGTATGATTATTAAAAAAACAAACTATATTTACGAAAAAATAATTAAAAGTATCAGCTTAATATGAACAAGTCAGAATTGGTAGATGCTATAGCATCAGCGTCTGGTCTAACAAAGACAGACAGCAAGAAGGCCCTAGACGCCTTCATCAGTGTTGTTTCAGACACTCTAAAGAAAGGTGATTCAGTCAATCTGACTGGTTTTGCGTCTTTGAGCGTGAAGGAGAAGCCAGCTCGTACATGTCGTAACCCTCGTACAGGTGCAACTATGACAACAGAAGCTAAGAAGGTTGTAAACTTCAAGGCAGGTGCAGACCTTGCAGATGTAGTGCGTTATGGAAAATAATGCAATATAATTGCAAAGCGAATAAGGAGCAGTGTCGTGTGACGCCGCTCCTATTTTTTTAAAATTGCCTGTTAGACCTGCCTATTTCTATCCATTGCAAATTTAAAACCTTTGAAAATCGATATAAAAAGTGTACTTTTGCAACGTTTTTTGAAAAACGCCATGGATATCAATAACCAAGAGACTATAAACTTCATAAAGTCAGCCATTCTGTTTTGCCATGTGATTGAGCAATCTCAGGACGACACTTCTAAAGAATTCGCCAAAAAACTTGCCGGTTCTTTGGCTGGCTTGTATGCGGCGACTATCGCACTTCCTTCATACGACGAGGTGGAGGACGACTACATCGACCTGGAGTGTAAGGTTACGGAGGCTATGTATAACTCCGTCGTACAGATTGTCAGCGATAAGCTGGGAGCTCATGATGATTTTCTTACTGTCGATCATGTCGACATGCAGTATAGTGATACTCCAATTGTAGTCCATGTGTCGGAAGACATAGCAGATATCTATCAGGATGTCGTAGACATGACTCATCGAATACAGAGTGCGGATAATGCTATCATGTGCGCTGCGTTGAAAGAGAGCAGCGACCATTTCCACGAATTCTGGGGACAGTGTCTTACACGTAGTCTGGGAGCACTTCATTCTTTTATTTCATCTCCAGACGAAGAAGAGGATTGATCACAAATGGGACAGTTTGCTGAATCTATAAGTAAGGAAGAAATCCAAAAATTGCCGTACGCTTCATTCGACGGCGATATAATCGTTGTGTCGAGATTCGATATGGTGCAGGAGGCTGTCGATTATTTGAATACACAAAAGGTGTTGGGCGTCGACACCGAGACAAAACCTGTTTTTGTTAAGGGTAAGAGCAATCAGGTAGCTCTTCTACAGGTGAGCTCAGAAACACGCTGCTATCTGTTCCGTCTTAACTTATTAAACATACCAGAATCGGTAGCTGAACTTTTCGCAAATCCTAACATCACAAAAATAGGCCTTAGCCTTCATGACGATTTCCGCCAGCTTCGCAAAAGAATGCCTAGCTTCAAGTGTGAAAACTATGTGGAGCTTCAGAGCTATGTGGAGAAGTTTGGTATCACAGATAAAAGTCTTCAGAAGATATATGCTATTATCTTCAACCTTCAGATTTCAAAGCGTCAGCAGACTTCCAACTGGGAAGCTAATCCGCTTGAGCCAGCTCAGGTGAGATACGCCGCCCTCGATGCATACGCTACTCTTATGATCTATAAGACTCTTAGCAGCAGCGAAGAGGGCAAGATGAACCCCGCTGATCATCTTTCTTCAAGTGTCCTTGAAAAGATACAGCAGGATCAGATGCAAAGAGCTAAAGAGCGACGCGAACGCAGAGAAAAGAAGAAACAGGAGATGCAGCAAAAGCCAAAAGTTGAGGTGCAGAAAACTCCTGAGCAGATTCATGAAGATAATATGCAGGCAATCTGCCGTCTGTACAAAAAATTCCAGGGACATCGAACGAAGTCAATTATTCCTATCGCTCAAGCTGGGTCTGGCAGACAGTATTTCCTTGTAGACGGTGACTCTGGCAAATATGTCGCCACTATTGGAGAGACGGTGGAAGAAAACAATGCTTTTATCTATATTGCCAAGCAGCTAAAGCGTGCGGGTGCTTCTGTGCCTAAAGTTTATCACGTCAGCAAAGATAGAATGATTTATCTCCAGACTTATTGTGGAGATAATTCGCTATATAAGGTGCTTGAGGTCTTCCGAGAAAAGAACGAATACTCAAAGACAAGTATCCGATTGCTTTGTAAGGCCATGGATGATCTTGCAAAAATGCAGTTTGTAGGAGCAAAAACAGTTGATTTCGCTAAATGTTATCCGGAGCCTGAATTTTCTCGTGACGGTTTGATGGCTGACTTTGCCAAGTTTGAGACTTATTTTGTGAAGAAGCATCCGATTGCATATGAGGAAGCCCGTCTGCATGATGATTTCGAGAAGATGTGGACAGCGATGAGTGAGGTCCGCAAAGACGCGTGGGGATTCATGTATCGTGATTTCCAGTCGCGCAATGTGATGGTGAAGGCTGGCTCGTTATGGTATATAGATTTCCAGGGAGGACGTAAAGGCCCTATCTGGTACGATCTGGTTTCGTTTGTCTATCAAGTGAGGGCAAGATACCCGGAGCACGTAAAGAAAATGATGATCACAGCTTATTTGAAGGCTGTGAAGAAATATATAAGCATCAATGACGAAGAGTTTTATGGTTATCTTTCGTTCTTTATCCTTACTCGTATGGTTCAAGTGTTAGGCACATATGGATTACGTGGTTTGGAAGAGAAGAAGGAGACGTTTCTAGGTCAGATTCCAGACACGTTGAAGACGTTGAATGGAGTGGTTGACAAGTTTGAAACGGAATATCCGGAGCTGGTAAAAGTCATCAAAGAAGCAACAAAGCATTATGGAGAATAATAAATTAGTTGTCAAAGTGTTCAGTTTCTCATATAAGAAAGGTATTCCGGCAGACGAGTCTGGCAACGGAGGAGGCTATGCGTTCGACTGTCGTGCTGTACACAACCCTGGTAGGTACGAAGAGTACAAGCAGTTGACGGGTCGAGACCAGCCAGTGATTGATTTCTTGGAGAAAGACGGTGAAATACTCACATTTCTTGATTCTGTCTGGGCTTTGGTGGATTTCCACGTCGCTCGTTATATGGAACGAGGCTTCACAAGCTTGATGATCAGTTTCGGTTGTACGGGTGGTCAGCATCGTTCCGTCTACTCAGCACAGAAGACAGCAGAGCACATCGCTGAAAAATTCGGAGTGGAGGTTAGATTGGAGCACGTAGAGCAAAATATCAAACAAGTATTTGAGAAGAAATGCTGAATTATAAATGCTGAATGCTAAATTAGCGATCACTACCATTGAGGATTGTTAAGGGTGGAACGCCCTTACCCCCCTTCCTCAAAGCGAGCCCGCAAGGGCGAGCGTCTATCAAGCAGATTTCATATTAAGAATAATAAATGAACAAAACTGAGATCATAAGAATATCCATCATTGCCCTACTCATTGTCGCATTGTTCAATGCATTCGGCATAGGAGGCAATGTCAATATCAAGTGGCTATTGAAGTTAGTCACAGGATTCTCATTGTTCATCGTCATACTATATTGGAAAGTCATACCGTACAAAAGCAAACTAAACGAAGACAACCTAAAGAAGTTTGAAGCCGTCGGCAATATTTGTGATCCCATCTTCAATCTGTTCACAAAACTGCCAAAAATCAAATTAGGAGACTATACAGAAATGAATTCCGCACCATTAGTAGTTTGTGGAATCTTGATATTGATTTTGATAATGCTATAAAAATGGATGTTCAATTGAATCTGAACATCCATTTTATCTTAACAATTGATAAATTTAATCAAGAATCGATTTCACCTCTGCTTCGGAAATATGCAAATGTTTGGCGATTACAGAAATGGACATGCCTCCATCAACCAGCATTTTTATTGTGGTGGCCATGCCGATCTTAATGCCTCTTTTCTCCCCACGTTTTTCCCCACGTTTTTCTCCAACTTCAAGACCTCTTTTATAGCCATGCTTCTCCATGTCCACTTCATCGGCAAGAAGTTTTAGGCTTGCTTCGTATATGGCGTAGTCTTTTTCAGACAAAGCACCCACTTTGGCCATCTCTATCATTTTGAGCAAACCTTCGTCGGCTCTTTCATATACACTTGGATCAATATTCTCCATTTTCCCTAAGTTTTTGAAAGTGTACAACCAGATGTCCTTCATTGTGATGTTGTTTGCATCCAACTTGAACTTTGGCAAAGATAAGAAATATTTTCGATGTCTGTCCCAAAATATCTTTCCTGTCTTCACGTTGCATTCCGCTGTACACGTTACTGCTTCGTCAATTTCATGAACACTTTCTCCCAGAATAAAGATTCCGATGATTCTGGAAATGTCCTCTTTCATGTCTTCCCATGCCAGACCTTTCTTGATTTTTGAGTCTATAAGTTTGTGGACGTAGAAATTCGCTCGTGTCTTGAAAAACTTCTGACATGAGTTCTGCATCTCAATCAGAATAGAATCTCCGCTTTGCGTTGTGCAACGAAGATCAAATGTGACGCCACGCTGTTTCTTTCTTACTTTAGGGACCTCCACGTTTTCAAATTGAACTTCTGTGATTGTCTCCACGTCTCCTTCCAAAATGGCATTTAGAAACGATTTCATAACAATGGGGTCCGACATGCAGTACTTGAACCCAAAATCACATCGTAGATCGATGTGTTTTCCAACTTTCATTATTTTGTTACTAATTTAGTTTGTACTTGTTTGTGTAATCCGAAATGACTAAACCAAACATTTTCGAATGCAAAGTTGCAAAAATTCTTTAAAAGCCTCGTTTGTTTTTCCTATTTTTCAATCATTTTCAATTCTATTGTCAAAGATTTATCAACAATATCACCGAAAAAGCGAAAAAACGAAGGGAAAATTTAGTAATAAAATAAAAGTTTTGTAATTTTGCAGTCCAAATGGAAGCCATGGATAGATTTGTCATAGACTTGAAGCATCTTGAAAAGGGAGTTTACAACTATCATTTTTCGATGACCGATGAGGATTTCGAGATGATAGGAGGAAGTGAATTTCAAAAAGGTGATGTGGAAGTCGATGTGGAAATGCGAGTTTCGTCCGGTGATTCTTTCTCATTTGATTTTGAGATAGACGGTGCGGTGACAATACCTTGTGACAGATGTCTTGAAGATATGGAGCAAGAGATTTCCACAGACGGACATTTGGATGCCAAGTTTGGAGACGGAGAGTCTGATGATGATTTGATTTTCATTTCTGAAATCGATCAAAAGATAGACCTATCATGGTACATTTATGAGTTTATTGCTCTCGCAATTCCGATTCGCCATGTACATGAAGACGGCGAATGCGATGAAGCAATGGCTGACAAATTTAGAAGTCATGAGTGCTTCGAAAGCGGCGATGATGATGAGGATAGCGAGTCTGCCGACCTGGCAAGTGATACGGCAGCAGGTGAGAAGGAGATTGATCCGCGTTGGGCAGCACTAAAGAATTTTAAAATAAAATAACATTAAAAATATAAAGCAAAATGGCACATCCTAAGAGACGTCAGGGAAAGACAAGAGGAGCAAAGAGAAGAA